>NZ_JARXVX010000003.1:0-388295 GCF_029892205.1 Polynucleobacter sphagniphilus
GTCACGCTGATTCTGAAACAGGTGGTCACGCTCACTCTGAAATGACCGGTCATTTGCCTGAAATGGGTGGTCACGCTGGCCTGAAATACGCAATCAAACTTCTTTAAAGTTCTAATTTGCTGATCCGATTTAGCGGTATGTTGAAATTGCTCATACTCATAAAAGTCCACTAGGTACTTTTGATTGGGATTGAGTAGTTCCACAGAGCCGTTATAGATAGCTCTGCGAAACAAGCCTTTACCAAATGGGGTGTTGTACTTCTCATTAATAAAACCTCTGATTGCGATTTCTCTCATTTATTTTCTCCTTGAGTTCTCGTTGCTAGTTGCTTGGTTGGTTACAAGAGAGATCAGAAGAGATCAGTTGCATTAAAAGTCGCAGATCTCAAAAGAGGAGTTACGAAGTCGTGTCGCTTAGTCAGAGTTACTCATTTGCCACTACGAGTAACTTACAAGCAACTACTCAAACTCAACTTTGCAACTTCTTTTTCTTTATGCGACATCTACTTTGTAACCAAGCAACTCGCAAAAATATTTATGACTGCCACAGAAAAACCATATTTTTTCTATCCAAAATGAGCCGTTTTCCACTAATAGCCAAAAAGAGGTCGACCAAATAAGCAGATCGAAAACAAACTACTTATGCCCATTAACTAATAGGAGAAAACAATGAGCGCATTAAGTAATTTAAAGTTAGTTGCAGTAAAAAAGCCAACTCACATGCCTGCAATCGTGATTCGTAGAAATAAGCTTTCTAGCAAGCTGTGGGAGCAAATCCAATTAGCTAAAAGTCAAATGGATGGCACACCCTTTGTTGTAACAAAGTTCAAGACCATTAAAGACAAAGAGACGGGGTTGCGTAAGCAAGTAGAAATGCCTAAGCGGTTAAAGCCCTGGTGGTTCCAGTCAGAACAAGGCAAAGTTTGTGTTTCTGTCAAATATGGAAGCTGGACAATTGAGCTTGCTAAAGGTAAGCCTAGTGTTGAGGTATCCAGTGGTCCAGAGCTAGTAAAGGCATTGGAGTCTATTAAGTCAGCTGTTGAGGCTGGTGAATTGGATTCTCAAATAGAAACTGCAAGTGCTAGCTTGCGAAGTGGGTTTAAGCGATAGCAATATAAGTGTCCAGCAACTAGACGCTGGACGCTAAATATTTATATGAAAAGATATAAGGCAACAGTAAATGCAAGCGGACTATGGGTTGAGACGATTCTCTTCGCTCAAAATCAAGCTCAAGCCTATGCACTCTTCAAGGCAATTTTCGGCGCTAGTAATGTGCCCCACCAACCATTACAGATTGGTTAACTATGAGATTCGATGAAATTGCGCCACAAAAGCCATTGAGCCCTGAGCAAGCTAGGCTCAAGTCAATGAAGGATCGTGTCAAGCGAGATCAAGAGGCCGTTAAGGCTGAGCGAGCTAGGCAGAAGATTAAGGCTGGGCAGCAAGAGCTTGGTAAAGTTGAGCTATGACTTCTAAGGGCTCAAAATATGAAATTAATAGTCTCTAAAATTATCGCCTCAGTCAACGAAATTGCAATTGATCTGAATGCCTCTAATTGGAGGCGAATAAAGGCGGAAATTGAGGCCGTTCAGGAGGAGGGGCGATGCGAGGATGTTGATGTAAGCTCCCAAAAGAAGTTTATCGACTGCTTTATTGGCAATGAGGAATTGCATGCGGAACTATTTGATATTTTGGCGTCTAATAATTTGGGCGAAGAGGAAGTCTTTTTAGATTCATCAAATGAGACTTTTGAGGGAAGGGTTGATGGTTAGTGGTTGCTCATAAGCCCTACCAAGCAGTTCAAACAACGACCGTAATGGCGACGTATACGGTGGGCTTGTAAATAAGCTGTTTGATACACAAAGACCCGCCGCAGTGATGTGAGCGGGTTTTTTGTTGTTTAACGGGAAATCTAACCAGGGTTAATACTCAAAATTGATAGTAGTTATTGTGATTCATATGGAATTTGGTGATACTAGGCTGCCAATACCTAGTTACTGAATTGGTTGGCTAGAAAAATCTAAGAAAAATAAAAAATGAAATTACTTAATATTAAAAATATCGCATTAGTAACCGGTTTTATTTTGTTTGCGATTGCCGATGTGAGCGCCCAAACTTGTTCGGGATCGAACATTGCTGTTGGCACCAGTCAGAGCTGTCCAACAGTAACAGTAGCTAGCGATATTAATTCAGTTACAAATGCCGGAACAATTGGCAGTGGAAACTTCGGCATTAATTTTTTTAGTAGTACATCTCCATCTAATATTACTGTTGGCACTATTACCAATGCGGCAACAGGATCGATTGGTTCCGGTTTTTATGGTATTTTGATTTACTCATCTGCGAGTGGAGCCAATAACTCAATCTACTCAACTATTAATGCGATCAATAATGCTGGCTCAATTTCAGGAAGTGGCTACGCCATTCTTAGTGACGCCGCTCTTGGTTGTCCTTCGGGCTGTAACAACAGTACCTCACATGTTTCCATTGGATCAATTACTAATACTGGAACAATAACGGGTACTGGATCTTACGGCATATTTAATACGGCCTCTGTTGGTGGGTTTGGCTATTCGGGTGTAAGCTCAACGGCCACAATTGGTTCAATTGTAAATTCAGGGACCATTAGCTCAAACTACGCCATATATAACTCTGGCAATAATATTTCTGGAACCAACACCGTTTTAGCAACCATTGACTCGATTCAAAATAGTGGCTCAATAACAGGTACAACATATGGAATTATTAATTCTGGATTGATCAACAGCATTGCTAATACCGGCTCAATTACTGCCGGAACCACCAACCCGCAAATGGGCATCAATAACAATGGCACTATTGGTAATTTGACCAATAGTGGTTCTGGTTTGATAAGTGGCTACATCGGCATTCAAAACGGCGGAACAATTAATGCTCTCACTAATACCGCAAGCATTACTGGCCCTGACTACGGGATTGTGAACTACGGAACAATTACCACGCTGAATAACGGACAGGGTGCTGGCAATACAAATGGCCCGCTAACTTTCTATCAAAATTTACCCACTAACTACAACATCATTATTAATAGCAAAACGAGCTATGGTCAGCTAGCCATAAATGGTATTAGTGGTGCCACCACTTTTGGCATCTACTCTGGTGGCGTTGCTGGTATAGCGGCATCTGTGCTGAATAAAGGCACCTATTCAAGCGTTTTGTCTGGCGTGTTATCAAGCAATCTTAATAACACCAAGGGTAATTACAACGGCTTTACTTGGAGCCTAAACAATTCTTCTGGAACTATTTGGGATTTAATTGTTACTGGCGCCTCCACAGCCGACACACAACAATCTCTCGTCAACACAGCATCCGCATTACAAAACACCTTCACACTTCAAAATACCGTTCTTGCTAATAGCTTTACTTACGACTGTAATGTGTTCGGTGCTAATAATGTTTGCGTATCTGCTGGTGGCCGCAATACCCAAGTATCAGCAGCCAACGGATTAAACAATACCAGCGCACTCTTAATTGCTGCTTATCGTGTAATGCCAACCGTTCGCGTTGGTGCGTACGCCGATCAGAACTTATCAGTGAACAATGCTGGTTCAACAGTGAACCTAGGTAACAACACACCACTCATCGGTTTATTCGGCGCTTGGAATGAAAGACTTGATGGCACTGGTACTGAAGTGAAAGTATCAGCCGCTTATGGTCAAAAGAACACCACCGTGAATCGTCAAATTGTTGGTTTGAGTGAGGCTGGTTCTGGATCATCACAGTTAAACAGCCAAGGCGCTCAAGTAACGGCTAAGTATGGCTTTGGTGTAGCGGAGAATACAATTGTTTCTCCTTATGTTGGTGTTCGTTACACACAAAACAATATGAATGGCTACTCAGAACAAGCTACTAGTTCTGTAACAGCACCACTGACATACTCAGCGGTAAACACAAACGCAACAACTGCTTTAGCGGGTGTTGGCGCTCAATATAGGTTCATCCCACAAGCCACTGTCTTTGCTAGTGCTGGCGTTGAAACAGATACCAATACCAGTAATGGCACTTACTCAGCTACAGGTGTTGCTGGACTCACTCCGATTAACTTCAACGCCAATCCAGTGAAGACAAGACCAACGGCTACTATAGGTGCTTACTATGATGTTGAGAAGAATCAGAGGATTGGTATCACTGGCATTTATAGGCAAGAGCCATACCAAGCCGTTCAAACAACGACTGTGATGGCGACCTATACGGTTGGTTTGTAAACAGCGTTAATTTGAATCAAACAAAAAACCACCTTCGGGTGGTTTTTTGTTGTTTAGCGGGGAATCTGTTTAGGGTTAACCCCCAAAATTGATAGTATTTATTGTGATTTACCCGGCACTTAGAGACAATCTAACCCCAAAGCCTGAGCGTAGAGCCAATTACAACAAACAGCCCAAGCAAAAATAACAATGAAATTATTTAACATTAAAAATATTGCTTTATCAATAAGCCTGGCTTTTCTAGTCATTGTGGATGTGAGTGCGCAAACTTGTTCTGGAGGAACAACTACGGTGAACTCCATCACAAATTCGCCGCTTTACCTGAATGACAGTAATTCTTGTGGCTATATAAGTTCATCAGGCTCAGTTACTTTCGTAAGTGCCGAAGGAATGATGTCAGATATTGATGGAGTTATTATTAGAAACAATGGGGTGATTGGAAGTTCGATTACATATGACTATGCTGGTCAAGTTGGTATCGAGATTGGAGGTGGCATAGCACAAACTTCAATTGCTTCTTTAGTTAATGCTGCCAGTATCAATGTTTCTCTCAATGGTATTAATCCATATGTTTGGGGGATAAGAAATTTTGACACTATTATTGCGCTGACTAACAGCGGAAGCATTATTACTTCCGCAAATGGCGCAAATGCCTACAGCATTGGGATTGAAAACAATGGCGCCATTACTTCGCTGACTAATAGCGGAAGTATTACTTCCTACACAAGCGGAATAAATTCATTTGGTTTCGGCATTGCGAATAATGGCACGATTGATGCTTTGAATAATGCTCAAGGAGGTAATCGTTCTTCGCTACCAACTACAGCTTTGACTTACACTGGCGCACTGCCCACCAACTACAACATTATCATCACGAGCCCGACACATTATGGTCAATTGGCTGTGACTGGTGGCTCTGGCACCACCACTTTTGGTATCTATGGAGGCGGAGCTGCTGGTATAGCAGCATCAATCTTGAGCAAGGGCACTTACTCGGCCGTTTTGTCTGGCGTTGCTGCTAGTAATATAATTGGCGCTACTAAGGGTGCTTATGGCGGACTAAATTGGACTTTGTCTGAAGTGAATTTAACTGGTGGCATTTGGGATTTGATTGTGAACGGCGCAACAGTTGCCGATACTCAGCAATCACTCGTTAACACAGCCTCTGCTCTACAAAATACCTTCACCCTACAAAACAACGTATTGGCTAATAGTTTTTCTTATGACTGTAATATCTTTGGTGAGAACGATGTGTGTGTAAGTGCTGGTGGTCGCAATACGGCCGTATCAGCAGCCAATGGATTGAATAACACCAGTGCTTTATTAATCGCGGCGTATCGCGTAATGCCATCTGTTCGTGTTGGTGCGTATGCTGACCAAAACTTATCAGTAAACAACGCAGGCTCCACCGTTAATCTTGGTAATAACACGCCACTCATTGGACTCTTTGGTGCTTGGAATGAGCGTCTAGATGGCACAGGTACAGAAGTCAAGGTATCAGCTGCTTATGGTCAAAAGAACACCACAGTGACTCGTCAAGTAGTCGGCACTAGTGAAGCGGGGTCGGGTTCATCACAGCTAAACAGTCAAGGGGCACAAGTAGCTGCGAAGTACGGCTTTGGTGTTGTTGAGAATGTCATCGTCTCACCATATGTTGGTGTTCGTTATACACAAAACAATATGAATGGTTACACCGAAGCTGCTAGCTCAACAGTCACAGCACCACTCACATACTCAGCACTCAATACAAACGCAACCACTGCTTTAGCTGGTGTTGGTGCTCAGTACAAGTTCATCCCACAAGCCACCGCTTTTGCTAGTGTTGGCGTTGAAACAGATACCAATACAAGTAATGGCACTTACTCAGCTACTGGCATTACAGGGCTTACTCCGATTAACTTCAATGCTAATCCTGTTAAGACTCGTCCAACAGCAATGCTTGGCGCATCTTACGATGTTGAGAAGAATCAGCGTTTAGGTGTAACTGGTATCTATCGTCAAGAAGCGTACCAAGCTACAGCATCCACTACTGTGATGGCTACTTATACAGTGGGTTTCTAATCAAACCCAATTAGCCTTAATCAATCAACCCGCCTAGTGCGGGTTTTTTGTTGTCTTGAATATGGGGTTTATTAAAGCGCAGGGTTTTTCACCTACAAAAAACCTGCTTTTGCTTAAAGCAACCCAGCTAAATATATTGATGCTGATTAAAGAAGTAGAAACTATCAAATCTATAAAGCCACTGACGCCACAGCAGCAGCGTATAGACACGCTTAAGCAACAAGTCAAGCGAGATCAGGAAGCCATTAAGGCAGAGCGACAGCGTCAACAAGTCGCTAAAGCACAGCAACAGCTACAGAAGGCCAGAGCTTTAAGACCGTAGAGTCTAAAAGCAATCCTCTATCCCACTTCCTACCGTAAACAGGATAGAAAATCCCCACCAAGCCGCAGGATCAATAGCTTTTTAGAAGAGTTAGCTACAGTAAGTACTTTTTAACAGCTTGATTACACTTTCATTTATAATTCCAAGTCTTGGCCTGGTAGCTCAGTCGGTAGAGCAGAGGATTGAAAATCCTTGTGTCGGTGGTTCGATTCCGCCCCGGGCCACCAAGAATTCAAAAAGAGAGCTTCTAGCTCTCTTTTTTCATTTGAAAGTTAGCATCGACACTATAAATCTTGTTTTTTATTCTGGAGTAGCTAATAGTCAAGGCAATGCAACTAGGGTGACTAACCCAAGCTTGTTATCCAAAGAAACAGCCATATTGATCGGCATCAATAACTTGTAGTGCCTCATTGAGATCTTTTGAGATTGGATTTGGCTCATAGGCTTGCCATTTTCCGCTGGCTCGCATCCAATAAATATGCCACAGAGCCTCAGACTGTATGTACCGAAATTTTACAAACGGTCGTCGAGTTAACTCTCCTGGTTTTCCACGCCACAAAGGGCGAACTTCAAAAACACTTACAGTCTGGCCATCGATTTCGTAATCGTAATCAAGATCTTTTTTGATTTCAAGTGGAGCCAGAAGCAGACACCACTGCCCGACCAAATAGTCAATATCCCCTAGCTGTTCAATGCTAAATGCCATATCTGATTAGTTGTCCCAGAAAGTAAAACTGATCAATCAATTTTATTTCAAACATAGCTATTATGAATTATGGGTGAAATGATTACAGTGGATATAGACGTCCTCAGACTAAATGAAGCTCAACTCTCTTGCCCAAGGCCGCCGCATACTTTCTTAGGGTAGTTAGGCTTGGGGAATGTTTGCCGGTAGCCAGAGAGCTTTCTAATCTAGCAATAGCTGGGGTTTGTGTTCCCATCTTTTTTGCCACTTGAGCTTGCGTTAATCCAGCCTCTTTCCTTGCCGTAAGAATCTCATCAAGAATAGCAAATTCAGTGCGATCAAGTTCTTTGACTGCGGCTTTTACAGCTGGCTTTTTAAGCATTTTGCTTATCATTTGTTTATGGGTAAGCATTTTTGTTTTCTTCTGTGTTGTCATTTTTTCCACTCCTTCATACGTGCTTTCGCAATCTTTAATTCTTTCTCAGGCGTCTTTTGAGTCTTCTTAATAAAGCTATGGAGCATCACTATTTCTTTCTCCACCATCGTACAAAAGAAAACTCGGGCGATACCTTCAGCCCCTTTAAGTCTTAATTCAAATAAGCCGCCGCCAAATGAATCCGTATGAGGCAAGCCTAAATTCGGCCCATGCTCAATCATTCGAGTGGTCAATCCAATATAGCGAGCTTGAAGCGTGTCGGGAAGATTCATAATGTCTTCTTGAACCTGCTCGCTGTAATAAAGGATGGAATAGCTCATCCGTGTATGTTAACAAATTTGTTAACATTGAGCAAGAGTAAATTGTCTTTTAAAGCAACAGTCTAGAGGCGGAATTAAACATCCTAGGTCCTGGTCTATTCCGAGCCGGGCCACCGAGAAACACCAAACTACCTTCGGGTGGTTTTTTCATTTGTAAGAATAAGCCTTTAGTCTAATATTGAAGAATTCAACTTTAGTAATTAGGGCAAAAAATGAATTTTCACTTCAATAGATATTTCTTAATATCAGGCTTATTGATGCTGATGTGTGGATTATTGGTGCCCATTTACTCACCTTACGCAATTGCCCAAATCGGAATATTACAAGCCCATTTAATTGGCGTCGTTCAGGCGCTAGTATTCTTTGCATTTGCTTGGATGTGGCCACAATTAACGTTGCCAGTTTTTTCAAAAAAGATTGCGACTATCTCTCTCTATATTTCACTGTGGGCCAATTGGCTGGGCACTTTTTTTGTAGGTGTTTTTGGTGCCGGTAAAGAGCAATATATTGTTCATCAAGATTTAGTGCCAGGAGCGACAGGCTTTTGGAATGTTGTAACTTTATTGCTGATTAATCTATCTCTCTTGGCAGTACTTGCAACTTTATTGGCCATTGCGGGCTTTTTAAAATATGACTGTTTAGTTCGTCGAGTTAAGACAATGAATTACACCTCATTAGCATTATTCTTAGCTTGTATTGGAATTGCCTTATTTCAAACCTTTAATCCGGAGTATTCGAACGGATAGCTCTGTTTTGGCCCTGGTCGACTTCGCCCCGGCCACCAAGAAACACCAAAACCACCTTCGGGTGGTTTTTTCATTTAGTCCTGCGGAAAGGTTGCGTGAACCAGAATTTTTAAGCCTGGTTGCTTACCCCAAATAATATATGTACAATGTACATATGACTTCATTGCGATTTGAATGGGAACCCAGAAAAGCATCAGCCAATCTGAAGAAACACGGCATTTCTTTTGAAGAGGCGAAATCTGTTTTTTATGATGAAAGTGCTAAGTTAATTTCCGATCCCGATCATTCGGAGGATGAAGACAGATTTATCTTGCTGGGAGTAAGCCATTCTCTTCGTGTAGTTTTGGTTTGTCATTGCTATCGAAGGGAAGGCAATGTTGTCCGTATTATTTCGGCTCGTAAGGCAACTCCTAAAGAGTCAAAAGCTTATTAAAGGTGATGAAAATGCGTAAAGAATATGATTTCTCAAAAGCCCGTAAAAATCCATATGCTTCTATGCTCAAGAAGCCCATTACGATTAGATTGGATGAGGATTCAGTGAGTTACTTCAAGTCTGTATCAGAAGAGGTGGGCATTCCTTATCAAAGCCTCATTAACCTTTATTTGAGAGATTGTGCGGCATCTCGTAAGAAGTTAAACCTTAGCTGGAAGTAGTCTAGCTAGGATTGGGCATCCTAGGCTCTGGTCGATTCCGCCCCGGGCCACCAAGAAATACCAAAACCACCTTCGGGTGGTTTTTTAATTTATGGGCGCGCCCACCTTGATTTGTTGAAAGCCCTAAGTCGTAGAATGTAGCTTAGATGCCTATTAAGTTCATTCAGCTGTTAACTAGCGCCCAAAGGTCTCATAAGGCCAACATTCAATTGGGTGCTTATATGGCCTTTGTGGCAGGCGCCGTTAATGCTGGCGGGTTTTTGGCAATCGCTCGCTACACATCTCATATGAGCGGCATCATTTCTGCTATCGGCGATGATCTTGCCCTCAATAACTTTATTTCAGTCTTGGGCGGTATATCTCTATTGCTCTCATTTTTATTTGGCGCCGCAACGACTGCCATTATTGTTAACTGGGGGCACAGGAGAAAAATTCATAGTGAGTTTGCTTTGCCATTATTGCTTGAGGCCATCTTGTTGCTGGTATTCGGGCTTGTTGGAGCAAACTTAAATTTGTATTTGCCTTTAACGGTCCCAGCTATTGCTCTACTCCTTTGTTTTGTAATGGGCTTACAAAATGCAATTGTCACTAAGGCCTCGCACGCAGAGATTAGAACGACTCATATGACGGGCGTTATCACTGACATAGGCATTGAACTTGGTAAGTTGGTTTATTGGAATAAGTCCCAAGAGGCCAATGTGAGTGGTTATGTCAAAGCCAATCGAGAAAAGCTCAAAACCCATTTATGCATTTTTGGAATGTTTTTAATTGGCGGTATTGTTGGCGCGGTTAGCTTTAAGAAGGTTGGCTATATTTCGGTGGTGCCGCTATCCCTTTCTCTAGTTTTGATCGCTGGTTTACAGATTTATCGAGACATTAGGGCGATCATGAAGGGTTGAGAACCCTCAGCCCTAGTTGATTCGGTCCCAGGTCACCATTAAATACCGCGCCTACCATTGGGTAGATTGGATATTGGTAGGCGCAGCGTTAGACTAATATTCAGATGTTTAACTTTTGTAGATGAGACAAATAATGAATTTTCAATTTGATAGATATTTCTTAATATCAGGCCTATTGATGTTGATGTGTGGTTTATTGGCTCCCATTTACTCGCCTTACGCAATCGCCCAAATTGGCCTACTACAAGCCCATTTAATTGGTGCCGTTCAGGCGCTCGTATTTTTCGCATTTGCTTGGATGTGGCCACAATTAACTTTGCCAGATTTTTCAAAAAAGATTGCGACCATCTCTCTGTATGTTTCATTGTGGGCTAATTGGTTAGGCACTTTTTTTGTCGGTGTTTTTGGTGCTGGCAAGGAGCAATATATTGTTCACCAAGATCTAGTGCCGGGGGCGACAGGATTTTGGAATGTTGTAACTCTATTACTAATTAACCTATCGCTCTTGGCTGTGCTTACGACTTTGTTGGCTATTGCGGGATTTCTAAAGTTCGACGTTTTGGTTCGTCGGGCCAAGACAGTAAATTATGTCTCCCTAGCATTATTCTTGGCCTGTATTGGAATTGCTCTGTTTCAAACTTTTAATCCAGAGTATTCGAACGGATAACTAAGATGTATGCTCTGGTCGATTCCGCCCCGGCCACCAAGAATCTCAATAGCCCACTTGTTGGGCTATTTTTATTTCACACCCTTCTTCAGGATCCAGGCACTTGGGTGTTGTTCAAAACCAAGGGGCCCATAGTATTCTCTTGCCTTTGGGGCGGCCAGTAAAACCAACATACATTCTGGCTCGAGATCTGATTTAGTTTTCTCAATCAATTGCTTTCCAATGCCCTGCTTTTGATATTGAACATCTACAGCTAGATCAGATAGATACGCAACATATGAGAAATCAGTTAATGACCTAGCAATACCTACTAACTTATCGCCATCCCAGGCTGAAATAATCAGATTGGCATACTTATACATATTCTCAAATGCTTTGCGATTATGAATGGGGCGCCTTTCCCCAAGTGTCGACCTGATGTATAAATCGATTGCTTGATCAGCAGAGATATTGGTCGAACTGGAATAGGCGATTTTCATAGCTTTACACTTAATAAAATACCAGTCTATATAGTCCTAGTAAAAAAGTAAAACCAGGACCGAGCATCCTTAGCCTTGGTCGATTCCGCCCCGGGCCACCAAGAAATACCAAAACCACCTTCGGGTGGTTTTTTCATTTGGGCTCGGTTATATTGTTGCTATGAAAGCGCTCAAGAAAAGAATCCTGGGGTCTTGTTGTGGTGCCCATATTCTTCATGATGGATATACCGACCTACTGTATGTCATGTTTCCCATTTGGCAAATGGCATTTGGTCTATCGCTTGCTGAAGTTGGCTCTTTAAAGACTTTATATTCGGGGGCGATGGCTTCCTTACAAGTTCCATCAAGCATGTTGTCAGAAAAGGTCGGTGAAAAACGCCTATTGCTATTCGGCACTCTGATTGCGGCAATTGGGTTTTTATTGTCTGGTTGGACTACCAGTTTTTTAGGTTTGGCGGCCTGTTTAATTCTTAGTGGTATTGGCGCAAGTGTTCAACACCCCCTCTCCTCCTCATTAACTTCCCATGCTTTTGAAGGCTCGGAATTAAGGGGTGCTCTGAGCACATATAACTTTTCTGGCGATATAGGGAAGGTGTTATTGCCATCACTCTGTGCGGCTTTATTGGCAGTCTGGGATTGGCATACCGTAACCAGCGTGATGGGGCTCTTGGGATTGTTGGCTGTAATGTTCTTAGCAGTTGTTCTACCTAAAACAACAGTTACCAATCACTCTAAGACCCAGTTAAATAAGGCATCAAGTGATACAAGCGGAAAAGGTGCAGGCAGCAACTTTCTTAATCTAGGCTTTATTTCTTTATCGTCAATTGCTGCTATCGATAGCGCTACTCGTATGGGGTTTCTAACACTACTACCTTTTTTATTAATGTCTAAAGGCGCCACAGTCACGCAGGTAGGCTTTGCGCTGAGTTTAACTTTTGCTGGTGGCGCCGCAGGTAAATTTGTTTGCGGGTTTATCGCAGCTCGATTTGGCGTAATCAAAACCACTTTAATAACAGAGATTGCTACGTCTATTCTGATGGCTTTAACCTTGCCGCTAAATGTTGATGTTGTTATGTTGATGCTGCCATTAGTTGGTGTTGCCTTAAATGGAAAATCCTCTGGGCTTTATGGAACTGTCCCCGAGTTAGTTCCACCGCACATGCGATCAAGAGCATTTGGAGTGTTTTATACAGTAACAATTGGTTCTGGTGCTATTTCACCCCTTGTTTATGGTTTTGTCGGCGATAGGCTGGGAGTCCCTAATACTATTGCCCTAATTGCTGGCTCAGTATTAATGGTGCTACCGCTGACTTTGGGTTTGAAAAAAGTCTTTAGAAGATTACAAGTCTAGAGCTAGGATTGGATATCTTTAGGCTTGGTCGATTCCGCCTCAGGCCACCAAGATTCAAAAAGAGAGCTTCTAGCTCTCTTTTTTCATTTCCACCCTAGCCATTTGTCTCTAAGTTAAGCGATGGTGCGCCCACCTTAGTTCTAGCGCCTTATGTCGTTGCCTAGAGCTTCCAATCTAAACGTCAGGATGAGTAATCCTGTCCTACCGTTTCTGCTATGCAAGTGGTCTTGTTCGGGGTATGCTCAAGAGAACGCAAATCCTTTTGATGTTCAGGTTAGCGTAAGTCCAATGGAAGGACGTTTTCAGATTCAAGCAAGTTACGTTGTTCCAATAGACATCTGTAATGCTTTCTCCTTCATCACCGCATATGAGGGCGCAAAAAATATTCCTGGAATACTGGAATCAAAAGTGATTTCTAGGGCGGGCAACAAGGTGCGGGTTTACAGGGTAGTTGAAGAAAATGTACTCTTTTTTCCTATCGAGATGAAATCAGTTATGGAATATACAGAGACACCAAATCGACTATTAAATTTTGAGCAAATCAGTGGCGACACAAAGTTTTATAAGGGTAGTTGGAGATTGACTTCAGACAAGGTCAATACGAGTTTTAAGTATGAAGCAATAGTAGAGCCCGACTCATTCATTCCATCCGCCGTGATTGAGTATTTCATGAAAAATAGTATTCGCGGACGATTTGAGTTAATGGCTCAAAGAGCTTCTCAACATAAGGCCGTTGAAAAGCTGGCTTGTAAATAGCTCTTACGACTTGGTCAATGTCGTTTAAAACAACATTACTAACTAAAGCTCAGTGAGGCTATGAGCTTAATAACCCAATTATCACTATTGGCTGTAACACCTTTACCAACCCCAAAGTTAAGCGATGATTTGCCATGCTTGGCATCTAGGACTAAGTAAGCAGTATGGGGCTGTTGAGTGATGTTGTACAAACTTTTATTGGGTAGGTTATCTCCGTAATACTCCATGCCAACATCAACCGTAGACGTTATCCCATAAACCGCTTTAGCTGATGGTGAGAATGTGGCTGAGCTATTTTTATTCAAGGCCACATCAATGCTTGGGTTGATAGTAAACCGCCAATCTTGAAGTTGTAGAGCAAGAATGGGTGTTAGCTCGTAATAAGTGGTTTGATTGCCGCCTATATCTTTGATGTAATTAATCTCATTCTTCACCCCGTAATGCCACAAGCCCTCTTCATCATGGGTGGGAATATACACATGGCCTACCTTCCCGCCATTGATATAACTCACGCCGTTGTAGTTGCTCAAGTAGATGTTGGCACCAATCTCACTATTACGGGCAATACCATACCCATATTCAAGCCGCGTTTGAAATACATTGGTCTTGAGGCCCTGTGATGCTGGTGCTTGAAATAGATTTGTTTCTACTTCATAGGCAGATTCTTGATATTCCGCAATAAGCTCATCATGCACCTTGATTTCAAAAGGAGCGGCAATCGCGAAGCCGTCAGCAATCCATAGTAAGTAGGGCGCTAATTTAAGGAGATTAAATGGATTGCGAAAAAAAGACACTTCGCGATCATAAAGGATCAGTATGAAATGTCGTTTTAAACGACATTTCAATCAAATAGCTCTTTGATTAACCCGCTTGGATAATTCCTCGGCTGACTCTTTTCGCTCACTGTAGCGATCAGTCAAATAGCCAGAAACTGAGCGAGTCAATAAGGTGAACTTAACCAGCTCCTCCATGACATCAACCACGCGATCGTAATTAGCTGAAGGTTTCATTCGATTGTTGTCATCAAACTCTAAAAATGCTTTGGGTACTGACGATTGATTGGGAATCGTGATCATCCGCATCCATCTGCCTAGGATTCTCATTTGATTAACCGCATTAAAAGATTGCGAACCACCACTCACTTGTAATAAAGCAAGCGTCTTACCTTGTGAAGGTCTGACAGCACCAACGCTAAGCGGTATCCAATCAATTTGAGATTTCATCAGCCCTGTCATTGCGCCATGACGCTCGGGACTACTCCAAACCATTCCTTCTGACCATTGAACGAGTTCTCTGAGTTCTACTACTTTGGGATGTGTTTCAGGAGCATCATCAACTTGTGGTAATCCATGGGGATTAAAAAACTTAGTTTCACAGCCCATTGCCTTTAATATTCTTTCGGCTTCTTCCGCTAGAAGGCGACTAAAAGATCTTTCTCTCAATGATCCATATAAAAGCAAAATCTTAGGGGGATGACTCTGTAAAGCTTTGTTTTGGAATTCATCAAGATTTGGCTTGTGAAATAGTGCTTTATCGATATTGGGAAGGTCGTTCATGGACGCTCATTAAGCAAAAATTAGATTTCATAAAATTGTCACAATAATTCTATTATCATCGAATTATGAAAAATACAGACGCTGTAAGTGCATTTGTAGCTCTTGGACAAGAGTCCCGCCTTAATGTATTTCGTTTAATTGTCCAAAAGGGTGACAAGGGTTTAACCCCATCTCAAATACATGAGATGTTGGGCATTCCAAATGCCACCCTCAGTTTTCATTTGAAAGAGCTCTATCAAGCCAACTTAATTTCGGTAGAGCGTCAAAGTCGTAATCTTATCTATCGCCCTAATGCAGATTTGGTCCAAGAGCTAAGCAAGTTCTTGTTAGACAACTGTTGCGGCGGTAAACCCTGCTCACTCGTTAAATCCTCTAAAAAGGTTAAATCGCTATGAAGTCATACAACATTCTGTTTTTGTGCACACACAACTCAGCTCGCTCGATTATTGGTGAGGCGCTGGCATCTACTCATCCAAGTGGAAAATTTAAAGGTTTTTCTGCAGGCTCCACTCCGGGTACAAGCGTAAATCCCATTGCCGCTGACATTGCCGCAGAATTGGGAATGGATCGCACTTTGCTAAAGTCAAAAAGTTGGGATGTGTATGGTCAACCTGACGCCCCCAAGATGGATTTCGTAATTACTGTTTGTGACAATGCGGCGGGTGAACAATGTCCATTTTGGCCTGGACAGCCAGCTACTGCTCACTGGGGATTTCCTGATCCATCACAAGTGCAGGGTACAGACTTGGAAAAGCGACGTGCATTTAATGATGTAATGAATGGCCTCAAAAGACGCTTAGACATCATGGCGGCTATGTCACTAGATAAATTAGATTCAATGAGCCTTAAAGAGATCCACACTAAAGCATGAGAAGTTATGTAAGTGAGTTTGTAGGTACAGCCTTGCTATTAGCAATAGTGGCAGGGTCAGGTTTTATGGGCGAATCATTGGGTGCTGGTAATGCCGCTGTAGCTTTACTTGGAAACAGTATTGCTACTGGGGCAGGACTCTACGCTTTAATTGTTTTACTAGGACCCATCTCGGGCGCTCACTTTAATCCCGTTGTCACTTTGATGTTTTGGAAACTAGGCCATATCAAAGCGCCAAAGATGTTGGGTTACTGGGTATGTCAGTTTACAGGCGCTATTGCTGGTATCTGGCTCACACATTTAATGTTTAGCTTACCCATTATTCAAGAGTCAACCAAGGTCAGAACAGGATTGGGTATTTGGGTTAGTGAGCTTATATCTACTCTTGTATTGCTCTCAGTAATACATATTGGCGACAAGGAAGCCAAAGATAAGGTGCCAATGTTAGTTGCTTTAACAGTAACAGCAGGTTATTGGTTTACTTCATCTACTTTCTTTAGCAATCCAGCAGTGGCAGTAGCTAGAAGTTTTACGAATACCTTTGTTGGTATTGCTCCATCAAGTGTGTTTGGATTTGTTATTGCTGAAGTCGTTGCGGCATTGCTGGTTTTAGGAATTCTTGCTCTAGTTGAGCCGAAAGATAGTAAGAGCTATACAAGGGGCTTGTAGTGGTAATGTCCTTTAAAAAGACACTTCATGTAGCGGTGGCGAGCACTCCAAGGGTGTCCCATCCCTGTGCCAGTCAAGCCTCATGACCGACGCATTAACTACCGCACTCCTTGTGTCGGTCAAATACTTCTTCCAAATCAATCCCATACAAAGGGCATGTTGATTTTGTGAACAAAGTTTTCACATGGTGGGAGAACCAGATGATTGAAAAGCGAAATCGGTCTAGCTGAACGGGTTGGGCATCCTAGGCCCTGGTTCGATTCCGCCCCGGGCCACCAAACTCAAAGAATGCCCTGCTCCGTGCGGGGCATTTTCTTTTGGTTTGGCGGATGAGATGGTCACTTGACAAAGCGTACGCTTTTGCGTACTATTTTGAAAAGGAGTGAAATCATGACCACATTAACTGCAAGTGAAGCTCGAGCAGGTCTCTACCGTTTAATTGATCAAGCGGCAGAGTCACACAAGCCAGTAGTCATTTCTGGTAAGCGAGCAAATGCCGTTTTAGTATCTGAAGAAGATTGGAGCGCTATTCAGGAAACACTTTATCTATTGGCCATTCCAGGAATGCGTGAGTCAATCAAAGACGCTATGGCTGAGCCTATTACTAAAAGTAAAAGGGCATTGAAGTGGTGACTTGGAATTTAGCTTATTCCAAATATGCCATTAAGGATGCTAAAAAACTATCTGCCGCAGGCCTTAAAGATAAAGCTCAGGCTTTATTAGATATTTTAGAAGTTGATCCTCTCCAAAATCCGCCACCTTATGAGAAGTTAGTTGGTGATCTAAAGGGGGCTCACTCACGCAGAATTAATATTCAACATCGCTTAGTTTATGAAATTTTGCGCAAGGAGAAGACGGTTCGAATCTTAAGAATGTGGACTCACTATGAATAAAGTAGGTATTAGTCTAGGGTAGAGTTTGACATCCTAGGCCCTGGTTCGATTCCGCCCCGGGCCACCAAGAATCTCAATAGCCCACTTGTTGGGCTATTTTCTTTTATGGCTTGGCAGGATTAGGCGCCATTTGAGTCGGATACCACTATCTAGAACCGTCCTTTAAAAGGACAAATCAATTATTCATCCCTGCGCCAGTCAATGTCGTTTAAAACGATATTTTTAATTAGTGCCGAGGGTAATCACTAACGCATGCTTCTATAAAAGTAGCTATGCTGACATGAGCTTAAAAAATACTGTGGAGGAGATATCCATGAATTCAGAGAACTTTACCAATAGACGTAAAGTCATTACTGCGGCATTGGCTGGTGGAGCCAGTTCTTTATTGCCATCCTGGGCTTTGGGAGCAGAGAGTACTAATTTACCTATTGCCTATGGCGAGCGTGAGCTCATGGCCTTTCCTGAAAAGAAGCCCATGATTGTGCTGACCTCTAGGCCACCGCAATTAGAGACACCTTTTAAGTATTACGACAATCATGTCATTACGCCAAATGATGAATTCTTTGTGCGCTATCACATGGCTGGCATTCCGACATCGATTGATCCCACTACTTATCGGTTAAAAGTTGGCGGCAATGTTGAAAAGCCTTTAGAGATTTCTCTAGAGTCTTTAAAGAAAAACTTCCCATCCCAGCGCATTGTTGCGGTGAATCAATGCTCTGGTAACAGTCGTGGCTTATTTGAGCCTAGGGTCAATGGTGGTCAATTGGGTAATGGCGCTATGGGTAATGCCGCTTGGGTTGGTGTTGCCTTAAAAGATATTTTGAAAGCGGCTAACCCCGGTCGCGGCGCTAAGCAGGTAACCTTTGATGGATTGGATCAGCCAGTATTGCCAAGTGATTCTGATTTTGTAAAAGGTTTGGATATTGACCATGCTATGGATGGCAATGTCATGGTTGCCTACCAAATGAATGGAACAGACATTCCCTTCTTAAATGGTTATCCAATTAAATTAATTGTGCCCGGTTACTACGGAACCTATTGGGTCAAGCACTTAAGCGAAATTAAAGTGGTTGATGATGTATACAACGGCTATTGGATGAATCCCGCTTATCGCATTCCCGATAACGACTGTAATTGCGTTGCGCCTGGAACGGCCCCTTCTAAAACGATTCCAATTAATCAATTTACGATTCGCTCTTTTATTACGAACTTCACAGACAATAGCGTTGTGACTGTTGGTAAGCCTACTCAAGCTCGAGGCATTGCCTTTGATGCCGGCTATGGAATAAAGAAAGTTTTATTCTCTCAGGACAATGGACAAAATTGGACAGAGGCGAGATTGGGTCAAGACTTGGGTCGTTTCTCATTTAGAGAGTGGCGTGTTGAATTTATGCCAAAACAAAAAGGCACATTGGACTTAAGGGTTAGAGCCTTTAATCATGCCGGTCAAGTTCAGCCAATGACCGCAACTTGGATGCCTGCTGGTTATATGCGAAATATCGTGGAGACCGTCAAGGTCACTGCGGTTTAAGGAGAAGAATATGAAAAAATTACTTCTTCTTATATCTGCTCTTGCTTTGGCGCAAATGGCACAAGCTAAAACAATTGAGTTGCCAGCCGATACTGTTTTATGGAGACCATCAGATTTGCCAGGTTATCAGCTTACCTTACAAAAATGCTCTGCTTGTCACTCTGCTCACTACGCAGAATATCAGCCGCCTAATACGGGAGTTGGTTACTGGAATGCCCAAGTTTTAAGGATGAAGAATGTCTTTAAGGCGCCGATTACTGATGAGGAGGTTCCTATCATTGTGGATTACCTCAACAAGACTTATGGAGCTAATAGAAAATAAGGTTAGGTATCCTCAGCCCTGGTCGATTCCGCCCCGGACTGCCAAGAAGTGCAAAAACCAACCCGGGTGGATTTTGCACTTGATTAGGTGTAAAACTATTCCATGAAAATATTTGTTTTGCTGACCTTACTTGGTACTCTAGTTTCAATTCAGGCAAAAGCTCAAGTTTTTGATGTTTCTTATAAAAATGATGCTCCCACTAGAACATTTTTATTGGCAGCAAAACATCCCCAAGCAGTTGTTCTCCTTTTTCCAGGCGGCAGCGGTGTTTTGCGCTTACAAGACGATGGATCAACCACCAATACTCATACTTTTGTAAGGTCTATTGAGCTATGGGCTCAATATGGAATCGATGCCGTACTGGTCGACACACCATATGGATTAGGTAATGGAAGAAATAATTCGAGGTCGACTCGAGATCATCAGCAAAGAATTTTAAATGTCGTTAAATATTACAAAGAAAAATTAAATATACCCATTTGGTTATTTGGCCATAGCATGGGTACCGTAAGTGTTTCAGAATTTGCTAATAGTGGATTGGAGCAGCAGCAGATGATAAGCGGCGTGATTATTGCTGGCACCTATAGAACGGTCTCGATGGATGGGGATGGAAAATTGCCTGTTCTGGCAATTCATCACATCCATGATGGATGTTCGAGCACCCCCAAATCTGCATCTGAAGCAGTCATCAAAGATAGGCCAAAAGACTCGCGATCTCAACTTATCTTGATTGATGGCGGTATGAGCACTGGCGAGGAGTGCTTATCGCTAGCCCACCATGGCTTTAATCAAAATGAAACCGAGCTAATTAAGGATGCAGCAGATTTCATTTTGCACGAATAGCTTTAAGTTAGCGCGGGTTTTTATCTTTCTGAACCTCCCCAAAAATTGGGTTTGCTGCGGCGTTTGCAATAATCACGGCGGCGTCATCGGGTAATAAAAAGCCTGCCTGCATTAATTTAATCGAGGCACTACGGACTTGATTGACATAATCATCTTGGTTTTTATAGCGCTCCTCAATAGATGGGCGGGTATCGTGCGCGGCCTCTCGCTCAGCTTTAGTTTTGGCAAAGGCGATGTAAGAGCCCGCAAGAGAGCAAGTAAAAGTTTGAGGTTCATTTTGGCCTCCATTTGTGCCTAAGGGGACTGCATGATCGGGCAGACGCACGCCGCCGATCGCATTGCCATCAGCATCGAGTCGAGGAGTTTGTATGACAGCGCTAGCTAAGTGTTTAGGTGCCCTCAGGGTAGCAGGCATGTTTTGAGCGAGTTGAAGTTGAAGCAAGGTTGTTGGTGGTGGCGCCGTATTGTTAATGACCCACTGATCTAAGCGTGCCAAGGTGGCGCGCGACACGGGGGTCCAATCTAGTGTGGCCACAGGTATTTTGCAATCTTCATTTTGTATGGGTAGCAGAACGTGTGAAGCACCTGCAATATCGTACATTCTGACGTTGGCTGGCAAAGGTAAGTCATGAGTGCCACTTGCGCCAGTGCGTCCTAATGAGGCTCTAAGAGAGTAGTAATCTGTAGTGCTTGAAATAAGAATCAGCTTGGGCGGCAGTTCACCCCGAGCTTGTACTCGCTTATTGATCTCAGCGATC
Organism: Polynucleobacter sphagniphilus; assembly: GCF_029892205.1. Taxonomy (NCBI): domain Bacteria; kingdom Pseudomonadati; phylum Pseudomonadota; class Betaproteobacteria; order Burkholderiales; family Burkholderiaceae; genus Polynucleobacter; species Polynucleobacter sphagniphilus. The sequence continues at coordinate 21,065 of NZ_JARXVX010000003.1, forward strand.
GTCAGCACTTCTTCGTGGACACCTCTCATCTCGGGATTGGCGAAGCTTGGCGCATTGTTGCCGTTGGATTCTGGCCCCACTCCGGTTTGTAGGATAGGCAATAGTCCAGCGCCAGAAACAAATATGTGCATGCCATCAAAAACTCTTTCGTGGCCAACCATATTGAAGCCATTTAGCAAGAACGTTTTTAGAAAGCGACCAGTTTGAGATTTGCCACTAGCCAGCAGGCGACTAATTTTTCCAGCAAACGGATTGAGATTGCCTTCGGAGTCATGCGCGCGGTGCGCAAAAAAGTTACTTGCATCCCTAACAATGGCAAACCCGACACCTTCTACATATTGTTTTTCACCCTGCGCATCGATGAATGATGGCAATTGAGCCCCTTGACCTAGCTCCCAGTAAATCTCGGCTGTGCTAAAGCCAACATCTTGCAAGTATCCAGTGCCCTGAGCAAATGTTCCGGAGAGAAAAGGTAATCCCCTGGGTGCGTTATAAAGTGCTTGAGCATAAGCACGGCCTCGGTTGGGGATATCGATAATTAATCCACCATTTGAGTGACCATTTTCATCGGGCATGATTAGTACAACATTAGCAGAATATTCAACCATTCCGTAATTATTGGTTTGTAATTGCTTAAGCCCGGGTATATTTTCGCTGGGCGATAGTTCACCATGAACCCTTCCCTTAAGAATGACATAGCTGCCACTGAGAAATGTTCCGTAAGGCTCAATGCTCGTAATTTCTAGGCGTGTAAGTTCAGCATGTGCTACACAGCTGAGTGAAATAGAGATGAGAAATAAAGCAATGCGTTTTATATGAATGATGGCCATGACTATAAGGACTATTAATGATTGAACAGCTTACCTCTTTTATTGAGCTGTTGCAAAGCTATCGGCAAGCTTGCCGACAATTTTTATTGTATTTTCTAGCTTTGGATTAAAAAATAGCTCGAAAGATTCTGCCAATATATGATGAAAGAAATTGATGTTGAAATTGTTTTTTAGATTGAGCTTAGCAGAATATAAAATTCGGTTAAACAACCGAGGGTTAAGTTAATAAATCATTAAAGCTTTATCCTTAAGAAAATAAAAATGGAGACATAATGAAACTATTGTTTATAAAAAATATTTGCATTGGATTTATTTTGCTTGCTGCTGCTGGAGTGCCGGCAGCTGAAATTCAAGTGGTGAGTTCGGGGGGCTTTGCTCAGGCCTATAAAGAATTGGCTCCTGAATTTGAAAAGCAAACAGGAAACAAATTGATTTCAGGTTGGGGCCCTTCAATGGGAATAACTAAAAATGCTATTCCAGTTCGCCTAGATCGTGGCGAACAAATTGATGTGGTAATTATGGTCGGTAGTTCGCTTGATGATCTAATGGCGCAAGGGAAGCTTATTCCAGGAAGTAAAGTTGTTTTGGCAAATTCACCAATTGCGTGTGCAGTAAAGCAAGGGGCCGCTAAGCCAGATATCAGTACAGTCGCTAAATTTAAAGCGGCTTTGCTCAATGCAAAAACAATGGCTTATTCGGATAGCGCTAGCGGCGAATACATCAAAAACGAGTTGATGGATAAGCTTGGAATTACAGAGCAAATGGCTGGAAAAGCCAGGCAAATTCCTGCTACACCAGTTGGTGAAATTGTTGCGCAGGGAGAAGCGGAGATAGGCTGTCAACAGCGAAGTGAGCTCAAAGCAGTTAAGGGGATCGATATCATTGGGCTGATTCCACAAGAGGTTCAGCTAATCACAACGTTTTCTGGCGCTGTTGTTGCCAGCTCTAAAGTTCCCAGAGAATCACAGGCCTTACTTATGTTCTTAAGTGCCCCCCAAAATGCCCAAGCGATTGAAGAGACCGGTTTGGTGCCAGCCTCCAATAAGCATTAACTAGTTTCGCATTATTAAGGCGTATGGCTTCAGCTCGTTTGGCATTATGAAATACATATCTCTAAGTGCTTAAGGACTCGCAGAAACATCAAAACCACTCTCAAGTGGTTTTTTCATCTTCTGCTCCCTAAAAGAGTAATTTTGTTTGGGGATGGTTCATCTTTTCATGATGGGGTAAACGCCTAGAGTAATTAGTCCTAGAGCTCTCTAGTATTTGTGAATGTCTCAACTAATCGAATTAACTTATGTGAGTGAGCCAGCCCAAAATATGTCCTTTTTGGGCTTGATGAGGCTTCTATATCACTCGTATTCTAAGAATCAAGCGCTAGGTATTACTGGCGCGCTTATTTATGAGAACAATCAATTTGGTCAAGTGATTGAGGGGCTTGAAAAAGATATCGAAGCCTTGTGGCAAAAAATTCAAAAAGATAGCAGACATAAAAATGTTCGCCTAATAGAGGCAAAATCTATCAGTGAACGAAGTTTTAGTAAATGGACAATGGTTTTTCAGGGAAGTGAAGAGGTTGCCAAGACCTTACCTGAAGTTACTGCGGCTATTGAAGACGTGGAGTTTCCAATGGGCCATCCATTGCTGATAGCCTTGAGGGGTGCTTAGGGGTCACTTCCCTCCCCACATAAGATGGCCTTATCAAAACAGTTTTGTTACTTGAACTCCGTTGCTGTAAATCATGTTTTGATGGGTTGGCTCAAACCCAACAGTTAATAAAAAATTATCTATTTCTAAGTTGCTATCTTCATTGAGCAGGGAGGTCACTTTCGCTTTCAGCTTAAAGTCCCCTATTTTAATTTCTGTAATTGTTTTCCAAATATCGCCACAGATAGCTTTTAAGGGTTCTGGAAGATCGTAATAATTTCCATCTTCGGATTGCTTGGGCGTTTCGGCATTGGCATCGTAGGTTAAGGAGCTGTAGTGGTAAAGATAGCCAAAACGAATTTTGTTTACACCTTGAAGATAAGTGGTGGTTTCTTCATAGGACTTAAAGCAATCAAATTTAATAATGGAAGTTGCGGTTAGATAGCCATTGGCTAGAAATTCATTAATACGATCTTTCATTTGCTCATCCAGCCCAATCATTGGTTGACCAGCCAAAATGGCGCTGGATATTGAATTAAGAGCCCATACTAATTCCGCAGAGCGCAATTTAAATGAGGTTCCACTACTGGTTTATACCGATGACCCTGTTTTAAGGGGTCATAGTGATATATATTAGGGTTAATTTCTATAGGGTGCAGGCAGGAATAGACACCAAAACATCCTGCGGGCGTTTTTTCATACTCGGGCTTTATGATCTGACTATGAAATCTTATCTATCCGAATTCATTGGTACCGCCATGCTATTGGCTATCGTTGCTGGCTCAGGAATTATGGGTGAGACCTTAGACTCTGGTAATGCCGCAATAGCGTTACTAGGAAACAGCATTGCTACAGGAGCAGGTTTATACGCTTTGATTACATTGCTAGGACCCATCTCTGGTGCCCACTTTAATCCCGTAGTCACTTTGATGTTTTGGAAGTTGGGTTATTTGGATTTGAAAAAGATGTTGGGTTATTGCTTGTGCCAATTTGCCGGGGCTCTCTGCGGAATATGGCTGACACACCTCATGTTTAGCTTACCTATAATTCAAGAATCAACTAAGGTTAGAGCGGGATTAGGAATTTGGTTAAGCGAATTCATGTCAACGCTCGTTTTACTTTCAGTCATTCATATAGGTGATAAAGAGGTCAAAGATCGAGTGCCAATGCTTGTTGCGTTAATAGTAACAGCAGGCTATTGGTTTACTTCATCTACCTTCTTCGCCAATCCTGCTGTTGCCTTGGCAAGAAGTTTCACAAATACTTTTGTGGGCATTGCTCCCGGCAATGTCTTAGGTTTTGTAACGGCTGAAGTATTGGCGGCTTTGGTAATGATTGGGATATTTTCTTTCTCAAAACAAAAGTCTTGAGCCGGTTTTTATCTACGATATATGACTAATAAAGCCAGCTTAGAAAATGGTGAGGCTGAAAGCTCGAAAAAAGAAGGGTTAGAAGGCCTCTCTGACTATGAGCAACGTCTGCAAGATGCGAATGGCCTCAGGAGACGCGTGCAAAGTAAGCGCGAAATAATGGAAGAGTTAAGTCGGGCGCGATTTCCATGGGAAGATGAAGGCTAGTGGGCCGCTTTTGGCCCATTTACTAGCCAATGCTTATGAAATGTATCAGGAGCCCTGAATGTTATTGGTCACCTCAATCATCGCCTTGGTTTTATTGAACTTGGGCCGGACTATTTTTAAAATAATTATCTAAAACTAAGGATTGCATATGCCTTTTGTCAGAATCGATTTAAGCAAAAAACATCCAACAGACTTTGCCCAGCAAGTGGGTAATATTGTCTATGGTGCCATGCGAGAGCATATTAATGTGCCAGAAGATGATAAGTTCCAAGTCATCACCAGGCACGACAGCAATGAACTAGTAATACCTAAAAGCTATTTGGGTATTGAGTATTCAGAGGACATCATCTTTATTCAAGTAACCCTGAATGCAGGCAGAACCACTGAAATGAAGAAAGTTTTCTACAAAGCAATATGCGACGGCATCGTAGAGAGGCTTAAAGTAAGGCCGCAAGATATCTTTATCAACCTGGTGGAAGTGAATAAAGAAAACTGGTCATTTGGCAATGGCGAGATGCAATACGCGCCAAAGGATTAAAAGGCTATTAAAAAGAAGAAAACCACCTTATGGTGGTTTTTTGCTTTTAGGATCTGCTATAAATTGATAAATCATCAATGGAGCTGACATGACCCAATCTTCCCGCCGTAACTTCTTAAAAACATCAGCTATTAGTTCAGCTGCAATCGCAGGGGCCTGTGGAATGGTATTGGGTATTCCAAGTGCACAAGCAGCAGGCGCAAAGTCTAGTATTGAAATAAAGGCCAATGAAATATCCAAGAAATTATTTTCTGATGATGGCTTGGCAATTCCAATTGCTACTAAGCCCACAGTTTCCAAGCTAGCTAAAGGTCTTGATCGAACAATGGTGCTTGGTGGGGGCGGGGAATACTATATTGCTTGGTATTGCGGTTTCTTTCATGGTCTTTATGAGGCTGGCTTGGATATGGCTCAAATTCCAGAAATGGTAGTGGGCACTTCTGCTGGTTCTTACATGGGATCATCTTTACTCTCCGGTGAATTTTTACGCTTACGCACCGAGTTTGATTTTTTTGGAAAATTCCCAGCCATCTTCTCTAAGATGGCTCCAATTGCTAGCCCTAATGTAAGTCAGATGAGGGCCGATCAAATCAATATGAGCGCAAGTGATGGCAGTATTGAAACTCGCAGAGTCATAGGCGCTGCAGCATTGGCAGCTGATAATAAATTAAATAGCGATCGAATCGAAAAACTAGCCGCGCTTTTAACTGGGGATAGCAAAACAGATTGGCCAAGTAGTCGGATGCATACTACCGGAATCGATTGCTATACCGGCGAGCGTTTGGTGGTCAGCCAAGAGACTGCAAGAAAAAATAATATTCCCCTGGCGCATGGTGCAGCTGCTAGTAGCTCATTACCAGGGGTCGCCGGCCCGACACTGTTGGGTCAGCGTTTTGTAATGGATGGTGGTATTTGCTCTAATCCTGCTCATGTAGATTTGGTGGCGGGCTCCAAAAGGGCTTTGATCATCACGCTGACAGATGGTGTAACGGGTGCAATATTGACAACCATCCCCCACCCAATCGCCCAAAATATTAAAGATATAGAGGCTACGGGCACAAAGGTAAAGTGGGTGGTGGCAGGTACACCCCCTGGTGTTAACCTGCTAGACCCAAAACAGATTGAGGCAGCATTACATAGAGGATATGAACGCTCAAAAATGGAGGCATCCAATATCAAAGCATTTTGGTCTTAATTTTGCATGCAGAAAAAGTGAAGATATATGAGTGTGAATAAATAGGCGCAGTAAAAGACTATTGATAAGGTAATAAGATGAAAAAATTATTGAGTTTTGTTTTGTTGGCGATATTTCTATTGGTGCTAGGTGGATGCGCAGCCAGCAGCACTTCGCCGATAGGTATTAATTGCGATGATACAAAAGACCTGACCATAAATGAGATGCCACTTGCTTGCCAAGGTGGCCGCTGATTTAAATTGCGTATACCAGCATATATGTTTTTCAATATATGCAAATCACTTATTAATGGTGGCGCTAGGACGCCAATGTATTCACCGTCGCTTCTTTAACAATGACCCAGCTGAGCTAGAAAAAGGAATGGCGGGATTGCGCGTAATGGGTTCTGGACATAGCTCCGTAGTCAGTAAGGACGGTATTTATTCGAAGTTAGATCGATACTTATCAGGATCCTATTCTTACGATCTTTATGAGCGGGCTGAAGAAAGTCGAACCTCATTAGCGCTATCATAGAAAAATGCACGCAGACTATTTGGCGGGCTATCAGTAATTGCATTAGCACCATCTAATTGATGTTCGCTACGCAGCTCTAGTTGATAATTAGGAATTCGAGCTAGCTCATAAAAACGTGGGTGACGAACGATTTTTGATTCAATAGCAAGCCGCTCTTTATTCATGCTTAATTCCCGTGATGGTTGCGTAACTAATGAGTGCAATAGATGTTGGTCTCATAGTAAAAAATATATTGCCTATTAGATATACAACCTTAGCTCTAGAACTTTGGGGGTAGAGCTTATGAGTGCGTCATCAAACTGACATTAATTGTTAATAAGTCGGCATGTAAATGCGTGAACGCCTATTGTTGATGAGCAAGCTAGAGCAAACAAAGCCAAAAGTCATTGGGAGCAATGTTGGATTTACATCAACTCTATTCCAAATCCTTTGATCAAAAGCGCAAATAGAAGAAAGCAGATCATGGTGATGCCTATGCTCGCACCCATCGTGAGCCAAAACCCAATTTTGGGTAATAAATAAGGAAATAATAAAAACATTGGTAAGGTGGGTATGACATACCAAAATGTGTAATAAGCATGGTTGGCAATTTTTTCAACGCCTTGATTTTCAAAATAGAGCCAAGTCAGCGTAAGCAATGTCATGACTGGTAGCGCCCCCAAAAGACCGCCGAGGCGATCACTGCGTTTTGCTACTTCAGAAATAAATACAACCATTCCTGCGCTTAGTAAATATTTGGCGATAATCCAAGTCATAAAGGCCTTACAAAAGAAGTGCTAGCTTAAGATATTAATGGCCCTCATTAATTAACGGTTAACTGATTCATGAAAAGACGCCTCCTTATATTTTTGGCGACTCTATTGATGGGTATGACCTCATTGCCTGTGCTTGCTGCAGAAGAGCCAGAAGGACATGCGTTGGTTTTGATGTTGGGAGGTGCGGCTGAGAAGAGTGTGAGTGAGGTAACAAGCAATGTCGGCCCCACAGCTTCAGTGGAGTTTTTAGTGATTGAGGATTTACTTGAGATTGAGCTTGGCACCCAATACCTTAGCTCAAGCTACCTGCATACATTGGGAGGTCAAATTTTGTTTAAGAAGCCATTTGAGGTGACTCACAATATTGAGCTGATGGTAGGGGCGGGGCCTGCAATCACGCACGCTACTTCAGGTGCAAGCCCCATCAATCAATATGGAATTTCTTTTGCTCTTGATTTAATGGTCTGGACCTCAAAAGAGATGGGCTGGTTTATTAGTCCAGAATATAACTATGGGGTGGGGGCATCGAGCGAAAGAAGTATTGGCCTATCGCTTGGCTTGATGTTTGGTTTATGACAAAAATGTCACTACCATCAACGATACTAAGGCGTTTTTACACCATTTTTATACCTCGTTGTTTACTCTAACTAAAACCGAGCTTACTAAAGCTCGACATGATTTAGTTAAAAAGGGGTATGTATGCGGCAAATTGGAAAACGCCTATTTCTGGGTGGTGCGCTTATGGTTATATTGGGATCGGCTTATGCAGACAATGCATCTGTCAGTGTAAAAACTTGTGATCCCTATCAAGACTATAGCTGTTTAGATTCAGCCCTCGGCACAGGGTTTTGGAATCGCCTGACCAATTACTACAAGTTAGAGATGGGCAAGGATGCTGCGCCAGTTGATCCAAATGCGCCCCCCACTCGGCGCGAAGATTTTCCTCCCGCAGCCATGACTATGCCACCAATGCCTTTCACAGAATGGCCTTATGGTGGCACCACGTCACTTGGCGTTTCTCTCCCTAATGCGGTGGATAGTCCGTTTATGAATGCAATTTCTGATACCGCCTTTGGGCAGTGGATGATTGACAATCACATCCAAGCGTACGGCTGGGCTAATGCTGGATTTAACTTTAGCAATGCTTCGGTACATGGTGGAAATGCGCCCGCTGCTTATTCCTACAATCCAAATTCATTAGCCTTGGATCAAATTGTTGAATACGTTGAACGTATTCCGGATATGGTGCAAAAAGATCACAATGATTGGGGCTTCAGAGCATCCATGATTTATGGTCAGGATTATCGCTACACCACTTCTTACGGTGTGATGAGCGGACAGTACTTAAATCAAAATTTGGCTAACGGCTGGGATGCCCCCATGCTTTATGCCGAGTGGTATACGCCCTTTGTAATGCAAGGTTTGAATATTCGTGTGGGGCGATATATTTCTGTGCCAGATATCGAGGCACAGTTGGCGCCAAATAACTATATGTATTCGCATTCCATGACCTATGCCTACGATAACTATACAAACGAAGGAATTATTGCTTCGTTAGCCGTGGACAGGAATTGGATTATTCAAGCAGGTATTGAGGGGGGTACAGACTCATCTTTGAATCATTCATGGTCAACTACTAATAACCCAGCCCCTAATGCACTTTTCCCGAATAAAACTACTAGGCAAGATCCAGGCGCAAATCCTGCCGGCACTTTTGCGGTTCGATACACCACGGATGATGGAAAAACCAATTTGCAGGCAACTGCTAATGGTATTAATAGCGGGACATGGGGTTATAACAACCTGCAATGGTATGGCCTAACCTTCTATCACACCTTCGACGAGCACTGGCATATTTCCTCTGAGGTTTATCAGGAGCATCAAAATAATGTTCCCAACTTGAATAATAGTTATGTCATGACGAGTAATAATGGCGGCCCAATTTGGACTCCGCTCACTTTTGCATATAACTCACCGGGCTGGGCTTCTTGTAGTAATGCAGCAGCATTAACTTGTACTGCAACAGCAAAAGGATTTGTAACTTACTTAAACTATCAGATTGATCCATTAAATAACTTATCTTTGCGTCCAGAAATTTATTGGGACCCACAAGGACAGCGTACTGGAACAGCTGCTACTTACCGTAACTTAGCTTTTGGCTGGCAGCACTGGTTCTCGCCACAAATTGAAGTGCGCCCAGAAATAGCTTATTACACAGCAAATAAGGCCGCATTTAATGGGAATGCCAATTTAGGAATGGCACCCAATATGAAAAATCTTACTGTTTTTTCAGGCGATATCATTTGGCACTGGTAAGCGAAGTTATCGAAGTTGCATCGCTTTAGAGAGAGCCACCTCCGGGTGGTTTTCTATTTTGTATTTAGTCTTTTGGGTGGAAAATGGGATGATGAAAATACCCAATATGAATGCCCTTAGTATCCGGGCCCTAATAAAGACAATTTCCCTCTGTTTTTTAATTGCAATGGGAGTGACTGCTCTTTGCTGGTCTTTCGGCGGCTTTATTGACTATGCCAATATTGCTATGATCTTTTTGCTCAGCACTTTTCTGGCTGCTCTTGCATTTGGACGTGGCGCAGCTGTTGTCTCAGCCTTTCTAAATGTTGCATTTTTTGACTTCTTCTTTGTTGCGCCGCTTTATTCATTTGATGTCGAGGATCTGCAATATTTAATTACGCTCGGGGTGATGTTGATCATTGGATTAATTACCGGAAATTTTGTATCAAGCCTTAAAGAAAAAATAGCCGATATTACGCGTCGAGCCTCAATGAGCCTTGCCTTGCAAAATTTATCCCAAGGCTTATTTAAGGCTCAGAATATCGAACAAGTGATCGCCACTAGCTTGACAAGCTTACAGCCAGCCATCAAGGCTGAGTTGAGTATGTATCTTTTAAATGAAGAGGAGATAATCATTCCTCAAAATACTCAACACATAGAGCAAGTCATGGCAATCATGGATGGGTCTGTGGCAACTCCCCCATCAGAACCTGATCCTAATCTTGAATGCGAAATTTTTATACCCATTCAATCGGACTGGAAGAAATTTGGTGTATTGCTAGCTAAAGATTTGAGCCCCTTTAGTAAAAAAGATGGACGAGAGCAGTTTCTTCAAACTGCTGCAGATTTGATTGCACTAGCAGTATTAAAGCTGCAATTGGCTCGGTCAGACGAAGCTAGCAAAGTTGAGGCGGCCACTGAGCGCTTGCGTAGCGCTATCTTATCTTCTTTGTCGCATGACTTACGTACACCGCTAACCAAAATTATTGGCCTGGCAGAAGAGGTGCAAAGCAAGGCAGCCAACCTAGATGTGAATAGCAACCACACGCTCACTACCATTGCGAATCAAGGAAAGCGACTTTCAAACAAGATCAATAATTTATTAGAAATTGTGAAGTTACAAACCCAGAAGCCTACATTAGAGAAGGCATGGCAGCCAATCGAAGAGGTCATCGGCACTAGTATTAAATATTTTTCATCTTTATTTCCCTATCGTAAGGTAGAGATATCAATTGATCCAGAGATTCCACCGCTTTATTTTGATGAGGTGTTAATGGAGCGCGTGATTTATAACTTATTAGATAACGCCGCAAAATATTCTGGGCCTGATTCGGTAATAGAGATTAATGCTAGGCGTCGTAAGGAGTTTGTGGAGATTGAGGTAAGAGATTATGGTTCTGGATTTACAAAATCGCCCACCTCTCTGTTTAAGGCATTTGCTAAGGGCGATAATGATTCTGTAGTCGGTGGCTTAGGTTTAGCCATATGCAAAACGATTATCGATTCGCATGGCGGCACCATTTGGGCAGAAAACGTTGCAGATGGCAATGGCGCAGTGGTAGTGATTCAATTGCCCTTAATTAGCGCTCCCAACTTCGACCTTGATCTTGAGTGAGGCCCATCAATTTTGACACCCAAACAAAATAAACCATATGTCTTAGTAGTTGAAGATGATCCTGAGATCCGGGATATGATTTTGAAAATCCTAGAGGGAATGGATTTAGCCTCTGGCTATGCAGGCAGCGTGGCGGCTGCTATTTCTGAGATTGTGAAGGCGCCACCAGATTTAGTTGTGCTTGATTTGGGTTTACCAGATGCCGATGGAATTACCCTCATTGAGAATATACGCCGTTGGTCAGAACTACCCATTTTGGTTTTATCTGCCCGTATTGTTGAGCACGAGAAAGTGAAGGCTCTAGATGCAGGTGCTGATGACTATTTGACAAAACCATTTGGCATGGCCGAATTAATGGCGCGCATTCGTGTTCTCTTGCGTCGTCGATCTGCCAGTGAAACCCTCTCTCCTAAATTTCAGTTTGGCAATATTGAAGTTGATCTGAGTGCTCGTAAAGTACTCAAGCGCGGCGAAGAGGTTCACTTGAGCCCGATCGAGTTTCAATTACTCAATATATTTTTGGTCAACAAAGGCAGAATTATGACGCACCGACAGCTACTAAAAGAAGTTTGGGGTGGTCGTCGTATTGAGTCGAATCATTATTTGCGAATTTACGTTGGTCACTTGCGTCAGAAGCTAGAGGATGAGCCTGCACGACCTGTCTATTTACTCACTGAGGCCGGCGTTGGCTATCGTCTAGAGATAGAGTGAATATCGAAGTTAGTGCGAGCAAAAAACTAGCTTTTTTCTAGCTTGAAAACATGTAAAAAGTGAGTGTGGTGTTGTGCTGAGGCCAAATAGACTAAATTTGGATCATCAAGTAGTGGATCTGTGTGGCCAGTTGAAAAGATGACGAATTCGTTATCTTCTAGTGGCGCGTCCTTTTCTACCAAAGCCCAAATAGTCAGTTGCGTTCCTTGATATTCAATATCTAAGATTTGCGCACCCTTTTGAATGGGAATGATATTTCTTGAGCCATTGGATACATGTTCAATCGGATATTTGTAGATAATTTTCATATTAAGAGCTCGTATGGATCAATTAAGACGTTTGGCTTCGGCGCCGCATTGTTAACATGGTAATCCTGTAAGGCTTTAAATGGCTAATTTTTATTAGAAAATAAAGCGAATGAGTTTGACCTAGATCACAGCCTATATAGGTAAGATGGTTTTAGAGCACAATGTAAGAAAATTTCTAAAGATGGGAATCGCATGTACAAGTTAGTTGCTTTCGATGCATACGGCACGTTATTTGATGTGTACTCCATGGGGCAGCTTGCGGAAGAGCTTTTCCCAGGGCATGGTCCTCAATTTGCATTGATGTGGCGCGATCGTCAAATTGAATACACACGCTTGGTTACCATTAGTGATCCAAATCCCAATGGCAGCAAGCATTACCTCCCTTTTTGGGAGCTCACAATCCGTTCCTTGCGTTATGTAGCTAAACGTATGGGATTTGATCTTACTGCGGAAAATGAGAAGCGGTTGATGGATCAGTATGCCAAGCTCACTGGATTTGCAGATAGCTTGTCAGTTTTGAGGAGCATTAAAGAAAAAAGCATTACCACGGCCATTTTGTCTAATGGCAGCCGAGAGATGCTTGCCACCGTTGTTCAGAGCAACGGACTGGGGCCTTACCTTGATCAAGTTGTTACTGTTGAGGAGGCTCGCTTATTCAAAACTGCACCCCAAGCCTATGAATTGCTCTTAAAGACATTTCCGGTGCAGAAAGAGGAGGTTTTGTTTGTTTCTAGCAATGCATGGGATGCTCTTGCAGCGAAATGGTATGGCTTTCATGTGTTTTGGGTCAACCGTCTGGGGCACCCATTTGAGGAAATTGGTGAGCAGCCAGATTACGAAGGCTCTCAATTAAGCGATGTATTGGCAATTATCTAAGTTTGACTCAGGGAAAATATCAGATTGATTTTTTTGATGTTTTCAGTTGATACTGCTTGATATAGCACGCGATAAGTTAGATAAGCAGTAAATATCCATTCATAAAATAATAGAGACAAAATGAGCGCATCTATAGCTAAGCCGCAGTCAAAATTTTCCACGGTGGTTCGCGTTACCAGCGGCAACTTTATTGAGATGTATGATTTTTTTCTTTTTGGCTTTTATGCCACTTACATCTCTAAAGCTTTTTTTCCTTCAGATAGCGAATACGCTTCACTGATGTTAACTTTTGCAACTTTTGGGGCGGGCTTTCTAATGCGTCCTTTGGGCGCTATTTTGCTGGGTGGTTATATTGACCGAATTGGTCGACGTAAGGGCTTGGTGCTTACCTTGGGAATTATGGCAACCGGAACTGCAATGGTTGCTTTCATTCCAAGTTATGCGACGATTGGATTGTTTGCACCATTGCTAGTGTTGGTTGGCCGTTTGTTGCAAGGCTTTTCTGCAGGTGTTGAGCTAGGTGGCGTATCTGTGTATCTTTCTGAGATGGCAACCCCGGGTCATAAGGGCTTTTATGTCAGTTGGCAGTCAGCCAGTCAACAGGTGGCCATTATTTTTTCAGCCGCCTTAGGCTACATCCTCAATGAGTTTATGAGCAAAGAGATGGTTGCCGATTGGGGTTGGCGCATTCCTTTCTTCATTGGATGCATGATCATCCCCATTGTTTTTCAGATTCGACGCTCACTTCAGGAAACCGAAGTATTCTTAGCAAAAAAGCACCACCCTAGTTTTAAAGAAATTTTGCAATCTCTCGTCCTCAATTGGCAGTTAGTCCTTGCTGGAATGATGCTGATAGTAATGACAACAGTGTCGTTCTATTTGATCACTGTCTACACCCCAACTTTTGGCAAGAGTGTTTTAAAGCTGACTATTGTCGATAGCTTAATTGTGACGTTTGCTGTTGGTATTTCCAATTTCTTTTGGTTGCCAATAATGGGGGCGCTCTCTGATCGTATTGGGCGTTGGCCAATTATGGGATTATTTTCGGCATTGACCCTAATTACTGCTTATCCGATCCTCAGTTGGTTGGTTGGCTCACCTAGCTTTGAGCATATGTTGGCGGTAGAGCTATGGCTGTCATTCTTGTATGGCAGTTATAACGGAGCAACCGTAGTGGCTTTGACGGAAATTATTCCAAGCAACATTAGAACCACAGGGTTCTCATTGGCATATAGCTTAGCCACTGCGCTTTTTGGTGGATTTACACCTCTGGTTTCTACTTGGCTAATTGAATCGACAGGCGATAAGGCTGCCCCAGGTTATTGGATGGCCATGGCAGGCGGCCTCGGTTTATTGGCTACATTTTTGATTTATCGGGGCATTATTAAGGTGAAAAATTGATAAGGCTCTCATAAAACCTGCAAAATTGAACATTTAAGAGGAGTCTGCACCATTTTGGGATGCTTGGCACCTAAAGAATGCGAAACCGAAAATCCCAAGAAATTGATGACACTATTATGAAACTGTAGTTTTGATTCATTCTTTAGTCTCACCTCCATAAGTTTTATTTGCAAGCCACCCTTTGGGGTGGCTTTTTTCTTTCTTGTCCCCCCTTTATCCTTTTTTGAATATTTTGGTTTGCTTGATAAACTGCGTATTAGGAGGATTGTGTCGACTGGCTTACTAGGGTCGATAAATTTTATAAATATAAAAATCCATATTTGGAGAGACAGTCATGAGCTATACAGTCAGCGAAAAGCGGCAAAGAATTTTTGCCATATTTGCAGCATCCTCAGGAAATCTAGTGGAGTGGTTTGATTTTTATGTGTATGCCTTTTGTGCAGTTTACTTTGCACATATTTTTTTCCCAAAGGCAGACCCCACCGTTCAGCTTTTAAATACTGCGGGGGTTTTTGCTGCAGGATTTTTAATGCGCCCTATTGGCGGTTGGTTGTTTGGCCGCCTAGCAGATCGTCATGGCCGAAAAAAATCTTTAGTGATTTCCGTAGCAATGATGTGTGCAGGCTCTCTCTTAATTGCCTGCTTGCCAGGTTATGACAGCATCGGTATTTGGGCGCCATTTTTGTTGTTGGTAGCAAGACTGTTTCAAGGCCTGTCAGTAGGTGGTGAGTATGGTGCTACAGCAACATATATGAGCGAAATCGCTATGAAGGGACAAAGAGGGTTTTACTCCTCCTTCCAGTATGTCACGCTCATTGGAGGTCAGTTGCTTGCGGTGTTGGTGATTATCATCTTGCAGCAGTTTTTAGACGATGCACAAATGAGAGACTGGGGCTGGCGTATTCCATTTGTTGTTGGTGCGGCAGCAGCTGTGATTGCACTCATGTTGCGTAAAACCTTAACCGAGACAGCTCATAATCTCGCCAGTGAAAATAAAGATGCGGGCAGCATCAAAGCATTATTTCGTTACCATAAGAAAGCATTCTTTACGGTTCTGGGTTACACCGCAGGTGGATCACTTAGCTTCTATACCTTTACAACCTATATGCAAAAGTATTTGGTCAATACTGCGCATATCTCGATTAAAACAGCCAGTGGCATTATGACGGGCTGTTTATTGGCATACATGCTGATGCAGCCTTTATTCGGCGCCTTATCTGATCGCATTGGTCGTAGAAATAATATGTTGCTGTTTGGTGGTTTAGGGGCAATTTGTACTATTCCTATCATGATGCTTTTGCAGGGTGTCACAGAGCCATGGGTAGCATTTGCACTGATTTCTTGCGCGCTCGCCATTGTGAGCTTTTATACGTCCATCTCTGGAATTGTTAAAGCAGAAATGTTTCCAGTTGAGGTGCGTGCTTTAGGTGTTGGCTTATCGTATGCAGTTGCCAATGCCTTGTTTGGCGGCTCAGCAGAATTTGTGGCACTCAGCTTTAAGGCAGAAGGTCATGAGTCTTTGTTTTATTGGTACGTTACCGGAATGCTCGTAATTGCTTTTGTAGTAAGTTTCCGCTTACCTAAAAAACCTGAGTACCTCTTAAACGATCACTAATGCTATTGGAGTAAGCGGGGCGCCGAATAAGGCGCCCTCGCGACGACTTAGCGGAGCAAGAAATTGATTAATAAAATAGCGCCCTCTATTCAAGAGGCACTCTCTGCCATTTCCGATGGCTCTACTATCTTGATCGGCGGCTTTGGCACTGCTGGCAACCCCAATGAACTAATCAATGCCCTGATTGAACAAGGGGCCCGCGATCTGACGGTGGTAAACAATAATGCCGGGAATGCAGAAGCAGGGCTGGCAGCTTTGCTGAAAACGGGTCGTGTACGCAAAATTATTTGTAGTTATCCACGTCAAGTTGATTCTTATGTTTTTGATGAGCTCTACCGTAGTGGCAAGATTGAGCTTGAGCTCGTTCCCCAGGGCAATTTGGTGGAGCGCTTGCGTGCGGCTGGCGCAGGCATAGGCGCCTTTTATACCCCAATTGGGTTTGGAACGGAGATGGCGAAAAATGCCGATGGCAGTCCCAAAGAAACCCGGATTATTCATGGCAAGCCTCACGTGCTGGAGTATCCAATCTATGGCGATGTTGCACTCATTAAAGCAGAGAAGGGTGATCGTTGGGGCAATTTAGTTTATCGAAAAGCAGCGCGCAATTTTGGCCCTGTCATGGCAACCGCTGCTAAATATACGGTTGCAACGGTGCATGAGATTGTCGACTTAGGCGTGCTTGATCCAGAGACAATCGTAACGCCTGGTATTTTTGTGTCTAAGATTGTGAAGATAGATCATGTGGCAACTGCGGCTGGCGGCTTTAAAAAAAGTAAGGATGCAGCATGAGTCAATATCACAGACGTAGCAAAGAAGAGCTTGCAAAGCGAGTTGCGCAAGATATGTTTGATGGGGCTTACGTTAATCTTGGCATCGGCCAGCCTACCTTAATAGCAAATCATCTGCCTGCTGGCGTAGAAATTATTCTTCATAGCGAAAACGGTATTTTGGGGATGGGTCCAGCACCAAGTCAGGAGGCTGAAGATTTTGATCTCATTAATGCGGGTAAACAGCCGGTGACATTATTGCCGGGTGGCGCATTTTTTCATCATGCAGATAGTTTCTCGATGATGCGTGGCGGCCATTTGGATATTTGTGTGCTTGGCGCTTTTCAGGTATCAGCTACAGGGGATTTGGCAAATTGGAGTACCGGTGAAGTAGGTTCCATTCCGGCTGTAGGTGGTGCAATGGATTTAGCAATCGGCGCAAAACAGACTTGGGTGATGATGGATCTCTTGACGAAAAAAGGCGAGAGTAAAGTCGTTGCCACATGTAGCTATCCTTTAACTGCGATTGCCTGTGTAAAAAGAATTTATTCTGATCTTGCTACCTTAGAGTGTACGTCTGAGGGTCTCAAATTAATCGACATGGTTGAAGGTCTTGATCATGCTCAGTTAGAAGATTTGGTCTGCTTGCCAATTCGCTCGTAATATTTTTTTCTAGAAAGCGCTTTACGACAGATGCATTTATTTGCGATGCGATTCGCACTCCATTTGGTCGTTATGGTGGCGCTCTCAGCAGTATTCGTGCTGATGATCTCGGCGCGATTGTGCTAAAGGCCTTAATGGTACGCAATCCCACTGTAGACTGGGGCTTAGTGGATGACGTGATATTTGGCTGCGCTAATCAAGCCGGTGAAGATAATCGCAATGTGGCTCGCATGAGTAGCCTCTTGGCTGGGTTGCCAGTGGAGGTTTCTGGAGTGACATTAAATCGCTTATGTGGCTCGGGTTTGGATGCCGTTGGTTCAGCTGCGCGCGCAATTAAATCGGGCGAGACTAGCTTCATGATTGCGGGCGGGGTAGAAAGTATGAGCCGCGCTCCTTTTGTGATGCCCAAGGCTGAGAGTGCCTTCAGTCGCAACAATGCGGTCTATGACACAACCATTGGCTGGCGTTTTATCAACCGATTGATGAAAGAGCAGTATGGGGTTGATTCCATGCCAGAGACGGCTGAGAATGTTGCGATCGATTTTAAGATTGAGCGAGAGGCCCAAGATCGTATGGCTATGCGTAGCCAGCTACTGGCATTAGCTGCCCAACAGGCGGGTCACTTGGCACGCGAAATTTGTGCTGTGACAATTGCCCAGAAGAAAGGCGATGCACTGGTCGTTGATAAAGACGAGCATCCGCGTGCAACCAGCGCAGAAGCATTGGCTAAATTGAAGGGGATTGTTCGCTCCGATGGCTCGGTAACCGCTGGTAACTCTAGTGGCGTCAATGATGGGGCTTGCGCACTATTGTTATCAAATGAGGCCATGGCAGTTAAAAACGGATTAACTCCAAAAGCGCGAGTAGTCGGCATGGCAGTCAGTGGAGTTGCCCCGCGCATTATGGGCATTGGCCCCGGGCCTGCAGTTGAAAAAGTATTGGCACTCACAGGCTTAAAGCTTGAGCAGATGGATGTGATTGAACTCAACGAAGCATTTGCTGCCCAAGGACTAGCAGTGCTACGCTATCTTGGTTTATCCGACGATGACGCGCGTGTAAATGCCTGGGGTGGCGCCATTGCCCTAGGCCACCCACTGGGTGCTTCTGGAGCCCGCTTAGTGACTACGGCTATCAATCGCTTGCATGCTACTGGCAGTCACTACGCTTTATGTACGATGTGTATTGGGGTTGGTCAAGGAATTGCCTTAATTGTTGAGCGTGTTTAATGCTATTTGCAGTAAAGTAGTTCTAGTATTTTTAATCACTATAAAAAAGGAATTCTGATGTCTCATCACGAAAAATTAATTGCAGCCTTTGAAGCTTATAAAGCGGAAAATGAAAAGTTCCAGGAAAAAGGCATTAAAGCATCTGCTGCTAGAGCTCGTAAGGCACTTCAAGAAATTGCTGGCTCTTGTAAAGAGCGCCGTAAAGAAATCACAGCGCAAAAAGAGGCTTTAGAAGCTAAGCCAAAAGGCGAAGGTATGTCTCAAGATGCTGCACGTCACGCGCACATCCGCAGATAATTGCTGCAAATATAGAAACCGCCTGCGGGCGGTTTTTTTATTGCATCAAGTTAAAGATCAATATTTTCTAGGGAAACATGTTCTAGATGGCGTGTGTCAGCCCATTGCCCAACTTCCCATCCGCTTCCATCATGAATGAGCCAGTTAAATGACGCATTCGGGACGGAGGCTGCGCGTTTCGCATTCAATGCCTCACGTCTTGCCAGTCTATGAGCCATATCTAAGACGCCCCCATGACTTACAAGCAGAATGGTTTTTCCAAGATTGGCTTGGCGAATCTGCTCAAGTGTATCTTGAACCCGTTTTGCAAATTGAGAAATACTTTCTCCACCATTGAGATCATGGTCTATGTCTCTAGCGAGGTGTGCTTCCCATACTTGGGGCTGCTGATCGGGAGCCTCGACTACAGTGAGCCCTTGCAAGGCCCCGAAGTGGCGCTCTCTCAAGCCCTGATGGGGAATTGCGTCTACATTAAATAGATTCACAATGGCATTGGCGGTATCAGCAGCTCTCTGTAGATCACTTGTATAGAGCGCATGAAATTGCAAGTCTGAGATCTTCATAGCTTGCGCCAATTGCAGAGCCTGCGCTTTGCCACGTATGTTTAGTGGAGTGTTCGTCATGCCTTGCAGGCGTCGTTCCACATTCCAGGCGGTTTCTCCATGACGTATGAGGCAGAAGCGAGTTGTATTCATTCACTAATGATAAAACGGCATTAAAAAAGCCCCGTGTGGGGCTTATTCATTATGCTGCTAATAGATTGAGCTTATTTAGGGCCCTTTGGATTTTGTCTTTTTCTTTTGGTTTAGTACTTGTCTCAAGCAATTTTGTTAGTTGTGCAAGATTGAGTGGACCCAATCGGGCTTTACCGGTTTTGGTAAGCATAGAGTCATTTTTGCGATTGCGTTGATTTTGGCCTACAGCCATGATGGTGTCCTAGAGTATTGGAATGATAAATCCGAGGGTCCAACCCAAGAGACTTCCCTAGCTAGGGCGCAGAATAGTGATCACTGATCAGCATAACAGCTATATTCCCCTGGCGTATCATAAGAATGTTAGATTCATGTTTTACTGATCGAATCAAGGCTGAGTAAAAGCTGAAAGCACATTATGAATAAATTTTTATATCCTTTGTTACTCATGAGCCTCAATTTGATGGCTTGCGCTGCAGTGTATACCGACGCATCTGACGCTAATCATGTCACTTATTTGAATAGCAGTGATGAGTCGATTGCACAGTTAAATCAAAAAGCCACCTTGTATTGTGCTCAATACGGCAAGGTTGCCTCATTCAGAAAAACCGATAGTGCTCTGGTTGCGGTTTTTGACTGCAGCTACCAAAAATAAGACTAGTTAACCCGCTAAGTCTGACTGATAAATGAGACCCGCATGCTCTCGTAGGGCATGGAATTGAATGGATTCCCAGCGTTGCTGCGCAACATCTAGTTCTGATTTGTGAGAGGCTAAAAATACAGATGCACCAACGACATCTTCGGCCATGCGGTGAATATTTTCTTGGGTAAATTTCTTGAGCGCCACAGGATCATCAGAGCTTACCCAACGCGCTAGACTGTAACGAGCAGGAAGAAGCCTCACCTCAGCACCATACTCAGTTTGCAGGCGATGACTCACCACCTCAAACTGCAGTTGACCAAATGCACCTAGTAGCATGGTGCCACCAGTCATCGGCCTGAAAACTTGAATCGCACCTTCTTCGCCCAGCTGCATTAACCCGGTTCGCAATTGCTTGGAGCGCAAGGGGTCGGCCGACTCAACCATACGGAAAATTTCAGGAGCAAAAAATGGCAAGCCAGTAAATTGCAATTGTTCGCCTTCAGTCAGCGTGTCGCCTAAGCGGAGCAGACCATGATTGGGCAGGCCTATGATGTCACCCGGGAAAGCCTCGTCCAAAATGTCACGGCGTTGCGATAAAAAGGAGAGGGCATTGTTGGTGCGAACTTCTTTACCATTGCGGCAAATCTTGAGTTTCATGCCGCGTTGGAAGTGGCCAGAGCAGATACGTAAGAAGGCAACTCGGTCGCGATGCGCTGGATCCATATTGGCCTGAATCTTGAAGACTACGGCCGAGAATTTATTTTCTGCGGGACTGACTTCACGTTGCAATGCTTTGCGTGAACCTGGCGATGGCGCGAGCTCAACTAGGGTATTCAAAATTTCTCGCACCCCAAAATTATTAATCGCTGAGCCAAAAAATACAGGGGATTGGCGGCCTGCTAAGAAGGCTTCGCGGTCAAATGCAGGCATGGCATTTTTAATTAAATCAACTTCAGCTAAAGCATTCTCTAGATCATCGCCCAAGCGCTCTTTGAGCGCCGGATCATTGATATCAACGATGGCGTGTGAGTCTTCAGTAACACGATCTTCACCCGCTTTAAACATCCGCATTTGCGAGTTCGCAATATCAATCACGCCCGCGAAAGATTTACCCATGCCGACAGGCCATGTGAATGGCACTACTTCAATACCAAGTGCAGATTCAATTTCATCCATTAATTCCATGGGCGGCTTTACTTCGCGATCCATCTTATTAATGAAGGTAACAATAGGTGTATTACGAGCACGACAAACCTCAAGCAAGCGCAAGGTTTGAGATTCAACACCATTGGCTGCATCAATTACCATTAAGGCAGAGTCAACCGCGGTTAATACCCGATACGTATCTTCAGAAAAATCTTGGTGACCTGGCGTGTCTAATAAATTGATGATGCAGTCACGGTATTCCATCTGCATCACCGAGCTTGCTACCGAAATGCCACGCTGTTTCTCAATTTCCATCCAATCTGAGGTGGCATGTCTACTGGCTTTACGAGCCTTCACACTACCGGCAATTTGAATTGCTCCAGCATAAAGGAGCAGTTTTTCAGTCAGCGTAGTCTTACCCGCATCTGGGTGAGAGATGATGGCAAAACTGCGGCGGCGAAGAACTTCTGCGCCGGGAGTGCTTGATGAAATAGTATCGATGGTAATTCTGCCCTTAATCTAGGTCTGGACAGAATTATAAGCGGGTACTGCCTTCTCAGAACTGCTCTTCAGGTCTCAGAAAGCGCCATTGCCCAGGTGGCAGTGGACCCAGTGAAATTCGACCCATTCGCACACGCTTTAAGCCGATGACCTTAAGACCCACCATTTCACACATGCGGCGAATC
Source organism: Polynucleobacter sphagniphilus (assembly GCF_029892205.1). Taxonomy (NCBI): domain Bacteria; kingdom Pseudomonadati; phylum Pseudomonadota; class Betaproteobacteria; order Burkholderiales; family Burkholderiaceae; genus Polynucleobacter; species Polynucleobacter sphagniphilus. The sequence continues at coordinate 43,061 of NZ_JARXVX010000003.1, forward strand.
TGACGTTTACGGCCTTCTCGCAGCACAAAGCGTAACTGATCTTCGTTCTGCCAACTTACTTGGGCTGGTTTGAGGGCAACGCCGTCTAGGGAGAGGCCATGTTTGAGTCTATCTAAATCCTCAAATGAAAGTGCACCCTCTACTCGCACTAGATATTCTTTTTCAATTGGGCTGTTCTCGCCGATGAGTAGTTTGGCAATACGACCGTCTTGTGTAAGAACAAGCATGCCGGTTGAGTCAATATCTAAACGGCCAGCAGGCGCTAGGCCGCGGGTATTAAAACGTGGACTACGACCTTTATCCAGAGGACTACCAAAGTAGTTGTCTGGGGTGATAAGGGATGCGGCTGGCTTATATTCTTGTTCGTCGTCAAAGTGAGAAATAAAGCCCACCGGCTTATTTAAGATCACAGTTACTCTAGAAGCCTGCTGTGCTTTTGCAACCGATTGCAACTCAATCTTTTGATGGCGAAAAGCCCGGACGCCCAGCTCATTTACTACTTCGCCGTCAACCGTCACCAGACCTTGTTCAATGTAGGAATCGGCCTCACGGCGAGAGCAGAGGCCCAACTCAGAGAGTAGTTTTGAAACGCGAACTTTTTCTTCCATGGGGACATTATCAAGCAAATGGCTAACTTATTGATTAAATCCGGGCATAGATGCTAGACGCGTACGATATGCACGCTACAGGTCGCTTCCTCAACAATTTTGGTCATGGAGGTTCTCCAGGGCGCTACTTTATTAGGTAGCTTATGAGAGCCTCCAATAATAATCAAAGAAGCCTCATTGTCTTTGGCAAACTCAACAATGCGGGTTGCCGGATCTAGCGCTTCTAGAACATGATATGAAATCCGCTCGGGAGGAAGTTTAAGTGGTTTAGCCCATTCCATGAGTTGCACGAGATGGTTACGCACTATACCGCTGGCAGTTTGACTTTCTTGATTGCCCTCAAATGTGGGTGTGCTTGCAATAGTGCTAAGACAGACGAGGCGACCTTCGGGATAGACTAACAGAACATTTTTAGCAGTCATTTGCATGCGTTCACGCAATTCTTGATCTGACTGGCGTGTGTCGATAGCCGCAATAATGAGTGGTGCATTTTGATTGCCCTTGCTTGGGCGTGGGCTGGGGGAGGGTTCATAACCCGCAGCACTAAACCAACGCTTCATACTCTCCCAGAGACTGACCGGGGCAACACGTTCAGAGCGCTCTGTCAGCGTAATGGTATCTGGTTCGCGCAATGCTTGACGTAGTTGGGTAGCGCTTTGATAGCGATCATCTGCTCTTGCCTCCAAGCAACGTAATACAACCTCTTGTAGCCAGCGAGGAATTTCTTTGCGAATGGCGCGTGGCGGGAAAGCTTCGGCCCACATTCGCTTGCGTAAGCCACTCATGGTCTGCGGATTGCCAAATGGAAGCTGACCTGTAAGTAATTCATACAAGATCACGCCAATAGAGAAAATATCACTGCGATAGTCAGAGCGAATTCCAAAAACTTGTTCGGGTGCAATGTAAGGCGCCGAGCCGATGCCTTTTCGCATTTCTTCGGCCAGCAAATCAGGAAAACGTTCATGATGTGAAAGGCCAAAATCAATTAGACTTAATTTGCCCTTCTCATCAATCAAAATATTGTCGGGCTTGATATCAAGATGAATAGCATCTTGAGAGTGTAAAGATTGCACTGCCTGAGCTAAATCCGCTCCTATCTGAATCACTTCTTCAATGCTAAATTGCTTGCCCTCTTTGATCTGGTCTTCTAAGGGGTGGCCACCGACCCGCTCCATTGCTATGTAGGGACGGGTTGCCATATTGCCAGAGCCTAAATATTGGGGAACATAAGGGCTCTTGAGAGCTCGCAAGATGGTTAATTCAGTTTCAAATCCAATCAAGCTTTCTACGGGCTGATCCCTGCCAACCCGTGGAATTTTTAAAAGAATGGGGAGATCAATGCCTTCTTTGGTTGCAGAAAATAAGCTGGCCATACCTCCGCGATGCACTTCTTTGCCCAATACAAAACCATCGACCACCTTGCCTTCTTGAAAGATATCGTCAACTGCTTCGATGTTTGGCCTGGCATCCATGAACAGTTTATTTGCCAGTAATGAGGCGATTGGCTAGCTCTTCAGGTAGGCCAGCACTTCTTACTTTTTCTGCGGCTGTAAAGTGATCATAGGGCACACGGTGAAACGTCAGGGCTTCTGTAGCAGGCTCAAGGATAGCAAAACAGGCCTCAGGATTACCATCCCGTGGTTGCCCAAGAGAGCCCACAACACCGACCCATTGGCGATGTTTCATCACTGGAATTTCATCACCTGGATGGGGTGCAAAGCGAATGAGTTTGCCTACAGCGCTTTGATAAAAGAGGGCTTGCTCGTGGGCATGGCCAACAAAGGTATATGTGGTGCCAGAGCTTTGTGCACATTGCCAAGCGCTCATGCTATCGGTAACGTAATTCCATTCAGACGGGTTATATGCTGATGCATGCACAAAGCATCGATCTTCTTCATGAATGATGAGGGGTAGATCTTTTAAAAATTGCACCTGCGCACTGCTTAATTGTGTCTTTGTCCAAGCAATAGCAGCATTTGCATGGGGATTCATCTGATCGCGATAGTCTTTAAAGACTGCTTCATCATGATTACCAACAATTGCAATTGCTTTTTTTGCAGCCACTAGATCGCCAATACGATCGACGAGCGCGCAAGGATCTGCGTTATACCCTACTAGGTCCCCCAAAAAAACCATGCGCGTCACCCCAAGCTCTTGCGCCTTAGCCATACAGGCTTCATAGGCTTCTAAATTGCTATGCAGGTCGGCAAAAAATCCAATACGTTCAGTCATCCTCAAATGATAGGACAAAATGGAAGTGGGCGGCTAATATGGATTGGTTTCGTTTAAAGGACGGTTTTTAAAACGCTTATGAACCCAATAATATTCTGCCGGTCGTAAACGAATCTCTTTTTCAAAATACTCATTCAGCTTGGCTGTATCAGCCACTGGATTGTCGGTTGGAAATTGCTCGAATGGTTTGCTAATCGAGCATATATAGCCACTTTCATCTGCTTTGAGAGTGGTAATCATCAAGCAAACTTCCGCCCCAGTGATAGATGCGAGGCGCGAAATAGCGGTAATCGTATTTGTCGATATGCCGAAGAAAGGTACAAAAGCAGAATCTTTTAGGCCCAAATCGATATCAGGCGCAATGATGATGAAATTACCCTTACGAATTTCGCGGATCAGCTCTAGAGAATTTCCCTGGCGATCTATTGAGTTGCCACCAAAGCGATTGCGCCATTCCACAATTTTTCGATTAAAGAATGGGCTTTTCATTCTTTGAAAAAATCCCGAGGTTCTAGGCCAACCCTTTTCTTTCGAGAGCGCGCTCAAAATAATACTGCCCTCAATTCCAGTGAAGTGCATATTAACTAATATACGTGGTTTCTTATCCTTTAGATCAACTGCTGATTGCACTTCAATCATGCGACTTAATTGCTGTGAGCTACCGCACCAGATCACGCTTTTTTCCACCAGACTTCTGCCTAGCAAACGCCAGTGTTGCTTGCTTAAGACCTCAATCTCGTGGGAGTTCAAATTTGGAAAACACAAATGCAAGTTGGTTTTAACAACCCGATTGCGTTCACCCGGTATACGGGCCGCAATATACCCAAGACCATACCCTAGCGCTACCAATAATTTATAAGGAAGAATTGATAGGATTTTTAAAAAAGCAACTACGGTGTAATTTGAGAGAGTCTGAAGCAAATTATGTAGACTCGATTTCATAACGACTCAATGTCTCTGGGTAGCGCATAGCCAATTCTTCGGATGAGCTAATAGACATGCCAAGATCATTCACAAGGCCTGTTTCGAGGCGATATGTCCAGCCATGAACAGTAAGATCTTGTCCGCGTGACCAAGCATCTTGGACAATCGTTGTTTCACAAACGTTGACCACTTGCTCGATCACATTGAGCTCGCATAAACGGTCTTGTCGTTTTGGTGTTGGTATGAAATCGCCTAAGTAACGCTCGTGTTTTTGGTGGACATCTTTTACATGGCGCAACCAGTTGTCGGCAAGGCCTACGCGGCGGTCGCTTAAAGCGGCATGTACACCTGCACAGCCATAGTGACCTACTACCAAAATATGCTTAACCTTAAGCAAGTCGATCGCAAACTGAATGACTGATAAGCAATTTAAATCGGTATGAACGACTACATTTGCTACATTGCGATGAACAAATAATTCACCGGGTAATAAATCAACAATTTCATTAGCAGGTACGCGGCTATCTGAGCAGCCAATCCAAAGATATTCGGGAGCCTGTTGAGAGACAAGGCGCTGAAAGAATTCGGGATCTTTAGCAACCATGCTTTGCGCCCAAACACGATTATTGGTAAATAGCTGTTCTAAAGGTTTGGAGTTCTTCATAATGATGTTTTCAGTTTAAAGCACTTTTATGACGCCAATTTGGTTGAAACAAACTTCTACAGGTATTGCGCTGAGCTTGCACTGCCAGCCGGGTGCTAAACAAACTAAGGTTGTTGGCTTGCATGATGGCTGCTTAAAAATCTCTTTACAAGCCCCTGCGCTAGAGAACAAGGCAAATGAATTGCTTTTGGCTTGGCTTTCAAAGCAATTAAAGGTGCCGCAAAAACAAATTCAGTTTCTATCTGGTCAAAATAGCCGCGTCAAAAGAGTGGAAATTTGGGGCTCTATTACGCCTGAGCAAATCGTCCAGATCCTGAGCCCCTGAGGTTCACCAGAAGATTGCCCACAGAATTCCCAAAATAAGTACCCATTTACCAATGTAATAAACAGAGCGGTGTTTTGCTTTGAGCTTCTTGGCCTGCGCTCTGAGTTGGTAAAAATACCAAAAGAGTCTATTAACAAACCCTACTTGCTCTCCTACCTCATTTTGCGAGGATGCAGCACTCATGACGTAGCGACCAAACCAGCGATTAATCACTTGTACCAGCTTGGTGTAAACGGGGCGCTCGACATCACAGAACAAAATAATCCGCTGTTGATCGGTTTCATTCGCGGCAAAGTGAATATAAGTCTCATCAAACATCACCGGCTCGCCATCTTTCCAGAAATAACGCTCCCCATCTACTTCGATAAAGCATTTAGGATCGTTCGGCGTGACTAGGCCAATGTGATAACGCAAAGAGCCGGCATAGGGGTCACGGTGTCTTACCAAAGTGGCGCCAGGGGGTAGTGAGGCAAACATGGCGGCTTTGACTGCAGGGATTGAGTTCAATAAAGCGACTGTTTTGGGGCATTTAGCCTGCGCCGATGGCATTTCTTTGCCGTACCAGCAAAGGTGGAAGCGCTTCCAGCCCGTCCGAAAGAATGAGTTAAAGCCGATATCGTTATAGCCAGTTGCCACTGCAATTGCACCGTCACTGTTTAAAGAAAGGGCCTCGTCGCGGATGATTTGCCAGTTATCCTGCAACACTTGCATCTCTGGAAACTGTTCAACAGGAATAAACGCACCCTTTTTGACTTTTGAAAAAAGGTACAAAAGCGTATTAATGGGAGCAAGTAGTACTTGATAGTCCATTAAAGAGCGAACCAAGCCGAAACGCACCTTACCTCGGAAATATACAAATAATGCTGAGGCAATAAAAATAAAAAAGACGATGTGGCGCACTTGCATAGGGTTTACCAATAAGGATGAATCCTTGTATTTTATTTCTTGCGGCTAGCGATTGCTATCTTTTCTCTACTGGATATACCCCTATACTTAAAGTATATGAATAATATGTTTAGCGATAGGCATCTAATTGGTGCGTAGTGCCCTATTAATAAGGAAAAACAGATGAATAAATTCATAAAAACCCTTCTAGTTCTTATAGTTATTGGCTTGGCGCTCTTGGCAGCCTATACCTGGGCAATGCTCAATTGGAGCTATGGCAGCGGTGAGCGCGCTGGATATGTGCAGAAATTTTCTAACCGCGGGTATCTCTGCAAGACCTGGGAAGGTGAGTTAGCAATGGTTTCCATGCCTGGAACAATGTCAGAAAAATTCTTTTTCACAGTCCCGAGTGATGCTGTGGCGCAAAAAATTAACGCTAATTTAGGTAAAAAGGTCACATTGCAGTATCAACAACACATCGGTCTTCCAACAACATGTTTTGGGGATACGGAGTATTTTGTCTCGGATATAACTGTTTTGGATGACCCAAATCAATAAGTAGTAAAAATTGCTGTAGCGCAACTTTATTTTTGTAATTTTTTATGGTTAAAATCATGTAAGCGTAATGTGCGCTGACATCAATATATATAAGGAGCTTCACTTGAACAAAGCAGAACTAATCGCAGCGATTGCTGACGATGCTGAGATCTCAAAAGCCAAAGCTGAATTTGCATTGAATTCTGCTATTGAGCAAATCATTAAGGCTGTTACTAAAGGTGATTCAGTACAACTGATCGGCTTCGGTACTTTTGCTTCTGGTAAGCGCGCTGCGCGTATGGGTCGTAACCCAAAAACTGGCGAGCCACTCAAAATTGCTGCTGCTAAAACTGTTAAGTTCTCTGCTGGTAAAGCATTTAAAGATTCAGTTAACAAGCGTAAGAAGTAATTCTTACTTTGTTAGAAAAAAGCCCGGCATGCCGGGCTTTTTTATTTCTGCAAATAGCTAGGATCTATAAAAAATCTCAATCCAATTTAGCTTTGAACCAAGCGGCGATGGCGATGAATGCTCATTAATATTCCAGCACCAAAACCTAGCGTTACTAAGGCAGTGCCACCATAACTGATGAACGGCAGGGGTACTCCGACCACCGGAAGTAGTCCACTTACCATGCCAATATTTACAAATGCATAGGTAAAGAAAATTAAAGTGACTGATGCACCTAAGAGGCGGGTAAATAAATTGGGGGCGCTTGCTGAGATCGTCAAGCCTCTTTTGATGAGTGCAAAAAAGAGCGCCAATAAAATAAAGTTGCCAAGCAAGCCAAACTCTTCTGAATACACTGCAAATACAAAGTCGGTATGTTTTTCTGGAATAAATTCTAAATGGGCTTGAGTGCCCTGAAACCATCCCTTGCCAAAGAAGCCGCCAGAACCGATGGCGATCATTGATTGAATGGTATGAAATCCTTTTCCAAGAGGATCGCTGCTTGGATCAAGCAAGGTACAGACTCGATGCTTTTGATAATCTTGAATAAATGGCCAGGCTATATCCGGTTGACAGATCGTGCCGCCAAAAATAATGATGAGCAAAATCCCAACAACACCAATTGCAACAAAAGGCAAAATCCATTTCCAGGGTAGGCCAGCCAAAATGATGACGTAAAGACCTGCTGCAAAAACAAGGAGTGCGGTACCTAGGTCGGGTTGACGTGCAATGAGTAGAACAGGGATGCCCAGAATCACTGCAGCAACACCATAGTCCCAAGTCTTAATAATGCCTTCTCGTTTTTGGAAGTACCAAGCCAACATGAGAGGCATGGCAATTTTCATAATTTCAGAGGGCTGAATGACAACGCCAATATTGAGCCAACGGCGCGCCCCTTTTTTAATTAATCCAAAGGCAGCTACTGCAACTAACAATAGAACGCCCAAGCTATAAATCCATACTGCAGCAAGCTCTAACCATTTTGGCGGGATCCGAGAAACAATCCACATCACCACAAAAGATAATGCAAGATTACGCAACTCATCTTCAACCAATACGGGCGTATTTTGACTTGCAGAAAGAAAAGTTAAAAAGCCAACCGTCGCCAAGCCAAGTAAAATAAGGCCTAAGCGTCGATCTAAACCTTCAAAAATATAAAAGAAGGCTTGGCGTAATTTAGTTATGGGGCTCTTTTCCATTCAGGAACCTCCTTAGGCCATTTGCCTTCAATGTAGTAATCCAAGGCTTTGCGAGCAATCGGTGCAGCATATTGCGCACCAAAGCCTGCATTCTCTACAACCATCGCAATAACGATAGTTGGTTTGTCAGCAGGCGCAAATGCTTCGAACAAAGCATGATCGCGGAGAAACTCTGCAGTGGCGCCATGTTTGTAATCTTTCGAATTCAAACTAAAGACTTGAGCTGTTCCAGTTTTTCCGCCAGAGGTATATCCAGCTCCTTGAAACGCAGCTGCAGATGTCCCGGAGCGATTGACTTCAACCATGGCATTTTTGATCACTTCAATGTTTTCTGGTTTGAGCTCAATTCGATAGCTTTCCTTGGGCGTGGTCAGGGTGCGATTTCTTGTAAAGGGATCTTCAATTGCCTTCACTAAGTGCGGCTTCATGACGATGCCGTTATTCGCGAGGTTTGCCATTGCGTGTGCTAATTGCAAAATCGTGAAGGCGTTATAGCCCTGCCCGATTCCCAATGAGATCGTTTCGCCTTCATACCATTTTTGCTGCTCTGGTTTTTTAGAGGTATTCTTTTTCCAAGTGGTAGATGGTAGGACGCCTTTTGCTTCACCTTGTAAATCGATGCCAGTGATTTGGCCAAAACCAAATGGCTTCATAAAGTCCGCAATCATATCTACACCCATATCGCGCGCTAGCATGTAGTAATACGTGTCACACGATTCAACAATCGACTTTTGCATGTCCACAGTACCATGGCCACCTTTTTTATCATCGCGGAATGTGTGATTGCCAAAATCAAAGTAGCCGGGATCAAAAATAGTTTGTGATGGAGTGCGCTTTTTATTCTCCAAGGCGCCTAATGCCATAAATGGCTTGTAAGTAGATCCGGGTGGATAAATACCTTTTAGTGGCCTGTTATAAAGTGGTTTTTGTGGAGAGTCATTCAGCTCCTTCCATGTCACTGAGTCAATGCCTTCCACAAAATCATTTGGATTGAAGTTGGGTTTAGAGACGAATGCCAGGACATCACCCGTTTGAGGTTCGATTGCTACAAATGCGCCACGAAAGTTTCCATAAAGCTGTTCAACTAAATATTGCAATTTGATATCAACAGACAGAATGACATTTTTGCCTGGCACTGAAGGTGAGCTTGAAAGTGTGCGCACAGGTTTGCCACCAGCAGTAATTTCTACCTGGTCGTAACCTGGTACGCCACGCAATACAGTTTCATAACTTTGTTCTAGACCAATCTTGCCTACGTATTGAATGCCTGGCAAAAAAGATGCCTGAAGTGCATCAGGATCATCGGCTTTAGAGTCTTCAATTTCGGCTTGCATGCGTTCTTTGTCGCGCTGTGAAACGCGCCCAATGTAACCAATGAGGTGGGAGGCCAATTCGTTATACGGGTACTCTCGGAAGCTTCGGGCGCGGATTTCAACACCTGGAAAGCGGTAACGATTGGCCATAAAGCGGGCAGTTTCTGCCTCGGTTAGCATTGAACGAAGGGGAATTGTCCCCATTTTTCGAGAATCTTCTAGAGAACGCTTGAAATTGCGTCGGTCTCTGGGGGAAATGAGCACGATTTCAGATAACTGATCAATTAATTCGTCCACATTCCCTTGAACCTCTTCAGCATTGATATCTAAAGTAAGGGCGGAATAGTTTCGTCCAATCACAATTCCGTTGCGATCAATCAGCAAGCCACGGCTAGCTGGTGCTGGCACCACGGCAATGCGATTGTTTTCTGCTAGAACTGCATATTTATTATGGCTAACCAATTGCAGCCAAACTAGTCGGGTAATTAGCAGAAAAAAGCAAAACGTGACAAACCAGGTTGCAATATGAATGCGCTCTTGGAACGAGTCTAAGTCTGGCTTTTTAAAGGAAACCATTGGCTTTAGATGGGGCGGTTGTGATCAACGTCAGTTGGCCGACGTTGGGGCGCAAGCAAGATTCGCGTCGCAAGTGGCCACAACATAGCTTCAATGCTTGCTTGAATCGCGCCCGTTAAAGCCCACCAATAGAATTCCCCGCTAAGCATCCAGTGCACTAAGACTGGAAATAAAGAAACTAAGAGGAAGATTGGCAGTAGGTGAAAGGCCTGCGTAAAAACTGCTAATGCAGTAATGCGGCGATGCCAAGAGATGGCGATATAGGCTACCAGCGAGTAACTAAATGCATGCAGGCCAAGCAGATCGGAGTTGTGTACATCCATTAGCAGGCCGAATAAGAAGGCCCATACAACGCCTACATAGCGGTGCTGATGAATATTCCAAAACACAATGCAGAGAATGAGCCAATCTGGCACCCAACCGTAGTTTCCGATTGGTAGGAGATTAAGCATTAAGGCGCAAAATAAACTGAAGTAAATAAATACAGGGTTTACTGGGCGAAGAATGTAGCCGCTTTGAAAGTCGATCATTGCATTCCTCGGGCGCGGGTCTGGCGACGACCGGGCGCATTATTGACTGGGGCCCCAGTCTTATTGGAGCTGGTGGAGGCTTTTGCCTCCCATTTTGGGTCGTAAAGGAAGGCCAAAGCCTGGCGATAGCGATTGACAGGAGCAACTGGTTCGCAAAATACGTTCGAAGAGTTCTTGTCTGCATTACGCTCAATACGAGTAATGATCGCCACTGCAAATCCTGGCGGGTATACGCCATCAATTCCGGAGGTCAATAAAACATCTCCTACTTCTAAATCACTGGCAACGGGCAGATAGCGCAGCTCTAAAGGATTGCCGCGCCCCGCACCAAATACGGCGGCTCGAAGGCCATTGCGAGCGACTTGCACTGGTACGGCAAAATCACGATCTTCTAGCAAAGATACTTCTGCAGAGTGATCGTAGATGCGCACCACCTGACCAAGAATGCCATCATCATTCGCAATCGGATTACCAAGTTTGAGTCCATCATCGGTGCCACGATTAATTACAACGCGTTGTGAGATTGGATTTGGTGGGTTAAACAAAATTTCAACAGGCAAGGTTTTGAAAGAAACCTGTTTTTGTAAGTCCATGAGCTGACGTAAATTCTGATTCTCTACTTGGAGGTATTCGGATTGAGTGGCAAGCAGGGAGAGCTCCGCTTGACGTGCTTTCATTTCTCGATTCTCTTGATCTAAAGTTCCGCGAGTAGTGAAATAGTCTGAGCTAGCTTCAATCAAGTTCCGGGGCGCCATCATGATGTATTCAAGTGGACGCAATACCCAATTCACATTGTTGCGAATCGGATCGAGGGCTTTAAAGCGAAAATCGATCAGCATTAATGCAATGCTGATCGACAGACAGACAATCAGTTTTACTAAGGCGGGAATGCCCTGTCTGAAAAGTGGAGGGGCGCTATGTCGCAATGTCCTGGCCGACGTTATCGCTTACTCTTGCGAGAACACTCCACCCAATTTGTCCATACGCTCTAAAGCAATACCGCAGCCACGAGCAACGCAAGTGAGCGGGTCTTCAGCAATATGAATCGGGAGTCCAGTTTCTTCCATGAGTAAGCGGTCTAGGTCACGCAATAAGGCGCCACCACCAGTAAGCATCATGCCGCGCTCAGCAATGTCAGATGCCAACTCAGGAGGAATTTGTTCGAGCGCAGCTTTGACTGCAGTGACGATTTGATTGAGTGGATCAGTCAAAGCTTCCAACACTTCGTTGCTAGTGACAGTGAAGCTACGTGGAATACCTTCTGAAAGATTGCGACCCTTTACTTCCATCTCGCGCACTTCAGCGCCAGGGAATGCAGAGCCAATTGTTTTCTTAATCAATTCAGCAGTTTGCTCGCCAATCAACATCCCGTAGTTACGACGAATGTAATTGGTAATCGCTTCGTCAAACTTATCACCGCCAACACGCACAGATCCTTTGTAGACCATGCCACCCAATGACATCACGCCAACTTCAGTGGTACCACCACCAATATCAATCACCATTGAGCCAGCCGCCTCAGATACAGGCAGGCCTGCACCGATTGCTGCAGCCATTGGCTCTTCAATCAGAAATACTTGTGAAGCGCCCGCACCGAGTGCAGATTCACGAATTGCGCGACGCTCAACTTGAGTTGAGCCGCAAGGAACGCAGATGATGATGCGCGGGCTAGGCTTGAGAAGCTTGCTTTCATGAACCATCTTGATAAATTGCTTGAGCATTTGCTCAGTGATGGTGAAATCAGCAATAACCCCGTCTTTCATGGGGCGAATGGCCTCAATATTGCCCGGAACGCGTCCTAACATCGCTTTTGCTTCTTTGCCGACGGCCAAAATGGTCTTTTTGCCACTTGGACCACCTTCTGTGCGAATTGCCACAACCGAGGGTTCATCAAGCACAATACCCCGCTCACGCATGTAAATTAAGGTGTTGGCGGTTCCTAGGTCGATGGCTAGGTCATTAGAAAAGTAGCTGCGGAAAAAACCAAACATGATGTAGTGGGAAAATAGTAAGTGTTAATAAATATATATAGGAATGATACTCCAGAGACCTATGAAACTTGATGATGTCCAGCGCATTGCGCACCTATCTAGGCTTGAGTTAAATCAGGCAGAAGCCGAGGCAGTTTTGCCTCAATTGCAGGCGGTTTTCTCCCTGGTGGAAGAAATGCAGGCAGTCGATACCTCTGGTCTGGAGCCCTTGGCTCACCCCATTCTTTTCCTGCGAGAGCTGGCTCAGCCTTTACGGGTCGATCAGGTCAGCGAGTCCGATCATCGCATTGAAAACATGCAATCTGCCCCTGCCCAGCAGGATGGTTATTTCTTAGTTCCAAGGGTGATTGAATGAGTTGGCACCAAACCCCCATCGCCCTAATGGCCAAAGCGTTGGCCGCAAAAGAGGTCTCCAGTATGGAGTTGACCCAATACTTTTTGAGTCGTATTGAGGCTGAAAAACGTTGGAATGCATATCTTGATGTGAATGCTCACTTATCTTTAGAGCAAGCAAATAAAGCAGATACATTAATAGCTGCCGGTAAAGGTACGCGTTTAACCGGAATTCCGGTGGCGCACAAAGATGTGTTCGTCACTAGGGGCTGGAAGTCGACCGCAGCCTCCAAAATTCTAGAAAACTACCAAAGCCCTTTTGATGCCACCGTGGTGGCAAACCTCGGAATGCCAAGTGAAAAAAATCCACATGGTGCAGGAATGGTCTGTCTTGGCAAGACCAATATGGATGAGTTCGCAATGGGCTCTTCTAACGAAAATTCAGCCTTTGGACCAGTCTTAAATCCCTGGAATGGTCAATATGTCTCTGGTGGCTCCTCCGGTGGTTCGGCTGCTGCCGTAGCTGCCGGATTGGCCCCTATTGCTACAGGTAGCGACACCGGCGGATCCATTCGTCAGCCATCGGCCTTTTGTGGCATTACTGGCATCAAGCCTAGTTATGGGCGCGTATCCCGTTACGGCATGATCGCCTATGCCTCTTCCTTAGATCAGGCTGGCCCTATGGGTAAAACGGCGGAGGATTGCGCTTTATTGTTAACGGCAATGTCTTCTCATGACCCGCGCGACTCAACCTCCTTGGCTGATTCGGGCGAGGACTACAGTCGTTTCCTCAATAAGCCCTGGCAAGATAGCAGCACCAATTCCGCAAAACCTTTAGAAGGCTTACGAGTGGGGCTGCCAAAAGAGTTTTTTGCAGAAGGATTGGCGCAGGATGTTGCAAATGCAGTAAATGCTGCAGCGAAAGCTTTGGCAGATTTGGGGGCAACACTAGTTGAGGTGAGTCTGCCTAAAACCAAATTATCCATTCCAGTCTATTACGTCTTGGCACCCGCCGAGGCATCAAGCAATTTGAGTCGTTTCGATGGTGTACGTTATGGACATCGCGCAAATGAATATAAAGACCTTGGGGATATGTACCAAAAGTCTCGGACGGAAGGTTTTGGTGCTGAAGTCAGACGCCGTATTTTGATTGGCACTTATGTACTGTGCCATGGTTACTATGATGCCTATTATCTCCAGGCACAAAAGATTCGTCGCATTATTGCGGCAGATTTTCAGGCGGCATTTAATCAATGCGATGTCATTTTGGGACCAGTGGCTCCTGATGTGGCTTGGCGTTTGGGTGAAAAGTCCAAAGATCCAGTACAAATGTATTTAGAAGATATTTATACGCTTTCCACGAATCTGGCTGGACTACCAGCAATGAGTGTGCCTTGCGGCTTTAATGCAAATGACTTACCCATCGGCATGCAACTCATTGGGAATTATTTTTCTGAGGCGCGCTTATTGCAGGTGGCGCATCAGTATCAGCAGGCCAGCGATTGGCATTTGCGGCAAGCAAGCGAGGTGGCATGATGCAATGGGAAGTGGTTATTGGTTTAGAAACTCACGCGCAGTTACAAACGCAATCAAAAATTTTTAGTGGCGCAAGCACGCGCTTTGGGGCTCAGCCCAACACACAGGCATGTGCTGTTGATTTAGCCTTGCCTGGCGTATTGCCTGTACTCAATCGCCAAGCGGTAGAGCACGCCATTCGTTTTGGTTTGGCGGTAGGTGCAAAGATCTCGCCAGCCAGCATTTTTGCGCGCAAGAACTATTTCTATCCTGACCTGCCAAAGGGTTATCAAATTAGTCAATTTGAAATTCCGGTAGTAGTTGGTGGCCAATTAGAAATTTTGGTAGGCGATGAGGTGAAGGTTGTTGAGCTCACCCGAGCGCATATGGAAGAAGATGCGGGCAAATCTGTTCATGAAGAAGGTTTCACTGGTCCGCATGGTGAAGCTTCTAGTGGCATTGATCTCAATCGCGCTGGTACACCGCTACTTGAAATTGTGACTGAACCAGTCATGCGTAGCGCAGTAGAAGCAGTGGCTTATGCAAAAGCGCTGCATGGTTTAGTTGTTTGGTTGGGGGTATGTGATGGGAATATGCAAGAAGGCTCTTTCCGTTGCGATGCCAATGTCTCAGTGCGCCCTAAAGGACAAGTTGAATTTGGTACGCGCTGCGAAATTAAAAACCTTAATTCATTCCGCTTTTTGGAAGAGGCCATTCAATATGAAGTGCGCCGCCAAATTGAGTTAATAGAAGATGGGGGCACCGTTGTTCAGGAGACGCGCTTATACGATCCGGATAAACAGGAAACGCGTAGCATGCGTAGCAAAGAAGATGCGAATGACTATCGCTACTTCCCGGACCCTGATTTATTGCCAGTAGTCATTGATCAGGCTTGGATTGCTGATGTGCGTAGCCAAATGCCGGCATTGCCTGCGCAACTGCGTGAACGATGGCAAAGAGATTTTGGCCTGAGCGCCTACGATGCACAGTTACTGACACAGGATCGCGATACCGCAAAATTATTTGAGACTCTATTAACTTTGGTGGATAAGTCTCTTGCGAAGGCTGCCGCTAATTTAATTACAGGTGAATTTGCTTCCGCTTTAAATCGTGCAGGGATGGCCACTGCAGATGCGCCCCTCAAGGCAGAACATCTCGCACCGATACTTGCTCGCATTGCTGATGGCACGATATCGAACAAGATTGCGAAAGATATTTTTGCCATTCTCTGGGAAGATGTCGTAGCTGGTAAACCACTGAGTTCAGTTGATGAGATTATCGAGGCGAAGGGCTTGAAGCAAATTAGCGATAGTGGTGCATTGGAGGCAATGATTGATCAGGTACTGGTAGCCAATCAGAAATCAGTTGAAGAATTCCGTTCTGGAAAAGAGAAGGCATTTAATGCTTTGGTCGGGCAAATCATGAAGGCCTCTCAGGGCAAAGCCAATCCAGGTCAAGTCAATGAGTTGCTGCGTAAGAAATTAAGTTAAAACCAATTTGTAAAAAGAAAGAGACGATGAGCGCGATTGATCCAAAGCAAGCTGAGCAAGAAGAATTGGTAGCGGAGTGGTTGCGCTCCACCCCAGGTTTCTTTGAGCGTTATGCAGAGTTGTTCAATGAAATTCGTATTAAACATCCGCATGAAGATCGAGCTATCTCTTTGCAAGAGCGACAAATGACAGTCTTGCGCACGCAGAATCAAGAGCTCAATCGTCGTTTAAGTGAGATGTTGCACTTTGGTAGTCGTAACGATAAAACCCAACAAAGCTTAGTAGCATGGTTATTACGTTTAATGAAAGCAAATAACAAGGCCGATGTAGAGGACGCAATTACCTCTGGTTTGGCTGATGTGTTTGAAGTCGAGTCTGCACAACTACTCTCACCAAACGCTGCATTTGGTCCTTGGGTTGATACTCCCTTATGTGGGTCTGCTAAAGAATTGGCGGCAGCGAGTGTGGATTTATTGGCAACCCAAACAATGATTGATCCAAATTGGCAAAGCATGGTCGCTATCGGCTTACCCCTAGGTAAGGCCGCTGCTACACCTCAATCTCCGGCGGTGTTACTGCTTGCTAGTTCGGATGCCACGCGTTTCACGGCTGATATGGGTGCCTTTTACCTGCGTCAGATCGCTGAATTAACGGCAGCAGCTTTGGATCGTATCCAAGCATATGAATCCCCGACTGACTGAACTGCATCCACTCATGCAGGAATACTTGCATGACTTACATGTGTTGCGTCAGTTGTCCGCACACACCCTTAAGGCCTATCAAATGGATTTGGGGGCACTGCAGCTTTTTGCAGCCGAAGATACGACTGATCTATTGTGTGTCAGCAATGCGCATATTCGTCGTTGGGCTGGCAGAATGCATGCCAAAGGTAAATCCCCTAGAAGCATTGCCCGGGGTCTATCAGCTTGGCGTGGTTGGTATGACTGGTTAACCGAGCGGGATGCCAGACGGAGTCCAGGTGTGGCCAATGCTGCCGATAAGTTGTTCGCCAACCCAGTTGATGATGTCAAGGCACCCAAGCGTTTGAAGTCGCTGCCAAAAGCCCTGTCTGTAGAACAGGCCCTATCTTTGGTAAATCAAGCTGTACGCGAAGCACAAGAGAGGGATGATTTCGAGTCGATTCGGGATGCCGCCATCATCGATTTGCTGTATTCCTCTGGTTTACGCCTTTCCGAGTTGCTCGGAATTGATGTCATGCAAAGCAAGGATCGTCAGCATGAGTCGGCTGGTTGGTTGGATTGGGATGCGGGCGAGGTGACGGTACTAGGTAAGGGAGGCAAGCGACGTTCTGTCCCTGTTGGTGCGCCAGCAATGGCGTCATTATCTAAATGGCGAGAGCACAGGGACACACTCGATAGACAAATGATTTCTGCGGGCCTCTTTCTTTCTGCTACGGGCGCGCGTTTATCGCCCCGTACGGTACAAGCGCGTCTACGCTCCTTGGCTATTAGGGCCGGTCTGCCAACCCATGTTCATCCGCATATGATGCGGCATAGCTTTGCCAGCCATGTTTTGCAGTCTTCACAGGATTTACGAGCGGTTCAGGAGATGTTGGGTCATGCCAGCATTGCCAGCACCCAGATCTACACTTCTTTGGATTTTCAGCATTTGGCGCAGGCGTATGACAAAGCCCATCCTAGAGCAAAGGCTGGCAAAGGCTGAGGAACTCGGTAATATAGGGGGTTTCTCGGTTTGAGAACGCGACACACTCGATTTAGATTGGATTTTTAATGGCTTTAATTCCTGTAACGATTCTGACTGGCTTTCTGGGTAGCGGTAAGACCACTTTGCTAAAGCACATTCTGACTGAGCAACATGGCAAGAAAATTGCCGTGATTGAGAATGAGTTTGGCGAGGAAAATATTGATAACGATATTTTGGTCCAGGACAACCAAGAAAATATTGTGCAGATGAGCAATGGTTGCATCTGCTGCACCATCCGTGGCGACTTAGTGGAGGCCTTAAATGCCTTATGGGAACAGCGTAAAGAGAAAAAAATTAGCTTTGAGCGCGTGGTCATTGAAACCACGGGTGTAGCTAATCCAGGGCCAGTTGCGCAAACCTTCTTTATGGATGATGACGTTGCCGACCACTATGTATTGGATGCTGTGGTCACATTGGTAGATGCCAGGCATGGACAACAACAATTAACTGAACATGAAGAAGCGCAGCGCCAAGTGGGCTTTGCCGATCAAATATTTATCACCAAAACGGATTTAGTCAGCCCTACTGAGGTGGATGCATTGCGTAACCGTTTAATGCATATGAATCCGAGAGCCCCAATAGCTGGGATTTCTAAAGGGGTTGTGCCCTTAGATGCGGTATTGGATCTAAAAGGCTTTAATCTCAATACCAAACTGGATATTGACCCCCATTTTTTGGAGGCCGAGGATCAAGATCACAGCAATTGCGGGCACGACCATGGCCATGATCACCATGACCACAGTCATTGTGGGCACGACCACTCCCACGACCATCATGGCCATGCAGGCCATACTGATCGTATCCAATCCTTCGTTTTTCGTAGTGATAAACCCTTTGATCATAAAAAATTGGAAGACTTCCTGGGAGGCATTTTGGAGATCTTTGGCGAGAAGATGCTGCGCTACAAAGGGGTGCTTTACGTTAAGGGAAGTAACCGAAAAGTCGTGTTCCAGGGCGTTCATCAGATGATGGGCAGCGATTTGGCCGGTCCTTGGGGTGCTGAGCACAAGCAAACCCGGATGGTGTTTATCGGCATCGACCTACCCAAAGATACCCTACTGGCGGGGCTTGAGGGTTGTTTGGCCTAGTTAAATTGCGAGTACAATCCGCCGCCACGGTCAATATTGGTAAAAGGTCTTAAAACTTTGGCAGAATGAGGCAATAATGCTTCAAATCCACTGAAAGAATGAATGATGGTTAAAACAGCAACAAAATCCACTGCGGCTACTAAGACAGCTAGCAAAGCTCCAAAGGGTGCGCCTCTCACTGAAGCTGAATTGCTCAAAATGTCCGAGAAGGACTATATGAATGCTGCTCAGTTGGATTTTTTCCGTCAGAAGCTTAATACCCTGAAAGATGACATCTTGAAGAATGCCTCTGAAACAACAGAGCACCTTCGTGAAAATATTTTGGTTCCCGATCCAGCCGATCGCGCAACGATTGAAGAAGAGCACGCGCTTGAATTGCGCACGCGTGATCGTGAGCGCAAGTTGCTCAAAAAAGTAGAGCAAGCTTTAGCGCGCATTGAATCAGGCGACTATGGTTGGTGCGAAGAAACCGGTGAGCCAATTGGCTTGAATCGTTTGATTGCCAGGCCAACTGCTAATTTATCTCTTGAGGCTCAAGAGCGTCGTGAATTACGCCAAAAGCTGTTTGGCGATTAATCTTAAAAATGTCTAATCAATCACCTTCTCTCGCAGATATCTCGCCTTTATTAAAGGCGGAGATCTTAGCTGAGGCTCTGCCTTATATTCGGCAGTACCACGGCAAAACTATTGTGATCAAGTACGGCGGGAACGCCATGGTCGAAGAGCGTCTCAAAGAAAGTTTTGCGCGCGATGTCATTTTGCTCAAGCTAGTTGGTATGAATCCAGTGGTGGTTCATGGCGGCGGCCCACAAATTGATGAAGCCCTCAAAAAGATCGGTAAGACCGGTAACTTTATTCAAGGTATGCGCATCACTGATGACGAAACCATGGAAGTAGTTGAATGGGTTCTCGGTGGTGAAGTGCAGCAAGATATTGTGATGTTGATCAACCACTTTGGCGGTCAGGCTGTGGGCTTGACCGGTAAGGATGGCGGCTTAATTCATGCGCGAAAAATGTTAATTCCAGATGAAAAAAATCCTGGAGAGACAATTGATATTGGGTATGTGGGTGAGATTGAAGCTATTAATCCAGCAGTAGTAAAAGCATTGCAAGATGATGCCTTTATTCCAGTGATATCACCCATTGGCTTTAGCGACGAGGGTCAAGCCTATAACATCAATGCCGATTTGGTTGCTGGCAAGATGGCTGAAATTTTGCATGCTGAAAAATTAGTCATGATGACCAATATTCCCGGCGTGTTGGATAAAAATGGCACTTTGATTACCGATTTGACTGCGCGTGAAATTGATGCCCTATTTGCGGATGGCACTATTTCTGGTGGCATGTTGCCTAAGATTTCTTCAGCATTAGATGCAGCAAAGAGCGGCGTCAATTCAGTGCATATTATTGACGGCCGAATTGAGCACTCTTTGTTATTGGAAATTTTGACTGAGCAAGCTTTCGGCACCATGATCCGTTCCAGGTAATCAATCAATAAGCGATATGACTATGCGTGATTCCCTCGAGCCGGCAGCAGAAGTTGACAACAGCGTTGCTGACGCCGGTAAGACACGTAAGCGCCCACGCCCAGGCGAGCGCCGTTTGCAAATCTTGCAAGTGCTTGCGGAGATGTTGCAAAATCCAAAAGGTGAGCGGGTCACAACGGCTGCCTTGGCAGCCAAAATACAAGTATCGGAAGCGGCTCTGTATCGTCACTTTGCTAGTAAAGCGCAAATGTTCGAGGGGCTCATTGCCTTTATTGAGCAGACTGTATTTGGCTTAATTAATCAGATTAATCAAAAAGAAGAATCCGGTCTTGCCCAAGCGCGCGGCATGTTGCAAATGCTTTTATTCTTTGCGGAAAAAAACCCCGGCATGACTCGCGTGCTCTTGGGCGATGCTTTGCTGCAGGAGGATGATCGTTTACAAGAGCGCATCACTCAGGTTCTAGATCGTGTCGAGGCATCACTGAAGCAAGCATTAAGAATTGCCCAGACTCAAGGTGGTGCATGGTCACACGTGAGTCAAGATGAGGTGGGTATTCGGGCTGCCATGTTGATGAGTTTTGTCTTGGGACGTTGGCATCGCTTTGCGCGTAGCGGTTTTAAAAAACTACCAACTGAAGCTTCTGACATTAGTCTTCGCATTCTTCTCTCCGAATGAGCGAGCTAAACCTCTCTAGAAACACCATCCATTTTGCCGAGCCCTTGCCTTTGCAAAGTGGCGCCATTCTGCCTGCTTATGACTTAGTGATTGAAACGTACGGCAAGTTAAATGCTGATAAAAGCAATGCCGTATTAATTTGCCATGCCCTCAATGCATCCCATCATGTAGCGGGACCAAGCCCCGATAATGCAAATGACATTGGCTGGTGGGACAATATGATTGGACCTGGTAAGCCAGTCGATACCAATTATTTTTATGTCATCGGCGTTAATAATTTAGGCTCCTGCTTTGGCTCAACTGGGCCAATGAGTATTAATCCTGAAGATGGCAAACCATATGGTGCCAACTTTCCAGTCATTACTGTTGAGGATTGGGTAAATACCCAGGCGCGCTTGGCTGATAAATTAGGTATTCGTAAGTTTGCGGCAGTAATGGGTGGTAGCTTGGGTGGCATGCAAGCGATGGCTTGGGCGATTCAATACCCTAAGCGTTTAGATCATTGCGTAGTGATTGCCTCCACACCAAAACTCAGCGCACAAAACATTGCTTTCAACGAAGTCGCTCGCAATGCCATTCTCTCTGATCCAGACTTCCATGGCGGGAACTATTACGAGTACGGAGTAGTACCCAAGCGTGGCTTAAGACTCGCGCGTATGGTTGGCCATATTACTTATTTGTCAGATGACGATATGGCTGAAAAGTTTGGGCGCGAGTTACAGCGCCCTCATGGTGAATCAAATGACTACCGCTTTAGTTTTGATGTTGAGTTTG
Organism: Polynucleobacter sphagniphilus; assembly: GCF_029892205.1. Classification (NCBI taxonomy): domain Bacteria; kingdom Pseudomonadati; phylum Pseudomonadota; class Betaproteobacteria; order Burkholderiales; family Burkholderiaceae; genus Polynucleobacter; species Polynucleobacter sphagniphilus. The sequence goes on from NZ_JARXVX010000003.1 coordinate 64,381, forward strand.
AGGTCGAGAGTTATTTACGCCATCAGGGTGATAAGTTCTCCAATTATTTTGATGCCAACACCTATCTATTGATTACACGCGCATTGGACTATTTTGATCCATCGCGACGTTATGGTGGTAGTCTAGATCGTGCCTTAGCAGATATTCAGGCGAAATTCTTGGTGGTAAGTTTTTCAACAGATTGGCGCTTCCCGCCAAATCGCAGTCGCGAAATCGTGCAATCCTTATTAAGCAATAAGAGTCAGGTCAGTTATGCGGAGATTGACGCGCCACATGGCCACGATGCCTTTTTGTTGAATGACCCGCGCTACCATAATCTGATTCGTGCGTATTTTGAAAAAATGCATGAGGTTCATTCATGAAGCGCGCTGATTTTTCTGCCATTGCTAATTGGATATCACCCAACAGCCAGGTTTTAGATCTAGGTTGTGGTGATGGTAGTTTTTTGGAATATCTTCAAACACAAAAAACGGTGCAAGCCTATGGTGTTGAAATTGATGATGCTCGCGTACTTGCTTGTGTACAAAAGGGGCTCAATGTCATTCAGCAAAATTTAGAGGGTGGACTCGCTCTTTTTGGAGATGCTAGTTTTGACACCGTAGTTTTATCTCAGACCTTACAAACCATTCATCAAACAGAAAAGATTTTGCGCGAAGTGGTGCGTGTTGGTAAAGAATCTATTATTTCTTTTCCAAATTTTGGCCACTGGTCACATCGTTTAGCCGTTGGACTGGGTCATATGCCTGTATCCAAAAGCCTGCCATATCAGTGGTACAACACGCCTAATGTGCGCGTACTCACGGTGGCTGATTTTGAAAATCTGGCATCCAATCTTGGTCTGAAAATCATTGATCAATGCATCTTGCATGAGGGTCGGGTAGTTACATTAATGCCCAATTTGTTTGGTAGTTTGGCTCTGTTTCGCATACGTCGCGCTTGAGTACACCTTCTGCCTCACTTAAAGGCCCTAGCAATACCAAAGCCTTTATCGCCTGTGCTTTTTTGGGCTTTACTAGTGGCCTACCCTTATTCATCCTATACAACCTACTAGCTGCCTGGCTTAAATCAGGCGGCGTTGATTTGAAGGCAATTGGCCTATTTGCCTTAGTGGGTTTTCCCTACACCTGGAAATTTCTGTGGTCACCATTTCTCGATCGCTATCCATTTCCTTTTTTAGGAAGACGACGGGGGTGGATGTTAGTGACACAAATAATCACCATGGCTGCGGTAATGGCGATGGGATTTTTTAATCCCGTAACAGAGATTTGGATCGTAGTTGGCTTGGCAGCAGTCGTTGCATTCTTTTCTGCTAGTCAGGATATTGTGGTCGATGCTTATCGACGCGAATGGCTTACTGATGCGCAGTTAGGTTCTGGCACTGCCGTATTTGTAAATGCTTATAAGCTGTCTACTTTGGTGCCCGGCTCTTTATCTTTGATCTTGTCAGATTTTATGCCTTGGTCCACAGTGTTCTTAATTACGGGTGGATTTATTTCTATTGGCGTTCTGACAACCCTGATGTTGCCTGAGCCTACTTTACGCGGGAAGCCGCCTCAAACTTTGCGTGCTGCAGTTATCGAGCCTTTTAAAGAATTCATTACACGACGCGGTTGGCGTTACGCATTCACGATTCTGGCGTTTATTTTTTTATATAAGTTGGGCGACTCCATGGCAACCGCTTTGGCTACGCCGTTTTATATGGACCTGGGTTTTACTCGTACACAGATTGGTTTGGTAGCAAAGAACGCCGGTCTTTGGGCTAGCTTAGGCGGCGGCTTATTAGGCGCCTATTGGCTGCAGAGGATGACCATTGCGCGCGGCCTATGGATTTTTGGCGTCTTGCAGGCCATTGCTATTTTGGGCTTTGCTATTTTGGCCAAAGTTGGTCTAAGCCCATGGATCTTGGCTTGGGTGATTGGCTTTGAAGCTTTTGCTGTTGGTCTGGGGACGGCCGCTTTTACTGCATACATTGCCCAAACTACTGACCCTCGCTATACGGCAACGCAATTTGCTTTGTTTACCAGCTTGGCTGCAGTGCCACGTACTTTTATTAATGCTATGACCGGCTATATCGTTGAAGCTTTGGGCTGGTTTAATTTCTTCATCTTATGTTTTGCTCTGGCGCTACCGGGAATGCTGTTGCTACTCAAGATTGCCCCGTGGAATCATACGGCAGAATCTGAGCGTACTTAAATAGACCAGTCGTAATCCACAATCAAGGGCGCGTGATCTGAGAAGCGCTCATCTTTGTATATAGAAGTCGATTGTGCGGTCGCTGCAATATCGGGTGTGGCGAGGTGATAGTCAATACGCCAACCCACATTTTTGGCATAAGCTTGCCCCCGATTGCTCCACCAGGTGTAACAAGCTTCAGTCGCTTCTGGTTCAATTTGACGATAGACATCAACGTATCCGACTTGATCAAACAGCTTGCTCAGCCAAGCGCGCTCCTCTGGCAAAAAGCCAGAATTCTTGAGATTGCCTTTCCAGTTCTTTAGATCTATTTCATTGTGAGCAATATTCACATCACCACACAGTACGATTTCTCTACCAGACTTTTTAAGCTTGATGAGGTGCGGCAGAAAGGCGTCAAGGTAGCGAAATTTAGCCTCCTGTCTCTCTGGGGAGCTGGAGCCGGAGGGCATATATACCGAAAGAATTGATAAGCCTTTGAAGCGAGCCTCAACATAACGGCCCTCAGCATCAAACTCCTCATTACCAAAACCATAAAGTACTTCATCTGGTTGATGGGGGGTATAAATGCCGCAGCCACTGTAACCCTTCTTTTCTGCATGATGGAAAAAGCCATGCATCCCATCTGGGTTGAGTATGGCATCGTCCAGATCATCGCGCTGGGCTTTCAGTTCCTGTAGGCAGACAAAGTCGGCCTGCTGTTTTGTCATCCATGGCAGGAAGCCTTTTTTGACTGCAGAACGAATACCGTTGAGGTTGGCGGAAATGATGCGTAACATGTAGGCCTATGAGCTCAGAAAATTCAAATCAAGTTAACTTTATTCGTTTCGCCTTAGAGGCAAAAGTATTGTCGTTTGGGGAGTTTAAAACCAAAGCGGGCAGACTGACCCCTTATTTCTTTAATGCTGGCGAATTTAATGACGGCGTACGCTTAAACGCGCTGGGGCAGTATTACGCTCGTGCCCTCCAAGAATCGAACATTCAATATGACATGCTCTATGGCCCTGCATATAAAGGGATTACCTTAGCGGCCGCTACCGCGATTGCTTTAGCGCAGGCTGGTCGAAATGTGCCATATGCGTATAACCGTAAAGAAGCCAAGGATCATGGTGAGGGCGGCACCTTGGTGGGCGCTCCCGTTCAAGGCAAGGTGGTCATCATTGACGATGTGATCTCGGCCGGTACCTCGGTAAGGGAGTCGGTGCAATTGATTCGTGCTGCTGGGGCTGAGCCTGCTGCGGTACTCATTGCCTTGGATCGCATGGAAAAGTCTGGAACAGCCACTGAGATTGGAGACAAGTCTGCAGTTCAAGCGGTGGAGCAAGAATTTGGTTTGCCGGTGATTGCGATTGCTAATTTAGCTGATTTGATGGCTTTCTTAACTGCTTCAAGCGATAGTCAGCTCGGTGCCTATTTGCCGGCTGTGAAAGCCTACCGCGAAAAATATGGTATTTAAGTTTCCTGCCTAAGAACTTAAGCAGGAAAATCAGTCTCACCTTCAAAGACCGTGATGGCGGGCCCAGTCATGATGACTGGCTCGCAAACATTATTGTGAATGCCGCCCCATCCAATTGTTAAATCGCCACCACGGGTGTGAACTAGTGCGGGTGAATCGAGCATACCCCGACGAATCCCTGCTACGACTGCCGCGCATGCACCAGTACCGCAAGCCAAGGTCTCGCCAGCCCCACGCTCAAATACACGTAATTTAATTTCATGGCGATTCATAACCTGCATGTAGCCGGCATTGACACGGTTTGGGAAAGCGGGATGACTCTCAATCAACGGACCTTCTGTAAGCACAGGCGCGCTTTCAACATCGACTACGACTTGCACTGCATGAGGGTTGCCCATAGACACTACGCTAATCCAGTCATCATGATGACCTGGATTATTACTAACAGCTAAGGCATAAACAGTTTCATGAAAGTCTTGCTTGCTTGGTAAACCTGCCGGGTTAAATGGAATACGACTAGGTTCAAAAATAGGTGCACCCATATTCACCTCTACTTGCCCATCTTCATGGGACAGCAGTGTGAGGATGGTATGAGCTACCTCAACGCGCAAAGGATTTTTGTTGGATAGCCCGTGGTCTTGTACATAGCGTACAAAGCAGCGTGACCCATTGCCACATTGCTCTACCTCGCCACCATCTGCATTGAAAATACGATAACGAAAATCAGCATCTGGGCGAGTGGCTTTTTCTACCAAGAGAATTTGATCGGCACCAATGCCAAATTGACGGTGCGCTAATTGCTTCCATTGTTCTGTAGTAATGCTGCTTAAATCTTGGTCAATGCCATTGAGCACAATAAAGTCATTGCCCGCGCCATGCATTTTAGTAAAGCGAAGTTTGCGTGCTGTATTGCTCAAAGGAATTCCATTTAGTTATAAAGACTGGGTTCGCCTGCGGGGCGATGCTTAAAGCGCTTATGTACCCAATAGTACTCTGCCGGTCTTTCGCGAACAAGATCCTCGATATAGCGATTGAGTCGAGCCGTATCTTGCTCTACATCATCACTAGGAAAATTGGGTAACGGTTCGCTAATGTTGCAGGTATAGCCCTTACGGTCTGGATTGAGGGTGGTAGTCATGAGACATACTTCCGCACCACTTAATTTTGCCAAACGGGAGACTGAAGTGATCGTATTGGTTTGAATGCCAAAGAATGGGACAAAGACTGAGTCACGAGGACCAAGATCAATATCAGGGGCAATAAAAATAAAATTACCCGTCTGAATCTCGCGAATCAAATCACGTAGACGACTTTGTCTTTCAATAGACTTGCCACCAAAACGATTGCGCCACTCGATCATCTTTTGATTAAAGAATGGATTTTTCATGTTTTGATATAGGCCTGCCCCTCTGGGCCAGTCATGTTCAGCGGCTAATACTGACAGAGCCATGAAGCCTCCCTCTAATCCCACAAAGTGTGGATTGATGAGTAGGCGAGGCTTACGATCTCCAAGGGTGATGGCCGACCGAATGGTGACAATGTCAGTGATTTGCCTGCCACTACCGAGCCAAATGCGACTGCGTTCAATGACACTGCGCCCAAATAATTTCCAGTGTTCTAGTGCTAAAGCGTCAATTTCTTTTTCACTCAAATTGGGAAAACACAGCCGCAGGTTGGTTTTGACTACCCGAGCGCGTTCATTTGGTATGTGGGCAGCCAACCAACCTAAGCCATAACCAATATAAATTGTTAGGCTGTAAGGTAAGAATGCAAATAAGCGCAGCAGTTTGAGCGCTAGAAAATTAAACAGGTTTTGAAGCCAAGTCATTTTCGATTAATTATAAATTTACCAATTCATTACTTGGCGGTAATTCAGCGCCAGCTGGGTGCTTGTAGCGGTTGTACGCCCAGATAAATTGTTCTGGAGCCTTTAGGATTGCGTTTTCGATAGCGACATTCAGTTCTGCGGCTGCGACTGTTGGATCATCGGAGAGTGGTGTAAGTCTGGTTGCCTGCATCAGCCAGCCCTTACCTAGACCTTTGCGTTTTGCAGTAAACATCACCACGGGCGTGTTATTCCGGCTCGCTAAACGGGCTGGCAGTGGCGTTGTATAAGCGGGGCGCCCAAAGAAGGGTACCCAAACACCTTCCCCGCCAGTAGGTACCTGATCGGGCAGAATACCGATGGCTTCACCGCGAGTCAGTGCCCGCGTCATCTGCCGGACGCCATTGAGGTTGGTGGGTACAAAGTGCATATTGGGATAGGCGCGCCCCTCTTCAACCACCTCATTGAGCCATGTTTGGCGAGAAGGTCGATATAGGATGGTGGCCGGGAAATGTTGTGCCAGCACACGAGGAATGATTTCAAAGCCGCCCAGATGGGGTGTGAGCATGACTAAGCCGTGCCCTTCGTTAATGGCTTCTTCGACTAAGTCCCAGTTTTGTACTTCCGCTAATTTGAGGGCTTTTTGCGGATTACGCCAGATCCACAGGCTATCTGAAAACAGCATTCCAGATGCGCGAACGGCAGCCCATAAATGATTTGGCAGTTTGTATTTTGAAATGACAGCCTCATATTGAGGCTTAAAAAGTTCGCGATATGGTTTTGAGCCCAAAAAAGCTAATAGTCCTAAAAAGGACCCAATCAGCTGTACTAATGCCAAAGGAAGCGCTGCAATCGCATTGAGTGTTGTTAGAAGAAGAAATTTACGCACTTAGCAATGATATTCAATGCTGGCGATATGGCCAAATTTACTGAGCGTATTGCAAGATTTGGCGTTTTTCAGATAGAATTGATTTATCGCTGAGTTAAGACAACTTGCAGAGCGATTCAAAAATTCTGCTAAAGCGTCGCCGTTGTGGTTCCTGGCACGTCGAGTTGTCCAATTGATAGTGTTAATTTTTAAAGGAATGCAGCAATGGCAAATGATTACTTCTTTACCTCAGAATCGGTTTCTGAAGGTCACCCCGATAAAGTAGCGGACCAAATTTCTGATTCGATCTTAGATGCCATCTTGGCGCAAGATTCGACTGCACGGGTTGCGGCTGAAACTCTCTGTAACACTGGTTTAGTGGTTTTGGCTGGTGAAATTACAACCAACGCAAACGTGGATTACATTCAAGTAGCCCGTAATACCTTGCGTGAAATTGGTTACGACAACACTGATTACGGTATCGACTACAAGGGCTGTGCTGTGTTGGTTGCCTATGACAAACAAAGTCCTGATATTGCTCAAGGTGTTGATAAGGCGCACGACGACGGTCTAGATCAAGGTGCTGGCGACCAGGGTTTGATGTTTGGTTACGCCTGTGATGAAACTGCAGAACTCATGCCGCTACCCATTCATTTGTCTCACCGTTTGGTAGAGCGTCAGTCTCAACTGCGTCGCGATGGCCGTTTGAACTGGTTGCGTCCTGATGCAAAGTCACAAGTGACCTTGCGTTACGTTGATGGGAAGCCTGATTCAATCGACACCGTCGTTTTATCTACTCAGCATGATGAAGATATCTCCCTTGAGAAATTGCGCGAAGCTGTCATCGAAGAAATCATCAAACCCGTACTGCCAAAGCATTTAATTAAAGGCGCCATTAATTTCTTAGTGAACCCAACAGGCCGCTTTGTGATTGGTGGGCCGCAAGGCGATTGCGGTTTAACAGGCCGCAAGATTATTGTAGATACCTACGGCGGTGCAGCTCCCCACGGTGGTGGCGCCTTCTCCGGGAAGGATCCATCTAAAGTGGACCGCTCAGCTGCCTATGCTGGTCGTTATGTTGCAAAGAATGTGGTGGCCGCAGGTTTGGCAAGTAAGTGCTTAATTCAGATTTCGTATGCGATTGGTGTTGCTAAACCCACTTCAGTGATGGTGAGCACCTTTGGCACTGGCAAGATCTCTGATGAGAAAATTGCACAACTCGTTTCTGAGCACTTTGACTTACGTCCAAAAGGCATCGTCAAGATGCTGAACCTCTTGCGTCCGATATATCGCAAAACAGCAGCGTATGGTCACTTTGGTCGTGAAGAGCCAGAATTTAGCTGGGAGCAATGCGATAAAGCACCTGCATTACGTGCTGCAGCAGGGCTATAAGTAGTAAATAACTAGTATTGAAGCCAAAGATGGCGAAATTGATTACAATTTCGCCATACCTTCAAGGAGCGCTGCAAGGAATGCTGAGAACCAGTATTGCCTCAGGCTTGAGGGGAGTAAATTTTGGGCACACCCCAATTTGCTAATTGCAACTGCGCTCGCTAACCCATGATTCAATGGCTAGCGAGTACCCACTCCAGCATTGAATCGTATTTAGCTGGAGCATTCATGAATACCGTTTCTGATTTCAACTTACAAGACTTTGTCGCAACGCGTTGCGCAATTGCTGATATTTCTTTGGCAGACTTTGGCCGTAAAGAAATTGCGATTGCCGAAACCGAGATGCCAGGCTTGATCGCTATTCGCGATGAGTTTGCAGCACAGCAGCCATTGCGCGGTGCGCGTATTACCGGTTCATTACACATGACCATTCAAACGGCTGTGTTGATTGAGACATTAGAAGCACTCGGTGCCGAGGTGCAATGGGCCTCTTGCAATATTTTCTCTACACAAGATCACGCCGCTGCTGCAATTGCAGCGAACGGTACACCTGTGTTTGCAATTAAGGGCGAAACCCTTGAGCAGTATTGGGATTACACCCACCGTATTTTTGAGTGGGCAGATGGCGGCTTTACCAATATGATTTTGGATGACGGCGGCGATGCTACTTTGTTGTTGCATCTGGGCGCACGTGCTGAGAAAGATCAGGCCTGCATTGGTCATCCGACAAGCGAAGAAGAAACTATTTTGTTTGCAGCTATTAAAAAGAAATTAGCGCAAGACCCTACTTGGTATTCAACTCGCCTGGAAAAGGTAAAGGGCGTTACTGAAGAAACCACTACTGGTGTACATCGTCTCTATCAGATGTTTGCTAAAGGTGAGTTGAAGTTCCCAGCAATCAATGTGAATGACTCAGTCACTAAGAGCAAATTCGACAATCTTTATGGTTGCCGTGAGTCTTTGGTTGATGCGATCAAGCGCGCTACTGATGTGATGGTTGCCGGTAAGGTGGCTGTGGTTTGTGGCTATGGCGATGTAGGTAAAGGTTCTGCGCAAGCCTTACGTGCCTTATCTGCACAAGTGTGGGTAACTGAAGTTGATCCAATTTGCGCATTGCAAGCTGCAATGGAAGGTTATCGCGTTGTCACTATGGATTACGCTGCTGATAAAGCCGACATCTTCGTTTCGGCAACTGGTAACTACCATGTGATCACGCATGACCATATGGTGAAGATGAAGAATCAAGCGATTGTTTGTAACATCGGTCATTTTGATAATGAGATTGATGTTGCCGGAATTGAAAAATACAAGTGGGAAGAAATCAAGCCACAAGTTGACCATGTTATTTTCCCGGCCGCCAATGGTCAGCCTGAAAAGCGCATCATCATTTTGGCTAAAGGTCGTTTGGTTAATCTTGGTTGCGGTACGGGCCACCCTTCCTATGTAATGAGCTCTTCTTTTGCAAATCAAGTGATTGCTCAGATTGAGTTGTGGAATGCGGTTGGAACCAATAAGTACCCGATTGGCGTTTATACCTTGCCTAAGCATTTGGATGAGAAAGTTGCACGCTTACAGTTGAAGACTCTGAATGCCGAGTTGACAGTGTTATCGGATCAGCAAGCCTCTTACATTGGCGTTACCAAGGAAGGCCCGTACAAGGCTGACCACTACCGTTATTAATCTGTAGATATAAAGTATATAGGCCCAAAATCATGGAATTAAGCGTTGAATTCTTTCCTCCTAAAACACCTGAAGGGGAGAGCAAGCTACACATGGTGCGTGAGCGTTTAAGTGAAACACTCAAGCCTGCATTCTATTCCGTGACTTTTGGTGCCGGTGGCTCGACACAATCGGGTACTTTAAAAGTAGTAAGCGATATCCATGCGGCAGGGGCTGCTGTAGCGCCTCATTTATCGTGTGTGGGTAGTTCGCGTGACAGCGTGCGCGAGATGCTTAAGCAATACCAAGCGCTTGGCGTAAAACGCATTGTTGCTTTGCGGGGCGATTTACCCTCTGGCATGGGTCAGTACGGTGAATTTCATCATGCCAATGAATTAGTTGAATTTATTCGTACCGAGACTGGCGATTGGTTTCACATTGATGTTGCTGCCTATCCCGAAACGCATCCACAAGCAAAATCACCGGCAAGTGACATTGATTTCTTTGTACAAAAAATGAAAGCCGGTGCAGACTCAGCGGTAACCCAGTATTTTTACAACAGCGACGCTTACTTTCGCTTTGTAGATGAGGCTTATGATTTGGGTGTTACCCAGCCTGTAATCGCTGGCATTATGCCGATTACCAATAGTACGCAATTATTACGTTTCTCTGATGCCTGTGGCGCTGAAATCCCTCGCTGGATTCGTTTGCGTTTGCAGTCGTATGGTGATGATATTGCTTCGATTCGTGCATTTGGTGAGGAAGTGGTTACCGACCTATGTGACCAGTTATTGACCGCTGGCGCTCCTGGATTGCATTTCTATTCTCTGAATCAAGCAGATGCTGTTTTAGCGATTACGGATAATCTCAATCTAGCGCAATCAAAATAGTAAACCGGACTCAGTAATGAGGGCATCCAAGGGTTCATCATGTGCCTGAGCAGCCCATTGGCTGTCAGTTAGTTTTTGCCAATGAAAACCAATGCCAACACATAGCAGTTTTGGGTTGGCATGACGTAATTGTGCAAGCGTGCGATCAAAGTAACCCCCGCCATAGCCAAGACGCCAATAATGTTGTTTACCTTCAAGCTGGGATGCATTCCAGCCTACGCAGGGTAGCAAGATGCAGTCAGGCACCATTTGGGGACGCTCGATATTTCCTGGATTAGGTTCTAGAACGCCATGCTTGCTTGGGCTTAATGTATCCCCCTCTTTCCATAGATAAAACTCAAGATGTTTATCTGGGCGTGCAAAAGGTAGCAGTAAGCTCCGCTTGGCATCCTGATTAGCCCAAGCCAGTAAGGCCGGGCGTAGATCGATTTCATCCTGAATGGGGCAATACAAGGCAACTGACCTCAGCAAAACATCATTGATGGCCAGGAAATTCTGAAGGGAAGTAATGAGACCCTCTTTTGCTTGGGGGAATACGGACTCTGCCGCAAATGCTTTGCGCTGACTAATCAAGCTTTGGCGAAGAGTTTTTAACGAATTGCCGTGCATATCGACCATTATCAGGCGAAAATTAAAGAATATAGTAGCTCAGCGAGCTTGGTAAAGACACATGGGGTTTGATGGTGAAAAAGAAGTTGCTTGTAAGCGCAAAAAAAGGCAAGGCAATCGCAGGGGCATTCCTCTTGGGAATTCTTCTGGCATCCCCTATGGCTCACGCTGATAAAACAAAAAAGAGCGGTTCTAACAATATTAGCAAGGTAATGGCCAACGATTTAACTGATAGCGATCGTATTTTTATCGATTTACGCGAGGCAGCCAAAAAGAATGATGTCGCTAAAACGCAGCAATTGGCGGCAAGTCTGACCAATTACCCCTACGATGATTATGTGGCTTACTTTCGCATTAAGCCCCAGTTGTTTGATAGCGCTGGTGGCGCGCGTGCTGATAGTTCTGCAGATTCTCAGGTGAATGCATTTCTCACTCAATATCAAGGCAGTGCTTTAGCTGATCGGATGCGTAATGATTGGCTATTGGTTTTGGGCAAACGAAAAGATTGGGCTAATTTTGATGCTCAATATGCCAAATTTGTATTAGATGATGAGACCCAAGTGAAGTGCTACGCCTTGCAATCCAGATTGGCGCAAGGTGAAAATCCTGCAAAAGTAGGGCTTGATGCGCGTGCAGTTTTAATTGATCCCCGCTATTTCGGGCAGGCCTGTCAAGAGTTAGTACCAGCCTTAGTAGGGTTTGGTGGCATGAGTGCAAGTGAAGCAAAGGCAATTGGGCGCGCTGCTAATGAAATGGGTTTTGATACGATGTCCCGCCGCTTAGGTGGCGATGATCCAATCGCAGATATTGTTAAGGCAGCCAAAACCGATCCTGCAAAAGCGTATAAAGACTTTGCTCAGGTGGCTTCTCGTTACAGTAAAGAGAATCAAGCAGTTGCTTGGGGTGTTATTGGGCAGTTTTTAGGAAAAAAACTCGACTCAAACGCAGCCGATGCTTACCGCATGCAACAAGAATTAGGCTATAACGAACTACTCTCCGCTGAAACGCAGGAGTGGAAAGTGCGCGCTGGACTGCGCGCCAAAGATTGGAGCTTGGTAAAGAGTGCAATTGAGGGTATGAACCCAGCTGTACGCAATCGCGATCCAGCCTGGGTGTATTGGTATGCGCGCGCATTAAAGGCGGATGGTCAAGATGCCAAGGCGCGAGAAAACTATGAATTAATTTCTGACCAATTTAATTTCTACGGCCAATTAGCGCGTGAAGAATTGGGTAGGCCAAATCATGCGCCTCCACGTACTAAAGTATCTGAGCCAGAAATAGAAGCAATGACTAATCGCAAGGGTTTTATTAGAGCCGAGCGTTTATACGCAATGAATTTGCGCTTCGAGGGCAATCGGGAGTGGAATTGGGAGTTGCGTAATATGAGCGACAAACAATTATTGGCTGCCGCAGAATATGCCAAGCGAATCAACTTATATGACCGTGTTGTCAATACAGCCGATCGTACCAAGCAAGAGCATGACTTTAGTTTGCGCTATCCCACCCCTTATCGTGATGAGCTTTCTCCGATTGCCAGGCAAATTGATTTGAATTTGGCTTGGGCTTATGGATTAATACGTCAAGAATCGCGCTTCATTATGAATGCCGCATCTTCCGTTGGTGCTTCTGGTTTGATGCAGGTGATGCCCAACACTGCAAAATATGTAGCCAAGAAAATCGGGATGACCTCCTATACTAATGACCAGTTGAGCAACACCAATACCAACCTCACCTTAGGTAGTAATTACTTGAATATGGTATTGATGGATTTGGATGGATCCTGGGTTTTGGCTTCAGCAGCATACAACGCAGGTCCTGGACGCCCTAAACAATGGCGTGAGAAATTAACAACGCCAACAGAAGGCGCCATCTTTGCTGAAACGATTCCATTTAATGAGACGCGTACCTATGTCAAGAATGTCTTGGCAAACTCAACTTACTACACGACAGTCATTCAGGGGCAAACACCTTCACTAAAACAACGGCTGGGAGTAATTAGCCCTAAAGCTGCTAATTCTTCTGATTTACCTTAAGACATTGGGGTTTTATGAGATACGACATTCTTTTAATTGGTGGCAATGGGTTTGTAGGGCGAACACTTGCAGCGCGCCTGCAAAGGGAGGGTTATTCTGTTTTAATTCCGACCCGTCACCCTGCTAGTGCACGTGACTTCCGTATTCTTCCTGCAGTGCATATTGAAGATGCCGATGTAAATGACTTTGATGAATTGCAAAGCCTTTGTGCTTGCATCAAGCCTACTGGTGCTGTAATTAATTTAGTCGGCGTGTTACACGATAAACCTGCGACACCCTATGGCAAAGTGTTTAAGGCTGCGCATGTTGATTTGCCAAAAAATATTATTACTGCAATGCAGTTGCATGGCTTAAAGCGTTATTTGCATATGAGTGCTCTGGGTGCCGATAGTCAGGGCTTATCGATGTATCAGCGCAGTAAAGGCGACGGTGAGGCTGCAGTGAAGGCTAGTAATTTAGATTGGACTATTTTTCGCCCATCCGTTATTTTTGGCGAGCAAGATGAATTCATTAATCTGTTTGCTAAGTTAACCAAATTATTTCCAGCCTTACCTTTAGCGCATAGTGATGCACAGTTTCAGCCCGTCAGTGTCGATGATGTTGCGGGCGCATTTACTGCATCATTGAAAATGCCAAGAGCTACTCACCAATCTTATGATCTGGTTGGAGCGACAGTGCTGACGATGAAAGAAATTGTTCAATTGGCGGCGCGTAAATCTAAATCCTCTTGTATTGTTATTCCGGCGCCTGATTTAGTGGGTTATTTACAAGCCCTGGCTTTTGAGTATTTGCCAATCAAGACGCTCATGTCCCGTGACAATATTGCATCTATGCAAACACCCAATATTTTGCCTCCAGGCGGCCAAGATGCACTGATGGATGTATTTGGCATCAGTCGTCGAGCTATCGAGGATTTGGTGTAATGAAAATCTACGCGGTAGGCGGAGCCATTCGCGATACCCAAATGGGTTTACCGATGCATGACATTGATTATGTGGTGGTTGGCTCCAGCGTAGAGGAGATGTTGGCGAAAGGTTTTCGACCGGTCGGAAAAGATTTCCCGGTATTTTTGCACCCCCAAACACAAGCTGAATATGCTTTGGCCCGTACGGAGCGCAAAACAGGCTTAGGCTATAAAGGTTTTCTCTTTCATGCCGATCCCTCGGTGACACTAGAGCAAGATTTAGAGCGGCGTGATTTGACGATGAATGCTATGGCTCAAGAAGTGTCAGAGAGTGGTGCATTGGTAGGTCCAATTATTGACCCTTTTAATGGCCAAAGAGATTTGGTGGCGAAAGTATTTCGGCATGTATCAGATGCTTTTGCAGAAGACCCTTTACGCCTACTGCGAATTGCTCGTTTTGCAGCGCGTTTTCCGCAATTTACGGTAGCCCCTGAAACGCTCGAAGCACTCAAGGCGATTGTTCAATCGGGTGAACTCAATGCATTGTCTCCTGAGCGAATCTGGCAAGAATTGGCCAGAGGCTTGATTGCGGATAAGCCGATGCGAATGTTTCAAGTCTTGTTGGATACGGCTGCTGCGCAAACTATTTTGCCCGCAAGCTTGGTAGCTCAATTAGTACAAGAGCCCGCGAGAGAAATCATGGGTGCGCATTTACATGCAAGTGCGGCAGTATTAGAGCAGCGTTGTGCAGTGGCTTTGATGAACTTGCCCGCTACTGAAATACGGTCTTGGGCGGAGTGCATTCGAATGCCAATAGAGGTGCGCGACTTTAGTGAAATCTTTAGTGAATTAATTCAATTTCTGAAGATGAGCTTAGGTGGTGTATTTCAAGCAATCGATGTGCTTGCTTGGTTCAATCGCGCTGATGTTTGGCGTAAGCCTGAGCGTGGCAACAAGTTATTGCAGCTAGCTCGCAAACTTGGTTTTAAGGTGGACAGCTTGATTCTTGCTATGCAACAAGCACAACTGCTTAATGCACCTGAAATTATTGCCACCATTCCCCTTGAAGACAAACTGAATGGTGAGCGCATTCGGAGTGCAGTTGAGGCGGCACGCTTAGCCACCATCACCTCTGCGCTGAATCTAAATAATTAAAACCAGGCTGGTTTACAGCCTATTTCTGCCGCGAAGTCCAGGTAGATCCTCAAGAGAATATCCCGGTAGTAACTTATGCAGATTCTTTGAGAAGGCAAACGCCTTAAATAGTTCACCCATCTCGGCTTCCGATAGTAGTTTTTGTAAGGCATTAGAGATAGGTAGAAAGACTTCAGGGTTGCTCGGGTCTGCACTCTCTAGGGCAATTTCACCGATACCAGCATCAAGTAAATATGCTGCTTGGTTAGTGAGGTACACGTCATCTGCATTTTCATCCAATGCATTGCGGGCAATTTGAGACCACTCGACGTGTGTCGTGATGTCGCATAGGCCAGGAAGATAAAACGGATCTTGAATCGCATGATGGCGATGGTGCGCCATTAGTGTGCCCTCAATGCGTTGTGGGTGGTAATACTCGCTCTCCGGAAAGCCATAATCAAATGTCAGAAATAAGCCCATATCCAGTTGCTTTGCAATCTGACGAAGCCAACTATTTGCTTGAAGATGCAGCTCGCTGACATAGCCTTCTGAATAGCTATCAACTCGTAGTGGCTCGGGTAAAAGATCTTGAGGGACTGGCGCACCGGTTTGCCAGGTAAGTTGACCTTCATGAAGGCAAACGTTCTGCCAATGCCAAAATCCATCTTGATAAACAATAGCATCGCAAGGAATAGCATCGATCACCTCATTAGCAATCATGACGCCCTTAAATTGCTCGGGTAAAGCGCTGAGCCACTGACATTCGGTTGTTAGGCCTAATTCTGCTGAGATACTCCCCAGCCTTTTTTGTTGTCTTTGCGTTAAGTCCGGTGAAATCTCAATAATTTGGTAGCGATCCAAAGCAAAGCCCAGATCGTGCAAGCGCTTCAGAATAGATTGGGCTAACTTACCAGTGCCTGCACCAAACTCCAGAATCTGGGCGGGTAAGCCTTTGGCTTTGAGGGCCTCCAAAACGGGCAATAAGGTTGAGACGATGGCTGCGCCAAATAGTGGGCTTAATTCAGGGGCGGTAGTGAAATCACCTCCAATGCCTAATTTATGAGCACCAGCGCTGTAATAACCCATTCCAGGCTCGTAAAGTGCCATCTCCATATAGCGAGAAAAGGGCATTTGCCCACTTCCAGAGGCTATTTCAGTCGCCATTTTTTGATATAGAAGGGCGGTATGCTCCGTTTCGAGGCTGCTCAAGGTAATATCCATAGCTCGTTAGTCTAAGAGAATTTTGGTGAACTTGAGTTCAATATCCCCTTCACAGCAAAATAAAGCGGTATTGGTGACCGGCGCTGCTAAGCGTTTAGGTAAGGCCATTGCCCTTGAGTTTGCTCGTCAAGGATGGGACGTTGCGGTTCATTATGGGCGTTCTGAGTCTGAGGCTATGGCCACAGTAACTGAAATACAAGCCCTGGGCAGAAGGGCCAAAGCATTTCGGGCTGAGTTATCCCAGGAAGAAGATGTTCGGGCCCTATTTATAGCGGTGAGCCATGAATTTACTAATCTGTCTTGTTTGGTGAATAACGCTTCTATTTTTGAATTTGATCGCGCTAACTCTGAAGTGCCATTAAGTGGTGCAAGCCTACAAGAGCACATGCAGGTTAATGTGACTGCTCCGATTCTTTTATCTCAGCTCATGTTTGCATTGCAAAAGACAATCAAGGCAAAGCAAGCTGGCACAGAATCAGCTCAAAGCGTACTGCCTGCAGTCATTCAGCTGTTAGATCAAAAATTGATTAATCCAAATCCTGATTATTTATCCTATACCTTATCAAAAAGTGCGCTGCTTGCTTCTGTGGAGTTATTGGCAATGGATTTCGCACCATGGCTACGTGTTGTTGGTTTAGCCCCAGGGATTTCTTTGCTATCGGGCGATCAAACGCAGTCAGGATTTACGAGTGCGCATCAGATGACGCCACTTGGAAAGTCCTCTACCCCAAATGATATTGCTAGAGCAGCAGTTTTTTTAGCAGAATCGAATGCCATCACTGGAACCACCTTATATGTTGATGGTGGGCAGCACTTGCTGCCATCTGACCGTGATGTCATGTTTAAAACGAATTGATTTACAAATAATTATTTAGGCCACTATTTATGCATGCCATTCTTTCTCATCCCGCTTTAGTGGATTGCCGCCGCTTATTTTTGCGCGATTATGAAATCTATATCAACATTGGCGTTCATGACTTCGAAAAAAAGGCTGAACAGCGCGTCATTTTGAATGTCGATTTATATATACCCTTAAAAGAAAATACACCCACACAAGATTTATTGGACGAAGTAGTTGATTATGACTTCATGCGCGAAACTATTAAGGCACGGGCTATGCAGGGCCATATTCATTTACAAGAAACCTTCTGTGATGAGATTGTTGCGGCAATGTTGATGCACCCAAAAGTATTGGCAGCCCGCGTGAGTACTGCAAAACCAGATGTGTACCCCGACTGCCATTCTGTTGGTGTTGAAGTATTTCGGATGAAACAAAATTAAACAAAAGAATATATTGAGCTGATGGGTGATATTCGTAAAGTTGTTTTCGAAGAAAACAAGCTAGAAAAAAAGTTATGCCGTCTGGTGGGTCAAGCCATTGGTGATTTTGGCATGATTGAAGACGGCGATAAAGTCATGGTCTGTCTGTCGGGAGGGAAAGATAGTTATGCCATGCTTGATATCTTGCTCAAGCTGCGGGAGCGTGCGCCGATTCATTTTGAAATCGTTGCTGTTAACTTGGATCAAAAGCAGCCGGATTTCCCAGAAGAAATTTTGCCAAACTATTTAAAAAGTTTAGGCGTAGATTTTCATATTGAAGAGCAAGATACTTACAGTATTGTGAAACGCGTTATTCCTGAGGGAAAAACGACTTGTGGTTTATGTTCCCGCTTGCGCCGTGGAATTTTGTATCGCGTTGCCGATGAGCTGGGCGCTACTAAGATTGCTTTGGGACATCATCGCGATGACATCTTAGAAACACTCATGCTCAATATGTTTTATGCAGGGAAGTTAAAGGGCATGCCTCCTAAGTTACGCTCTGATGATGGCAAGCATATTGTGATTCGACCTTTGGCTTATGTGCCAGAAAAGCTATTAGAGCGTTATGCAGTTGATATGAATTTCCCTATCATTCCGTGTAATTTATGCGGCAGTCAGCCAAACTTACAGCGTGGCGCTATGAAGCAAATGCTGCGGGACTGGGAGAGGCAATTTCCGGGGCGCGTTGAAAATCTTTTTCGCTCAATGCACCACATCGTGCCATCCCATTTGATGGACGGCGAAGCATTTGATTTTAAGAATTTAGAGATCGCAACCCAATTGGGCGGTATTGCTGCCCGATCCGGCGGAGATAAGGCAATTGATGAGACCGAGCTCGATGAATTGGCTTGCGGCACGGTTATCCCTGGGATTTATAATCAATCTTTATGAATATTGTCATTTTGGCTGCAGGGCAAGGCAAGCGGATGAAATCCGCGCTGCCTAAAGTACTTCAAACACTTGCTGGTAAGCCTTTGCTTGCACATGTATTGGGCACGGCTTTAGCGCTTCAAGGGAAGCAGGCTGCAAGAGGCCCGATTGTGGTTGTAGGACATGGCTCAGCAGATGTTAAAACCTTTTTAACTAAAGCAGCCCAAGCTGATGCTAGTGTCTCTAAGGTCAGCACGGTATTGCAGGCGGAACAAAAGGGTACCGGCCATGCGCTATTGCAGGCACTCTCCAAGTTAGATGTGCAAGAGCCTACTTTAGTGCTTTATGGCGATGTGCCGCTAACCACTAAAAAAACTTTGTCAAAACTAGTGCAGTTGGCTGATGGTGTGCGTGGTCAAGAATCTGCTCTCGCATTGTTAACACAAAATTTGAATAACCCAACAGGCTATGGTCGTATTGTGCGTGATGCGGATGGATCCGTTGTGCAAATTGTGGAAGAAAAAGATGCCACGCCAGCGCAAAAAGCGATTGCTGAAATCAATACCGGCATTATGGTGTTGCCAACTGGCTCGTTGAAGAAATGGTTAAAGTCCTTGCGTGCCAGTAATGCCCAAGGTGAGTACTATTTAACTGATGTGATTGCCATGGCAGTGAAAGATGGTGTTCCTATTCGAACAGCACAGGCAGATTTTGAATATGAAACTGTAGGCGTGAATAGTCGTGATCAACTCGCTTCCCTTGAGCGAGTCCACCAAAAAAGTTTAGCCAATCACCTGTTAGATGCTGGCGTATCGCTGGCTGATCCTGCGCGTATTGATATTCGTGGCAGCTTGGTATGTGGCACTGATGTCTTTATTGACGTAGGTTGCGTCTTTGAGGGTGATGTCAGTTTAGCGGCTGGTACTCAGATCGGTCCATATTGCATTATTCGTAACAGCATACTTGCAGAAAATGTGCAGATACATGCATTTAGTCATTTAGATGGTGCTCGAGTGGGCAGTTACTCAATTATTGGTCCCTATGCACGCTTGCGTCCCGGTGCAGATTTAGCAAATGATGTGCACATCGGAAACTTTGTTGAAGTAAAAAATAGCAAGATTGCTGCCAATAGCAAGGCTAATCACTTAGCCTATGTAGGTGATTCCATTGTGGGCTCTAGAGTAAATATTGGGGCCGGGACAATCACTTGTAATTACGATGGTGTTAATAAACATCAAACCATTATTGAAGACGATGTATTTATTGGGTCGGATACTCAGTTGGTTGCACCGGTACGTGTTGGACGCGGTGCAACTTTAGGGGCAGGCACAACACTGACTAAAGACGCCCCGCCGAATCAACTGACTGTTTCTAGAGCAAAACAAATTTCTTTACAGTGGCAACGCCCTGTGAAGCAAGAGAAAAAATCCGTTAGCAAAAAACCAGCGGCAAAAAAAAGTGCCTCAAAATCCACAAAGGGTAAAAAATAATGTGCGGTATTGTTGGAGGTGTATCACGTCAGAATATTGTGGACGTCCTGATTGAAGGACTACGTCGCCTTGAATATCGCGGTTACGATTCTTGTGGATTTGCAGTAATCAATGGTGATGATAACAAGCACCCTATTAAACGTGCGCGTACGACCGCCCGTGTTTCTGAATTGGCTGAGCAGGGTAAAGATTTTCATGGCACCCTGGGAATTGCCCATACCCGCTGGGCTACGCACGGTAAACCCGATACTGAAAATGCCCACCCTCACATCTCAAATGAATTGATTGCGGTAGTGCATAACGGCATCATTGAAAATTACGAAGTGTTACGCACACAATTGAAGTCTGTGGGGTATCTATTTACTTCCGAGACAGATACAGAAGTGATTGCGCATTTGATTCATCAAGAATATGTAGCACAAGGTAAAAAAGATCTTTTCGCATCGGTTAGAGCGGTATTGCCTCGGTTGCATGGTGCTTACGCTATTGGTGTGATTGCACAGGACTGTCCAGATATTTTGGTGGGTGCTAGAGTGGGTTCGCCGCTCGTTGTGGCGCTTGGAGAGGGCGAGAATTTCCTGGCTTCGGATGCACTTGCATTAGCAGGTAGAGCCCACTCCATGCTTTATCTAGAGGAGGGTGATGTTGCTGCTCTTCAGGCTGAAGGTATACAGATCATTGATGCAGCAGGTAATGCTGTACAGCGTCAGCATAAGCCGATGCCAGCACAGGCCGACTCCGTTGATTTGGGTCCCTATCAGCATTACATGCAAAAAGAAATCTTTGAGCAACCCAGGGCGATTGGTGATACCTTGGCTAATATTGCAGGATTTGGCCCCGAGCTTTTTCATGCGGATCCAGAAGAGTGGAAAAAATTTGAGCAGATATTGATTCTTGCTTGCGGGACTAGTTATTACTCTGCTTGCGTAGCCAAGTATTGGATTGAAGATCTTGCTGGCATTCCTACGCAAGTCGAAATTGCAAGTGAGTATCGTTATCGCACTACTGTGCCCAATCCGAAAACCTTGGTTGTGGTGGTTTCGCAATCGGGTGAGACGGCGGATACTTTGGCTGCATTACGGCATGCACAAAGCTTGGGCCATCAATTTACTTTGGCAGTATGTAATGTTGCTAGCAGTGCAATGGTGCGTGAAACCAAATGGCAATTTTTAACAAAAGCAGGAGCCGAGATTGGGGTTGCCTCTACCAAGGCTTTTACCACTCAGTTAGTGGCCCTTTATCTTTTAGCGGTGTCACTTGCTAAACGTGCGGGAAAAATTTCTCCAGAAAAAGAAAAGCAATTGTTGGCTGAGTTACGCCACTTGCCAAAAGCCTTGCACGCCGTCTTAGCGCTGGAGCCTCAAATCATTGCATGGAGTGCAGCATTCTCTCAATGTGAGAATGCCTTATTTCTTGGTCGCGGTATGCACTATCCGATTGCGCTCGAGGGTGCCCTCAAACTAAAAGAAATCTCTTATATTCATGCTGAGGCTTACCCTGCTGGGGAGCTCAAGCACGGACCATTGGCATTGGTTACGGATAAGATGCCCGTTATCACGGTTGCCCCCAAGGATGAATTGCTCGAGAAACTCAAATCCAATATGCAGGAAGTAAAAGCACGTGGTGGCAAGTTGTATGTATTTGCAGATCAAGATACTGAAATCACTAGCAGTGAAGGCATTCAAGTCATTCGCTTGCCTGAGCACTATGGGAATCTATCCCCCATATTGCATGTCGTGCCGCTGCAATTACTCGCGTACCACACTGCCTGTGCTTTAGGTACCGATGTCGACAAGCCAAGAAACTTGGCAAAAAGTGTCACCGTCGAGTAGGGTTAATTTGTAGTTTGACTTCCATCTCAGTGTGTGAACAAATTTAATTAGATAAATCAGGACCTTACAAAACGAAGTCGCAAAACTGTGTTCAAATATCTGCTGTAGAAAGAGGGTATTGAAACACTTCATGTTTTTTTTAAAGAGCTTCCCTAGATTGCATTTGCTTCTGCCCTTAATGGCGGCGGCATTGAGTGCGTGCGCAGTTGGCCCAGACTTTAAACAGCCAGATGTGCCTAAAGTGGTGGGATTTACTAAAACACCCGTTTCTGAAAAATTAGCTACCGTGCCAGATGTCCCTGGAGGCACACCGCAAGAGTTTGTGAAGGACGCTGATATTTCGGCGCAGTGGTGGGAGCTTTACAAGTCACCCCAATTAAATGCCCTCATTAAAAAAGCTCTGCAGCAGAATCCAACCCTAGGTGCTGCTGATGCTGCACTGCGCTCTGCTCAAGAAAACGTCAATGCACAAATTGGCGGTCAATACTTTCCTGCCGTAGGATTGGGGGCAAACGGTAGTCGCCAACAAACACCCAATGCTGCTTTTGGCCTGCCCGGGAATGGGAGCAATATTTATAACTTATATAACACTACGGTTAACGTGAGCTATAAGTTAGACGTGTTTGGTGGTGCACGCCGCACAGTTGAGAGCGCTCGAGCTCAAGCCGAGTACCAACAATTTCAGTTAGAAGCGGCGTACTTATCTCTCACCTCGAATATAGTTGCCTCAGCCATTCGTGAGGCAGCGCTTGAGGCGCAATTGAAGGCTACAGATGAAATTTTGAAGGCTCAAGAAAACTTGGCTGAGCTTACTGAGCAGCAATTGCAAATAGGAACCGTGTCTAAGGTTGACGTCACTTCGCAACAAGCATTAGTAGCTAACACGCAAGGTGATTTAATTGGCTACGAGAAAAATCTATCAATTACGCGCAATCAATTGGCAATTTATACCGGGGAGCTTCCTGGTAATGCAGACATTGCGGCATTCAATCTAAGCACCCTCAATTTACCGAGTAAGCTGCCACTCTCTTTGCCATCGAATTTAGTGCGTCAGCGACCTGACATTCGGGCTGCTGAAGCCCAGCTTAAATCCACTAATGCACTAGTGGGTGTGGCGACTGCTAATTTATTACCGCAGGTGAATTTAACAGCTGCCATGGGTTCTGAGGCTTTGACAACGGGCGCACTTTTTGGCCCGGGTGCAGCGCTGTGGAGTGTTGGTGGCGGGCTCTTCCAACCCCTGTTCCAGGGCGGCCAACTGCAGGCACAACGTCGCGGTGCAATGGCTAATTATGATCAGGCGGTATATCAATACCAGGCCACAGTATTAAATGCGTTTAAAGAAGTGGCTGATGCTTTGCGTGCCTTAGATACGGGCGCAAGGTCATTGAAGGCCGCCTCCAATGCAGAGCGTTATGCCTATGAAACATTGGACTTGGTGCAGCAGCAATATAAGTTGGGGACCCAAAGCTACCTAGCAGTTTTGTATTACCAAAGCCAGTACCAGCAAGCCAAAATTAAATCGATTCAAGCACAAGCAACCCGCTTCTCAGATACAGCGGCTCTCTTTGCCGCATTGGGAGGTGGTTGGTGGAATCGTGAAGCTCCAGCGTTCCAAGCGCATAGCGAAAGTAATTCTTTAAGTAATGCCGATCTCACTAACGGATTAAGTAAGAACTCAAATGACACTCCTCGAGAAAATTAATTCCACCCTGGTTGCGGTGTGGCTAAAGATAAAAGCAGTTTTTGGCTATCTTGGACAGAAGATGCGTTTACGTGCATGGTTTAAAACAACTCGGGCCTATGCAAAATTACAGGAGATGAATCCCCTGCGTCGTCGCATGATCATCATGCTCTGCTGTGTCTGTTTGTTGCTTGGCCTTATTTTTGGTTTCAACCAGTTTAAGAGCTACATGATTAAGAAATTCATCTCGGGGGCTGGCTTACCCCCAGCAACTGTATCGACGATGGATATTACTTCTACCCTATGGCAGCCTAATTTAACTAGCGTGGCAAATGTACGCGCTTTTAGGGGGGTTGAATTAAGTACTGAGCTTGGTGGTTTGGTGCAAACAGTGGCGGTGAAATCAGGTCAAGATGTGCAAGAAGGAGACCTCTTAATTAAATTAAATGATGCGTCTGATGTTGCCCAGCTACATTCTTTAAAGGCTTTGGCTGATTTAGCGAAAGTGATTAATGAGCGAGATCGTCAGCAATTGGCAATTCAAGCGATTAGCAAGAATGTCTATGACACCAGCAAAGCAGACGCCCAGTCTAAGCAAGCGCAAGTGGAGCAGCAAGCTGCCTTAGTCGCTAAAAAGACCTTAAAGGCACCTTTTAGTGGACGCGTTGGTATTGTGACCATTAATCCAGGTCAATATGTCAATCCTGGCGATAAGTTGATGACCCTGCAAACACTAGATCCTATTTTTCTAGATTTCACACTGCCACAAAGCAATGCCGAGCAAATTGCAGTTGGGCAAGACATTATCGTGACGACCGATGCATTTAAGGATGCTACCTTCACTGGCAAGATCACAGCAGTTAGTCCAAAGGTGGATACCAATACTCGTAATATTCAGATTGAAGCCCAATTGGCCAATCCGGATAAGAAAATTTTGCCCGGGATGTTTGCAAACGTAAATATCAAAGTCGGCCAAGAAACCAAGTTATTGACTCTCCCCCAGACAGCGGTGACCTATAACCCATATGGCTCTACGGTATTTATTGCGAAAGCAACGGATAAGAAAGATAAAGAAGGTAAGCCTGTATTAGAAGCTCAACAAGTATTTGTAACCACTGGTTCTACCCGGGGTGATCAGGTTGCTATTTTGAAGGGCTTGCAAGAGGGCGACACGGTAGTGACCAGTGGACAGCTTAAATTAAAAAATGGTACCCCTTTAATTATTAACAATACCGTATTGCCCGCTAACTCTCCTAATCCAAAGCCACAGGAATAAGTCCCCAATGAAATGGACCGACCTATTTATTCGTAAGCCAGTGTTATCACTGGTTGTGAGCGCGCTGGTATTGGTGTTTGGCTTGAAGGCGATTGGCTCCTTGCCAATCAATCAATATCCGCAAACTCAGAACGCAGTAGTGACGATAACAACCGCCTATTACGGCGCTGATCCAGAAACGATTGCAGGCTTTATTACTCAACCACTGGAGGCTTCAGTTTCTCAAGCGCAGGGGATTGATTACCTTTCTTCTACAAGCGTGAGTGGCGTCTCAACTATTGTTGCAACACTCAAGTTGAACTACGATTCAAATGCGGCCTTAACGCAAATTCAGACACAAATTAGTGCTGTCAAGAATCAACTTCCAGTGCAAGCCCAACAGCCAATCTTGACGGTACAAATGGGTCAGTCTACTGATGCCATGTACATGGGCTTTGATAGTGAGAACTTGCCCAGTAATGCAATTACCGATTACTTACTCCGTGTTGTAAAGCCTAAGCTTGATTCAGTTGAGGGCGTGCAGAATGCTGAAATTATTGGCGGCAGAAAATTTGCTTTACGAGCTTGGCTAGATCGTGAAAAGATGGCTGGATTAGGTATTGCGGCTGATGATGTATATAACGCAATGGCTGCTAACAACTACATTTCTGCCGTTGGAAGTACCAAAGGAGACATGGTTGCCGTCGACTTGGTTGCGGGTACCGATCTACACACATTAGAAGAATTCCGTAAGCTCATTGTGAAGCAAGATGGCATCAACATTGTTCATTTGGAGCAAGTCGCTAGTGTGAGTCTGGGTTCAGAGGACTACAACACCAATGTCGCTTTTAGTGGCAAGCAATCTGTTTTTATAGGTATTAAGGTAGCGCCGCAGGCTAACTTATTAGATGTTGCTGAGCGAGTCCGCAAGGTGATACCAGATATTCAGAGGCAACTCCCAGTTGGCATGACTGGCAAAGTGGTTTATGACTCCACTCAATTTATCACTAGCTCGATTAGTGAAGTCATTCATACCCTACTCGAAGCACTATTGATTGTGACGGTGGTGATTTACCTTTTCTTGGGTAGCTATCGTGCAGTTGCAGTGCCTGTCATTGCTATGCCCCTCTCATTGATTGGCACTTTCTTTTTAATGCAGATGCTGGGCTACTCGATTAATTTGCTGACCCTGTTGGCTTTGGTGCTTGCCATTGGATTAGTCGTAGACGATGCCATTATTGTGGTGGAGAACGTTGACCGCCATATGAAAGAGGGGAAGTCACCCCTAGAAGCCTCTTTGATTGCCGCTCGTGAATTAGGCGGCCCAATCTTAGCGATGACGGTAGTGCTTATTGCGGTGTACATACCTATTGGTTTCCAGGGCGGCTTAACAGGCGCTTTGTTTACTGAGTTTGCTTTTACATTAGCCAGTGCTGTTGCTGTTTCAGGCTTAATTGCGCTAACGCTCTCCCCAATGATGTGCTCCCGTATTTTTACTGAAGCTCAAGAGGCGTCTCCTTTTGTACAAAAGATTGATCACATCTTTGACAGAGTCCATCATAGTTATCAGGCCACTTTACGTAACCTATTGAGCACCTGGCAAGTCATTATTGTGATGGGTGTATTGCTTTTGGGCGGTGTTGCTTATCTCTATGCAACTGCGCGCGCTGAACTTGCTCCAACAGAAGATCAAGGCATTGTGTTGATGCAAGCTTCTGGGCCACCGAATAGTACCGTCAACCAGATGCAAATGTATGCCGATCAGATTTATCAAATTGCGGCTGCTGAACCTGAGTATCAGCAAATTTTCCAAATCACCAGCCCTACTACCAGCTTCGGCGGTGTGATTCTCAAGGACTGGGGTGAGCGTAAGCGTGGCGCCACTTCGTTCCAGCAGGATATGCAGAATAAGTGGAATTCGATTGCTGGCGCTAGGGTGGCGGCATTTCAATTTCCTGCTTTACCTGGCGCACAAGGCTTACCAGTGCAAGTGGTTATTAATAGTACGGAGTCTTATGAATTACTCAATGAAGTAGCGCAGCAGGTATTGGATAAAGCGCGCCGCAGCGGCAATTTCTTTTTTGTCGATTCAGATTTAAAGATTGATAAACCGCAAGATGTCTTGGTAATTGATCGTGACAAAGTTGCAGCGCTCGGTATGACCCAGCAACAAGTGGGTGCCGCACTTACCAATGCATTGGGTGGTGGCTACGTTAATTATTTTGCCGTTGCAGGTAGGTCTTATCGCGTGATTCCACAAGTAAAACAGGTGGATCGATTAAATCCCGATCAAATCTTGGACTATTACATTCGTACGCCGAGTGGTGCGATGATTCAGGCGCGCACTTTTGCCACGATTAAGCAAAAAGTAGTTCCAGAGTCGATTAATCACTTTCAGCAATTGAATTCAGCAACGATTTCTGGGGTGAGTACGCCATTTATTTCGCAGGCGGATTTGTTGGAGTTTATGCGCCAGACCTTAAAAGAAGTTGCGCCAAGCGGCTACACCATGGACTATGCAGGACCTTCCCGCCAGTTCATGGCAGAGTCAGGCGGATTTTTAGTAACCATGTTCTTTGCGATTCTGATCGTGTTCTTGGTACTCGCAGCTCAATTTGAAAGTTTCCGTGATCCGATTGTGATTTTGGTATCAGTACCACTGGCATTGTTTGGTGCTCTGATCTTTATCAATCTGGGATTCACCACCTTAAACGTGTATACGCAGGTAGGTCTGGTCACGTTAATGGGTTTAATTAGTAAGCACGGAATTTTGATTGTCGAATTTGCAAATGAATTACAACTCGCAGGGCGCAGTAAGTTAGATGCAATTATTGAGGCAAGCAGTGTTCGTCTCAGACCCATCCTAATGACAACTGCTGCAATGGTATTGGGCGTATTGCCCTTGGTCGTCGCCTCTGGGGCGGGTGCAGCAGGGCGTCAGTCAATGGGTATCGTGATCTTTACCGGTTTATCTATTGGTACTCTATTTACTTTATTCGTGGTGCCTGCAATGTATCTATTTATTGGCGCCGATCACCACGCTAGGAAATTTACGCAAGAGTAAGAAACTATTTCGTGACGATATTGAGTTGCTTGTCAGCAAACTCATTAAAGTGAGTATTGTTATTCATGCGCTCCATCCAGGCATCAATATTTTTTAATGGAGTGCGTGGACCAGTTTCTTCGGGGAAGGTTTCATTTAATAAAATCCAGCGGTGCACGCATAGGGCAAGGACAATATCACCTAGATGAAAGCGTTCACCCGCGCAGTACTGTTGAGTTTCTAGTGCCTGATCGAGCACACTAAAGTGTTTGTTTGAATTTTGGAATTGTTGACGTATTGCTGGGTAGTTTCTATCGGCTTGCGCAGTGCGTGTCAGCCCCAAAAATGACTGTCTCAAGTCTGGCCACATCGCATTTAATTGCCAATCCATCCATTTTTCAGATTGATACTGACTGTTAATGTCAGTTGGGAAACGGCCTTGCTTATCATGTGTTCGCGCCAAATAGCGCATGATGGTATTGGACTCCCACAGGGCGATGCCCTCATCTTCCAATACGGGTACTAGACCATTGGGATTGAGCTTTAGAAATTCAGGGCTGTTATTTTTTCCAAACTGTAGGCCTGCGTCGATGCGCTCGAAATCCTTACCTTCTTCAAAGCCTAGCTCCAAAAGAGTCCACAGAATCTTTTGGACATTAATAGAATTTTTTCTACCCCATAAGCGCATTTGAATTTCCTTTTTAAGCGGTTTTAAGATCCATTGGATTGAGTCCCACAAATTTGCTGCGCGCAAATATAAGGGGTTCTTTCTCCGGATCATTTTTTAAATTCAAGACCTTTGCCACAATGATGTTGTGATCGCCGCCCAAATGGACGGAGACGGTCTCACATTCGTAATAAGCCACACAACCATCAATTTGATTTAAGCCGCTTGCTGCGCGTTGGTGGGCGATATTGACGAACTGATTTTCTTTCACGGTTGCAAAATGCATTGCCAGCGCTTCTTGTGAGCGCTCAAGCACATGAATCAACTGCTTATGCCCAACTTCAAAAAAAGGCATTAAGCGCGAGTGCTTCTTTAGGCTCCACAAAATGAGAGGCGGCTCGAGTGAGACTGTATTAAAGGAGCTAATGGTGATTCCGTGCGATTGATCCTGCGCATCTAAGCAGGTAATGACCGTCACTCCGGTTGCGAAAGAGGCAAATCCCTTGCGTAATTCTTGCGATGTAAAAGGCGTCATTATTTGATGAGTGGGCTTGTAGTGCATTCTGCGTGGGAAAAGGCGAAACCCAAGCCAGAAATTGCGGTTAATAGTAGAATTTTTTTCACAGAAACCTCTTTAGGCAACAATGCTCCTTAGAATAAACCTATTAAGTATTTGTTGTGAGGCTACACACGCTTACAAAAGGAAGTGACATGTTTAAAGCAATCGTAATTAATAAAGATGAGCAGGGCTATCGTGCACAGCTCCAACAGCTTGAAGAGGCTGCTCTCCCTGCAGGTGAGGTGAAGGTAGATGTTCTCTATTCGACCTTGAACTACAAAGACGGTCTGGCCATTACTGGCAAAGGTCCAGTAGTGCGTAGCTTTCCAATGGTGCCAGGCATTGATTTCGCGGGCTGCGTCACTGAAAGCGCCACTCCTGACTTTAAGGTCGGGGATCTGGTCTTGTTAAACGGCTGGGGTGTGGGCGAAGGTCATTGGGGTGGTTTGGCGCAGCGTGCCAGCGTGAGGGCTGATTGGCTCATTCCGCTTCCAAAGGGTTTTACTGCTAAACAAGCCTTAGCCATTGGTACTGCAGGCTATACCGCCATGCTGTGCATTATGGCTCTACAAAAACACGGAACTAAGCCTAGTGATGGTGAAGTATTGGTTACTGGCGCAGCCGGTGGCGTTGGCAGCTTTGCGGTCAGTCTTTTGAGCAAACTTGGTTTTACTGTTGTGGCTAGCACTGGACGCCTTGATGAGGCAGACTATTTGAAAAAATTAGGCGCCAATGAAATCATTGATCGTGCTTCCCTGTCCGCACCAGGCAAGCCCCTCGCTAAAGAGCGCTGGGCAGCGGTAGTTGATAGCGTAGGAAGTCATACCTTGGCAAATGCCTGTGCCCAAACCAAGAGCGATGGTGCCGTAGCCGCATGTGGTTTAGCGCAAGGCATGGATTTCCCATCATCGGTCGCGCCTTTTATTTTGCGTGGTGTAACGCTGTATGGCATCAATAGCGTGACGGTGCCACGTGCAAAACGCATTGCTGCTTATGAGCAATTAAGTCAATTGGTTGATCTCAATACCTTAGATGAAATCTCTAAAGAAATTTCGTTGCAAGATGCGATTACTTATGCCGACCAATTAATGGCGGGCAATGTGCGTGGGCGCGTGATTGTAGATGTAAATCAATAGGCTTCTAAGAAGCTTGCTCAGGTTTGCGAGCATGAAGTTGCTCCCAAACTTTGAGCTTGTCTTCATTAGTGAGCTCAGACCAAGCGGCGATTTCATTCAGGGTACGATAGCATCCACGACAATACCCATTTAAAGGATCGATGTCGCACCAATTAATGCAAGGTGATGGAACTGTTATCAAGACAAGCCTAAGATCAAAAATATGAATACAAAAAATCAGTCAGATTCTCAAAGTGCTATTCATTATCCCTTAGGTGATGTATTACCTGAATTGGGGTCAACGGTTGAGGTCGCTCCTGGAGTGCGTTGGCTGAGAATGCGACTTCCTTTTGCCTTAGATCATATTAATTTATGGCTTTTGCGTGACTCTATCGATGGTGTATCTGGCTGGACGATAGTCGATTGCGGTATTGCAAACGAAGAAACGCAGTTGGCTTGGGAGACTGTATTTGCTAGCCAATTAGAAGGTTTGCCGGTGCTACGTGTCCTTGTGACGCATATGCACCCAGATCATATTGGCCTAGCTCAGTGGCTCTGTGAGCGGTTGAAGGCCCCATTGTGGATCTCCATGACCGATTATTTAACGGCGCAATGGTTGAGTCATAAAGAAGGTGGCGCCGCCATAGGCGCTCGAGCCGGAAGTGGCGGCTCGGCTGATCATTTTCAGCGTCATGGATTAAATGCCCCAGAAGACTTAGAAAAAATACGTGGGCGGGCAAATTACTATAGCAAGATGGTCCCTGGGGTGCCACGGCAATACCGCCGCATCATGGATGGTGAAATGATTGCTATCGGCGGTCATGCTTGGCAAGTCATCATGGGTTATGGTCATGCTCCTGAGCACGCCAGCTTGTATTGCCAGGCTCTCGGGGTATTGATTTCTGGGGACATGTTGTTGCCGCGAATATCAACGAATGTGAGCGTGTATGACGCCGATCCGGATGGTGATCCCCTCGGCTTATATCTCGATTCCTTGGAGCGCTATTTACCCCTGCCTGACGACACTTTAGTCCTACCTTCTCATGGCAAGCCATTTATCGGGATGAAGCCTCGTATTGCTCAGCTAAAGACGCACCACGATGAACGCTTGGCCGATACTATGAGCGCCTGCAAAAAACCGGCAACTGCTCGTGAGATAGTGCCGGTTTTATTTAAGCGGGAATTAGATATTCACCAAATGACCTTTGCCATGGGCGAGGCTATTGCTCATCTGAATTACCTACTTCGTCGAGGAAAGTTGGATCGCCAGCTTTGCGACGACGGCGTGTTGCGGTTTTGCGTGCGGTAGGCTTCTTCGCCTTGGTGCTTGCACCCTCAGAAGTTCCCGTAGCAGCAGCTCCTGCAGCAGATACAGCTTCCCCAAATGATTTAAGCGCCATCATGGTGGCATGCTGAACTTCTAGCCCCTGAATGGTTGACTTGAGAATGTTCAGGTTCATGCTCAGCCAGTTTTCGACGCTTTTCAGGTCTTTAATGCGCTTTTCGAGCTCGTCTACGTCTAATCCAGGAAAAGCGGCTCCAAACCCACCTGCCGCCTTAGAGGCATCGGTAGTGAAGGGAAATTGCCCGGGCATTTGGCCTGCGGCCGTTTGCCCCCACATGGTCTTTAGCATGTCCATGCTTTGATTGAATTCTGGAATGGTTCCAAACATATAGACTCCGGTTAGATAAAGAGTGGCATTTACCAATAGAATAAGGGATTCTAGAGAGTTATCCCGGTAAAAAATGCAATCTAATGGTTTATCCCAGCGCTATACGCGCGGTCAGGCGCTTCCCGAGCTTTTAAAGCAACGTATCCTCATATTGGACGGGGCAATGGGGACCATGATTCAGCAATACAAGCTAACAGAGGCAGATTATCGTGGCCAGCCTGCTAAGACACGTTTTAGTGATCACCCGGGCGATATCAAAGGAAACAATGAGTTATTGGTATTAACTCAGCCACAGATTATTAGCACCATTCATGAGCAGTACTTGGATGCTGGCGCAGACATCATTGAAACCAATACTTTTGGTGCGACCTCAGTAGCGCAAGAGGATTACAAGATGGCTGGTTTAGCGCGCGAGATGAATGAAGTTTCTGCTAAATTGGCGCGCGCTGCCTGCGATAAATATAGTACGCCTGATAAGCCTCGTTTTGCGGCTGGCGCTATTGGGCCAACGCCGAAGACCGCCAGCATTTCTCCGGACGTGAACGACCCAGGCGCACGCAACATCACATTCGATGCGCTGCGAGCATCTTACCGCGAACAAATTGAAGGTTTATTTGCAGGTGGCGTTGACCTGTTTTTAGTGGAAACAATTTTTGATACTTTGAATGCCAAGGCCGCTCTATTTGCTTTGGATGAATTCTTTGAGGAAACTGGCGAGCGTTTGCCTGTCATGATTTCTGGAACGGTGACCGATGCTTCGGGACGCATTCTTTCGGGGCAAACTGTAGAGGCGTTTTGGAATAGCTTGCGTCATATTAAGCCCCTGACATTTGGTTTGAACTGTGCTTTGGGCGCTGCTCTCATGCGCCCTTACATTGCCGAGTTAGCGCGCATATGCGATGCAGCCGTTTCCTGCTACCCCAATGCTGGCCTGCCTAACCCCATGAGTGATACCGGCTTTGATGAAACGCCAGACATTACTTCAAGCTTAGTTGATGGATTTGCTAAGGATGGCTTGGTTAACTTGGTGGGTGGCTGCTGCGGTACAACCCCCGATCACATTCGCGCAATAGCCAATGCTGTTGCAAAAAGAAAGCCACGCGCTTTTTACCGCGAAGCTACTGAGACTGCAGTATGAGCGATAAAAAAGTAATGCCTGCAATGAAGTTGTCGGGCTTAGAGCCATTTAATGTGACAGCAGACGTAGGCTTTGTGAATATTGGTGAGCGTACCAATGTCACTGGTTCTAAAGCGTTTGCGCGCATGATTCTCAATAATCAATTTGACGAGGCATTGGCTGTTGCTCGCCAGCAAGTTGAAAATGGTGCGCAGGTAATTGACATCAATATGGATGAAGCCATGTTAGATTCAGAGGCGGCGATGGTTCGCTTCTTAAATCTCATTGCCTCTGAGCCAGATATTGCGCGTGTGCCCATCATGATTGACTCTTCTAAATGGAGCGTCATTGAAGCAGGTCTTAAATGCATTCAAGGCAAACCCATTGTTAATTCGATTTCTCTGAAAGAGGGTGAAGAACCCTTCAGAAAACAAGCACGCTTGATCCGTCGGTACGGCGCTGCTTCAGTAGTGATGGCTTTTGATGAGCAGGGTCAAGCCGATACCTTTGAGCGTAAAACAGAAATCTGTCAGCGTTGTTACAAAGTGCTGGTGAATGAGATTGGTTTTCCGGCCGAAGATATTATTTTTGATCCGAATATTTTTGCGATTGCTACAGGCATTGAAGAGCACGATAACTACGCAGTAGATTTTATTAATGCAACGCGTTGGATTAAAGAAAATCTCCCCGGTGCAAAGGTCAGTGGCGGCGTATCGAATGTGAGTTTCTCATTCCGCGGCAATGATCGCGTGCGCGAAGCAATACACACCGTATTCCTGTACCACGCTATCCAAGCAGGCATGGATATGGGTATTGTGAATGCTGGCCAGTTGGGTGTGTATGCTGATCTTGATCCAGAGCTACGTGAGCGCGTAGAAGACGTCGTTCTCAATCGCTTTAAAGAAAAAGAAGGTAAAACCCCTACTGAGCGTCTGCTTGAAATTGCTGATCAATTTAAAGGTGGTGGTGCAAAGCAAGTGGAGAATTTGGTTTGGCGCGAAGCGCCTGTGCGTGAACGTTTAACCCACGCACTCGTTCACGGCATTACAAGCTTTATTGAAGAAGATACCGAGGAGTTGCGTGCCCAAATCATGGGTGCGGGCGGTCGACCAATTGAGGTAATCGAAGGCCCACTCATGGATGGCATGAATGTCGTCGGCGACTTATTTGGCGCTGGAAAAATGTTCTTGCCTCAAGTAGTTAAGAGTGCGCGCGTGATGAAGCAGGCAGTAGCCTTACTCATTCCTTACATTGAAGAAGAAAAGCGCCTACACATTGCAGCCGGTGGTGAGGCAAAAGCCAAGGGCAAAATTGTGATGGCGACTGTGAAGGGCGACGTCCATGATATTGGTAAAAATATTGTGACTGTTGTACTGCAATGTAATAACTTTGAAGTGGCTAATATGGGTGTGATGGTGCCTTGCGCAGAAATTCTCAAGCGTGCCAAAGAAGAGAAGGCGGATATTGTCGGTCTCTCCGGTTTAATCACTCCATCTTTAGAAGAGATGACTTATGTTGCGCAAGAGATGCAGCGTGATGATTATTTCCGTGAGCGTCAGATTCCATTAATGATTGGTGGCGCAACGACTTCACGTGTGCATACCGCTGTAAAAATTGCTCCGCACTATGATGGACCAGTGGTTTACGTGCCTGATGCCTCACGTTCGGTATCGGTAGCCTCTAGCTTGCTTTCGGATGAGAGTGCTAAGAAGTTTATTCAAGAGCTGCGTGATGACTATGTACGCATTCGTGAGCAGCATGCGAATAAAAAGGCGGCGCCAACCATCTCATTGGAGGCGGCTCGCAAAAATCGTGAGCTAATTGATTGGGCATCTTATGTACCCGCGAAGCCAAAATTTATTGGTCGTCGCTTATTTAAGAACTTTGCCTTAAGTGATATCGCAAAATACATCGACTGGACCCCTTTTTTCCAGACTTGGGATTTAGCGGGGAAATTCCCAGCTATCTTAAATGACGAAGTAGTTGGAGTTGAAGCTCGCAAAGTATTTGAAGATGCGCAAGTCTTGCTCGACAAATTGATTAAAGGTCAATGGCTGCAAGCTGATGCTGTAGTCGCTTTCTATCCTGCTAATGCAGTAGGTGACGATATTGTTTTATATAGCGATGAGTCGCGTGAACACCCTCTTTTCGTGTGGCATAACCTGCGTCAACAGGCTGAGCGCCCTGTGGTAGATGGCTTACGTCGACCCAATCGCTGCCTAGCGGATTACGTTGCACCAAAGGATTCTGGTGTGGCCGACTACTTAGGTTGCTTTGCTGTGACTACTGGTCATGGTGTTGAGAAAAAAGTCGCTGAGTTTCAAGCCAAGCATGATGACTACAGTGCAATTATGTTGAAAGCCTTGGCTGATCGCTTGGCTGAAGCGTTCGCTGAGCTCATGCACCATCGTGTGCGCACTGATTTGTGGGGATATGCCACGGATGAGATGTTGACCAACGATCAAATGATCAATGAAGAGTACCGTGGTATTCGTCCGGCGCCTGGCTATCCAGCTTGCCCGGCACATGAGGTTAAGGAGGATTTATTGCGTGTCATAGGTTCTGAGGATATTGGTATGACATTGACAGAATCAATGGCTATGAATCCTGCTTCTAGCGTGAGTGGTTTCTATTTGGCACACCCGGATGCCCGTTACTTCAATGTGGGCAAAATCTCCCCTGATCAGCTCGAGGATTTAGCCCAGCGGCGCGGTGATTCTGTTGAGAATGTACGCCGTCAGCTTTCCAGCTCTTTAGATTAAACGCCCCACATGACGGGTTCGCCCATGGAATTGGCTTGCTTCATCAACTCCAAAAAAGGGTAAGCTCGCTGACCCAATCGATCGGCGAGCTTCGGTTTTGTGCTTCCAGGCTCTTCTGCTGTATTAATTTGGGCGCGATCCTCTAAATCCTTCAGAATGGCGGTCTCTAGCATATGAATCAAACTAGGCAATTGTTCTGTAGTCAGGATTCCCCGAGATTCAAGCGGGCGACCCAAGATATCAAATATTCGTTGGGATAGATCAGCCAACATAATGACGTCTGGACCCGCTTTGGAGCGAAATTGATAG
The DNA here is from genome assembly GCF_029892205.1 of Polynucleobacter sphagniphilus. Taxonomy (NCBI): domain Bacteria; kingdom Pseudomonadati; phylum Pseudomonadota; class Betaproteobacteria; order Burkholderiales; family Burkholderiaceae; genus Polynucleobacter; species Polynucleobacter sphagniphilus. The sequence continues at coordinate 100,261 of NZ_JARXVX010000003.1, forward strand.
ATCATTTGTATAGCTTACCACCTGATAAACTCACTGTTCTATGTTGTCAAATAATAAAAACCAATTAATTTCCATGCTGAGCGCTGCCTTGCAGGGGCTTGCTCAGGATCGTGGCATTGGGGATGTGCCGCAGCCCCGTTTAGAGCGCCCTAAGGCAGTTGATCATGGCGATGTGGCATGCAACATTGCGCTGCAACTCTCAAAGGCCTGGAAGCTCAATCCAAGGGATTTGGCGCAGGACTTAGTTGAGCGCTTACAGCAGCAATCTGGATTCGGTGATTTGATTGCCTCTTGTGAGATAGCTGGCCCCGGATTTATCAACTTTCGCCTCACTAAGGCTGCTAAAACCAAAGTCATTGCAGAAATACTTGGCGCAAAATCCCAGTTTGGCGTGTTGCCGCAAGGCAGCGGCGTAGTTCCAAGCGCCATGATTGAGTTTGTATCCGCAAACCCAACAGGACCACTTCATGTTGGGCATGGCCGCCAGGCGGCACTCGGTGATGCCCTGGCCAATCTATTGGGCACCCAAGGAATTGCTGTACACCGCGAGTTTTATTACAACGATGCTGGCGTGCAGATTGCCAATCTGGCGCTCTCAGTGCAAGCTCGTTTGCAGGGCTTAAAGCCAGGCGATGCGAATTGGCCTGAACAAGCCTACAACGGTGAATACATTGCTGAAATTGCTACAGCCTTCAAAGCATCTCCAGAGTATCGTGAAGACCTCGAGGCTATTCGTCAATTTGCAGTTGCCTATTTACGTAATGAACAAGATATTGATTTAAAAACCTTTGGCGTGCAATTTGATTGCTATTACCTAGAGTCGTCTTTGTATGCCGACGGTAGTGTTGCGCAAATTGTGGATGACTTACAAACTATTGGCAAGACTTACGAAGCCGAGGGTGCGCTGTGGTTAAAAACCACCGATGATGGTGATGATAAAGATCGCGTCATGCGTAAGTCGGATGGTAGCTTTACCTACTTTGTACCAGACGTTGCGTACCATACTAGTAAGTGGAAGCGTGGCTTTGAGAAGGTCATTAATGTTCAAGGTAGCGATCACCATGGAACTATTGCCCGTGTTCGCTCTGGCTTGCAGGGCGTTGCTTTAAAACGTGGCTGGGATATTCCAAAATCTTACCCAGACTATGTTTTGCATAAAATGGTTACAGTGATGCGCAATGGAGAGGAAGTCAAAATCTCTAAACGTGCTGGTTCCTATGTCACCGTGCGTGATTTAGTCGAATGGTCTGGCGGGGTTACGCCTGAAATGACTTCTGCTGAGCGTGAGCTTGCACTGCAGCGTGGGCGTGATGCAGTACGTTTCTTTTTGATTTCGCGCAAAGCAGATACTGAATTTGTTTTCGATATTGACTTGGCTTTGCAGCAAAATGATGAGAATCCCGTGTTTTATGTGCAGTATGCACATGCACGTATTTGCTCCATCCTGGCCCAGTGGGGCGGACAAGCTGCTGACTTAGTGGCAGCCGATTTATCCTTGCTCGATAGTAAAGCTTCAGATCACTTGTTGCGCCGTTTGGCTGAGTACCCTGAAGTGCTTGCGGATGCCGCTGCCGATTTGGCGCCACATGCTTTAGCCTTTTATCTGCGAGATCTAGCAGGTGATTTCCACACATTCTATAACGCAGACCGAGTTTTAGTAGATGATCAGGCACTTAAGCTGGCTCGCTTAGCACTTCTCTCGGCCACTCGCCAAGTATTGGAAAATGGTTTAAAACTACTAGGTGTATCCGCTCCGGCTAAGATGTAAATTGCAGGCAATGAAGTGAACATAGAAGATGGGGATGTGATGAAAAGATCGAATCAACAAACTGGCTTCATACATCGTGAGAGCAGCAATAGTGCAGAGTACGGCGGCACGATTTTAGGCTTTATTGTGGGTCTGGGCGTGGGTCTGGGCATCGCATTTTTTATCGCCTTTTACATGTCTAAAAATACTCCACAAGAAAGACCTGGGGTACGCGCTCCCAATTTACCGCTCACGATTAAATCCGCCCCAGCGACTGCAGAGGGTGAGACACCAGCCCCAGCTGAACCATTAGATTTGAATAAGGGCTTGAAGGGCAAATCCATGCCAGTCCCGACCTCTAATGGTTCGGATCCAATTGGTGATTTGGTTAATGGCAAAAAATCAACGGATGCCCCAGCCCCTGTGGCTACGCCTAAGGCGGAGTCGATTTATTTCTTGCAAGTGGGCGCTTATGCTCAACGCGCAGACGCTGATGCGCAGAAAGCGAATTTAGCGATTCAAGGTATTTCTTCGCAATTGAGCGAAGTGACTAGCGATGGCAATACTGTATGGCGTGTGCGTGTTGGCCCATTTACTACCCCAGAAGAAAGCAATCCCGTGCGCGATAAGTTAAGTGGCATGGGCGTTAAATCAACCATTATTAAATCGAATAAATCATGATTTCCTTTAATCGAAGACTCATTACTTTTCTTGCACTGATTTCTTTAAGTGGTATTGCTGTTGCCCAGGCTCAAAAATATGAAGAGGGCTTGGACTACCGCGTCCTACCAGTTGCGCAACCAGTCGAAGCTAAGGGCAAGGTCGAGGTGATTGAGTTCTTTTGGTATGGCTGCCCTCATTGCTATGACTTTGATCCAGATCTGATGTCATGGGTAAAGCGTCAACCCAAAGATGTTGTATTTCGCAGAGTGCCCGTGGCATTTCGTGATGACTTTTTGCCACACAGTCAGTTGTTCTACACCCTACAAGTAATGGGTAAGAGTAATTTAGATATTAAGGTGATGGATACGATTCACCATAGCAACAATCATCTTTTGACGGAATCTGAAATCGCAGATTGGGCAGTTGCCCAAGGTTTGGACCGCAATACCTTTTTAACTACTTACCATTCCTTTGCGGTGGTATCTAAAGTGCGTGCAGCCAAGCAGCTTGCTGAAGCCTATCGGATTGATGGCGTACCAACCGTGGTGATTCAAGGAAAGTATGTCACTTCACCATCAATAGCTGGAACTAAGGCGAAGGCGCTCTTGGTGATGGATTACTTGGTCGAAAAGGTCCGCAAAGACAAATATAAGTAAACGTTTAGATCGCTAAAAAGCGGCGTACAAACCAGAAGTAAATGGGGTAGGGCAAAATTCTGAGAAATTTCAGAAAGCCCGAAAAACGCTTGGGGAAGTGAATATCAAACTTCCCCTTCTTGATGCCTTGCAAAATTGCTTGTGCTGCCTGATCTGCGCTAATGAGTGCTGGCATATAAAAATCATTTTGCGCCGTTGCCTCCGTGGCAACAAATCCCGGGGAAATCATGTGTACGCTGACCCCGGTTGGCAATAAGTCGTAATAGAGGGTTTCGCAAAAATTAATAATGCCTGCCTTGCTAGGGCCATAAGCAAGCGCTTTTGGTAGCCCACTATAGCCTGCAACGCTACCAACAATTGCAATATGACCGCAGTGCGCTCGAAGCATATGGGGGAGTACTGTAGCTACAGCCCCCATTGGGCCTATAAGATTGGCATCAATGGTTTTTTTCGCGGCTTCATATTCAAAGTTATCGGCGCGCAGAGGAACGTATACGCCAGATACAAACAGTAGGATATCAAGACCACCCCAAAGATTGAGAATGGTTTGATAGCCTTCCTCAACCTGAGATTGCTCTGTGACATCAAGTGGCACAATCAATGCTGACCCCCAGTGATTGTCTTTTGCTTTGGCTGCCATGATATTGAGGCGTTCAACTCGTCTGGCTGACAAGGCTACCTTAGCCCCTGAAGCCATGAGCGCATTGGCGCATGCCTCGCCTATGCCGCTAGAGGCTCCAATAATCCAGATGCGTTTACCAAAAAAGGTATCAATGCCGTTTTGTTTCATGGCTCAGTGTAAATTGCACAACATCAATACTGCGCTCTGAAAACCCAGCAGCACAATACATTAAATAAAAATTCCACAAGCGAATAAATGCCTCATCAAATCCAAGTTGTTTGACTTCTTGTAGTTTGGCATTGAACTGATCTCGCCATATGCATAAGGTCTTGGCGTAGTCCTGTCCGAAGGCAAATTCACCCTCTACTTTTAGACCGGCCTTGGCGGCGCTGGATCTAAACCTCTCAATCGATGGCAGCATACCCCCGGGGAATACATACTGCTGAATAAAGTCAGTGCCAGCACGATACCGCTCGAAAAATTCTTCTGCAATAACGATAGTTTGTATGCATGCTTTACCGCCTGCCTTGAGATTTTTTGCAACAGTCTGAAAAAATTCTGGCCAATGCTTTTCACCAACGGCTTCAAACATTTCAACTGAGGCAATCCCATCGAATTGCTCATTGCAGTCACGATAGTCTTGCAGACGCACTTCAAACCCAGGCGGTCTTGTAAGTTCTTTTTGCACCCCCTCTAAGCGATGCTGTGCAAAGGCCTGCTGCTCGGTAGATAAAGTCAGGCCGGTAATGCTGGTCTGTTTACGCAAAGCCTCTTCCATCACGCCGCCCCATCCGCAACCAATTTCTAAGATGCGATCTCCGGGTTTTGTATTTAATGAGTCCAGAATGCGGGCAATCTTTGCTTTTTGTGCTTCTGCTAGCGATTCTTTATCGGCACCAGAGAACCATGCGCTCGAGTAACTCATCGTTGGGTCTAGCCAAAGGGTGTAAAAGGCATTGCCTAAGTCATAGTGCGCGTGAATATTTTTGCGGCTGCCTTCTTTACTGTTATCCCTGAGCCAATGCTTCAAGCGATAAAACAGGGAGCCAAGCCAGTGCCCGTAAATCGCTTTTTCTAAAACTGTGCGATTGCGAATAGCTAGCTCGAGAAGGCTTTTCAGGTTCGATGTGCTCCATTGGCCGCGAATGTAGCATTCCGCAAAGCCAATATCACCATGAGAGAGAAGCTCTTTAAATACAGCCCAGTCTAGAATGTCTATATCGGCATGCAGTTCATCGTTCGGCTTGCCAAATTCTTTTATCTGACCATCTGGGAGTGTCAGACGCAGATGCCCAGCGCGCAATTGCACTAACAGGCTTAAGACTGTTTTGGTGCTCCAGCGGTTTCGGGGTATCGGGGTATTTGGTTTCTCGGCCTTGGAAAAATATAGGCGTGAGAGTAAAGATTGGCCTGGGCGATTCATCTACTAACCTCAAATTCAGGGGGTGTTGGCTTTGAGTGAAAGGGTACACCTTTTACAAATAATTTCAATGCTTGCCAGTGAATGCGCATAACCACACCTAAGCTCATTAGTGGGTAGCGCAAGAAAGCACTATATAGGGCGCGCTTTGAAAGGGGTGAGCTCATTCCGCTGATGCTGGTATTAATCAAGGGCATACCATCTCGGTGTAATTCGATTCTGCAAACACTATTCCTTTTGCTCTGACTATCCTGGGGAAATAAGAAGCGGAAATGATATTCCCCCGTGACATCACAAAAAGGAGAAACATGAAACACCTTTTTACTTTTGAGAGTCTCACCAGATCGTAAGGCCTCACCAGATTCCTTATAAAGTAAATAGCAATGACGCTCGCCAAAGGTGTTATTGACTTCAGCTAAGACTGCTTGTACTTGCCCGTCAGCGCGAGTGCAGATCCAAAAACTGACAGGATTAAAGACGTAAGCAAGTACCCTTGGAAAGGTTTGCAACCAAATTTCACCATCAACATGGGGTATTTGATTTTCTTGAAGAATGTTTTCAATCCATTGCAAGCTGTCAGAGCCGCCTTCACCATGATCTTTGTCAAAGAAAGACAATAATTTATTTTGATTATCCCCAAGACCGCATTTACTTAATAAGTCAGACTCTTTTTTTCGTGAGCGCATGGGTATGGATAAGGTAAAAACACCATATCCAAATGCATTGGATGCAGGCCGAAAACGGCGATGCTTTACCAAGCCAAAATTAATAGTTGCCTGATGCATTTACTGAGTGCTTGAGCTTGGGTTGAATCGCACCGGGGAGTGGATGCTCTCCAGCAAATCCTTGGCTACCAATTCACCTGAGCGCAAGCCATCTTCATGAAAGCCAAATCCAGTCCACGCACCACAATACCAAATGGAGTTCAATCCCTGTATGAGGGGCAATTCTTTTTGAGCCTGAATTGCGCGCATATCAAAAACCGGATGGGCGTATTCAATTTCCGCATGGACGAGTTTTTCATCAGGATTGGTTAAAGGATTTAGGCTCACAATGATAGGCACTTGTTCAATTGCCTGAGGTAAGGGTTGCAGGCGATTGATGAGGTAATGCACGCTGACATGTTTTGTTGAAGTGCTTGCAACACCAGATTTTGCGGTGTAGTTCCAGGCAGCCCAACAACGTTCTGCTTGCGGTAAAAAATGCCGATCGGTATGCAGGATGGCGCGATTTTGTTGATACGGAATCGAGGCCAAAATATGCTTAGCTTCTTGGGTAATTCCATGTACCAGCCCAAGTGATTGATCGCTATGACAGGCCATGACTACCTCATCAAACCAGCTAGACCCAACTTGGCTCATTACTTCAACCATGGGCTGAGCCTCAGAGGCCGCATTGATTTGATGAACGCTTTCGCGGATTATTTTTACCTGGTGACTTTCTAATACCGCTACAAGTCGTTTCACATATTCACGTGAGCCACCTTTGACAGTAAGCCATTGGGGTCGATTTTGAATCTGGAGTAAGCCATGGTTATGGCAAAAGCGCACCATGGTTTGAATCGGAAACTCCAGCATTTGTTCTACGGAGCAAGACCAGATTGCACCAATCATTGGCAGGAAATAATTTTCCCGAAAACTAGAACTAAAGCGGTAACGATTTAGAAATTGATCAATTGACTCTTGTGGTTCCGAATACTCGGTTTCATTTGCAATGTGCTGATGAGCGAGCTTTGTTGCCAAGCGATTAAAACGGAGGATATCGTAAGCCATTCTCCAAAAAGACGGCGATAACAAATTTACTCTTTGGCCAAAAAAGGAATTGAGATCATTGCCCGCCCACTCGATCTTTTTGTGAAAGAAGGAGGAGCGTCCTTGGTCAATCGAAACAGAAAATGACATTTCTGATGCGCTAATTGGCACGGCAATTTCTTCAAAGAGTCTGACAAGGCGGGGATACGTTTTGCGATTAAAAACTAAAAATCCTGTATCAATCCCATGGGTGATGGGTCCTGCTGGTGTCTGCAGCGTCATATCAACCGTATTACTATGGCCGCCAATATGCGAGCCACCCTCGAAAATCGTGACCTCTATATTTGGATCATTTCTTAGTGCGTAGGCACATCCAAGACCGGATATTCCTGCGCCAATAATGGCAACTTTTTTCTTGCTCACTATATTTTTTCCTGTAGCAATTTTTCAATTGCATTCACAATGCTTTCGCTGGTGGGTTTAGTCATGCTGTTATAGGAATCGATCACATTGCCATTGCGATCTATTAGGTATTTATAAAAATTCCATTTCGGTGTGGTGCCCGTTTTTGCAATGAGCATCTTAAATAATGGGTTGGCAGAAGACCCGCTGACTGATGATTTAGCAAACATGGGAAACTTGACGTCATAGGTATTTTTGCAAAAGTCAGCAATTTCCTTATTGCTGCCAGGCTCTTGTTGTCCAAAATCATTTGATGGAAAGCCCAGAACAACCAGCCCCTGATCTTTGTATTTGGCATACAGTTTTTCAAGGCCGTCGTATTGACTGGTAAAGCCACAATAACTGGCTGTATTGACCACCAGAATGACCTTGCCCTGGTACTGACATAGGTTTTGAGGGGTCTCATCTTGCAAGCGGGGGAAGGTATGGGAAAGTAGAGGACTGCATGTAGCCGGCGCAGCGTGAACCATTCCGATCATAGAAGTGAGAAGAAAAAAGGCAATTAAGCTAGTACTGAGCAGGCGCTTGATCATGGTCTTTGGCGTTGTAATGGATAGCGCCCAGTCTAAGACATTCTGGACAATATCGCTGGGATTTAGTCAATGCTATTAATATTGAGACATGAGCACCTTACTACCGCCTTCATTTGAGTCAAAAGTATGTCCTCCAGGGGATTTGCAGGCTCGCATTGCCCAATTGCCTAGACCTTTAGTCTTCACGAATGGGGTGTTTGATATTCTGCATCGTGGGCATGCTAGTTATTTGGCCCAAGCACGTGATTTGGGGGCTAGCTTAGTGGTGGGGGTGAATTCGGATGCATCGGTAAAGATGCTTGGCAAAGGCGACGACCGGCCTATTAATTCTGAAGAAGATCGCCAGGCCCTGCTGGCTGCCTTGGCTAGTGTTGATATGACAGTGCTGTTTAGGGAGCAAACCCCCGTCAACCTGATTGCGCAAATTCGCCCTGATATTTATGTGAAGGGCGGGGATTATGAGATTGATGCCTTGGAAGAAACCCGTCTGGTAAAAAGCTGGGGTGGAACAGCGGTTGCCATTCCGTTTTTATATGAGCGTTCTACAACAAAATTATTAGGGCGTATTCGGTCTTAAGACGCCTTTAGTAACCACGCCCAAATTCCACGCAGTACTAAACCTTCAATTGGTTCTATTAATAGGCCACATTGCTTAGCTAAGAGACCAAGTTGTTTTGCCAAAATTGGGGCATTTCCGCCATCAATCCAAATACGCTCAATTGGGTGATTGATTTCTTTGGCTAATTGCACGGCGCGTGTAATGGCGCCAAACTGAGCAGCTTCGCAGCCAAAGCCAATCGCCTCTGTAGTGGAAAGCCCAAAGCCCCCTGATTGTGCTTGCCGAAGGTCGCTTTCGACTAGGGGCAGTTGGGCGGTATTGGTATGCAAGCTTTCTTGCATCAAAGCCAAGCCAGGCATGATCCAGCCGCCATAATGAACACCGTTACTGCCTAATAAATCAATCGTAGTGGCCGTGCCTGCGCTAATGACTAGGGTGTTGCTAGTCGCGAGTGCGCGGGCTCCAATAACGGCAGCCCAACGGTCAGCCCCTAATTTCACAGGATCTGCATACAAGGTGCGAATGCCTGGATAGATGCTATCCCCTTGTAGCTGTTTCCACGAGACATCGTTCCATTGGGGAAAGAGGGATTGAAGATTGGCAATAGCCTCGCTGCCAGCAACACAGCAAAAGCCAATGGCATCCGGTTTGGGAATCGTCTTGGCAATATAGTCAGCCAGTTCTGTGCGGTGATCTGCAGATGCAAGCAGCTTGGTGCTAATAGACCCAGAGTAAGCCCACCCCTTTTTTTGTCGATCGGCGGGATTTTGGGTGGATTCAACGGCGGCCCATTTCAGGCGTGTATTGCCAACATCAAATACTAAATACAGACTCATGGTTGAACTCGCAAAGAAACATCGCCGGCATGGATGGTGATGATCTTACCTGCCTGCTCGAGAAGTAAGGCCCCAGTCTCATCCACACCTTTAGCGAGCCCTTCAATCGGCTGCTTGCCCCCACCTAAGATGCTAACGGCTTGATCTTGATAGGCATCCCATTTCATCCACTGGTCGCGAAACTGGGAAAAACCGCCTTCTTCAAATTGGGTTAAATAGTGTTCGAGTGATTCAATGATCTTGAGCCAGAGGAAATCAACTTCTGGTAGCGCATCATTTTCAGAGCCCATCAACTCATCTAAGGCGGCGACCTTTTGAGCTCCGATAGATTGAAGTTGAGTCTGGATTTTCATGGCATGGCCTAGGTTTATTCCTACTCCAATCACCATCCATGTCGATTCTGTAGGCTTTGTTTGGCCACCCTCAATCAAGATGCCACCTAATTTAGCCTGATGGATTAAGAGATCATTGGGCCATTTCAGTCGTAAGCCTTGTCGATGTAGGGTAGTCAGGTCCAAGTTGAGGGCGGTGCTGATGCCGGTAATCACTGCTAGCCCTGCCACCAAACTCAGGCCGCTCAGCTGAGCAATATTTTTTTTGAAGGGGTAGGCTAAGGAAAAGCAAAGGGAGTCTTCTGGGTTTGCTAACCAGGATCGTCCAGCCCTGCCTTTACCAGCGGTTTGCCGATAGGCAATGCGGGCTACTGGGCAGCTTAGCTCGCCAGCGCGCCAGCGCCCTAGCAGATCGTCATTGGTCGACCGGGTCTCTTCTACGCGTTCAAGGATGCAATTTGTGCTCATTTTGTCCATTGTAGAAAGGTCTGACCTAGAATTGGGGAATGCATCCGGAAGAAATACGTCCCCGCAAGTTTATTTGGCCGCTCCAGGCCATGCCTCTGGCTAGAGTCATCAGTATTGCTTATGCTTTGCTCATTATTTACGTGAGCTTAAACCCCTTTGATTTTGACTTTCAAAATGGGGTTGCCGGATGGGCTTGGCTAGATGCGCCATTGCCGCGTTTCATAACGGTTTTTGATGTATCTGTGAATATCTTGGCATATATTCCCTTGGGGTTTTTGTTGGTATTTGCTGCTTATCCACGTTGGCAAAACTTTGTGGCCTTGGGTATGACGCTGACCTTGACAGCTATTTTGGCATTTAGTGTCGAATCTTTACAAACCTGGTTGCCAACGCGTATACCCAGTCAAATCGACTGGTGGACCAATATGTTGGGAGGTCTCTTGGGCGGCCTGCTCGCCATTCCTTTGGGTCCTCAATGGCTTTCAGGCAGTGCGATTCGGCGGCGCTTTGATCTTTGGTTTGGGGCAAATTGGGGCGCTTGCGCCTTATTTATCTTATTTCCGTGGTCACAGATTTATCCACAAAGTTCATGGTTAGGGATGGGTGTTTGGGGTCATGCCATTTTTGGTTCGATTGATTGGGGCACTACCGTCATCAATCAGGTTGCCCAAGAAACGGTGATTACCGCGGTTTGCTGGTTCGGGACGGCTTTATTGCTTTCCTTGGGCATGAGGGTCAAAGCGCCGCAATGGCGCATTCTCAATGAGCTGCTGTGTGTAACACTCGTAGTCAAGATTTTTTTTACTGCTCTGCAATTTGGGATTGAATTAAGCTTGCTCTGGTTAACCGCTGGGGCTGCTTGGGGAATGGCCTTAGCCAGTCTGGCCCTCAGGTGGGCTTTGCGCTTTTCCAATGCAATGAAATTTTGGCTTGCTTTTCTCTGCTTGCTTGCGGCAACGATTGCAGTCAACTTACTGCCTGATAATCCATATTTCGTTTTAACCATGCGCCATTGGTATCAAGGGCCTCTATTGCATTTTAATGAGCTCATGCAATGGGTTTCGGTGGTATGGTTACCAATGGCATTGATTTGGGCGGTACGGAATGCGCTGCCTTTTAAAACCTACTCTGAATGAAATTTGTATGAGCTTTAAGCACCATGTTTTTTTCTGTTTAAACCAGCGCGCAAATGGTGAGGATTGTTGTGAGCGACACAATGCCTTTGCTTTATTTGAGTACGCAAAAAATCGCATCAAAGAACTTGGTCTATCGGGGCCCGGCAAGATCCGCATCAACAAGGCGGGTTGCCTTGATCGATGTGCTGACGGCCCAGTATTGGTAGTTTATCCGTCTGGAGTTTGGTATACATTGGTTGATACGGAAGACGTGGAAGAAATTATTCAGTCTCACTTGATTGCAGGAAATCCTGTAGAGCGTTTGCAATTAGTTTAGAAAGTTTGCAAAATGAACAGCCGTACACAAATTATTCATATTGATGGCTTGGTTGGCCCCATTCAGATGTCAATTGATTTGCCAGATGAGCTCAAGAATGACTCTCACTTTGTAGTGCGTGGTTTAGCCTTAGTAGCGCATCCTCACCCGCTCATGGGTGGAACCATGGATAACAAAGTGGCGCAGACGATGGCACGCGCTTTTAATCAGCTGGGTTATGTCAGTGTTCGGCCTAATTTTCGTGGTGTGGGTGAGACCGGCGGAATTCATGATGATGGCGTTGGCGAGCTAGAAGACTTGTTACATGTCACTGATTGGATGCGCACCCCATCGAGTTGGGCGCATTTACCTGCGATTGAGCATCAAGCATGGGTGAGTGCAGCCAATACATTGCCTTTAGTGGTCTCTGGCTTTTCATTTGGAAGTTACGTGGGCACACATCTTGTGCAACGCCTAGCTGAATTGGGGAGACCGGCAGAGCGTTTAGTGATGGTGGGTAGTGCTGCCGGCAAATGGGAGTTGGTGCCAGTACCAGCAGATACGATATTGATTCATGGTGAGGTGGACGAAACCATTACTTTGGGTGCGGTACTGGATTGGGCGCGACCACAGGAGTTAACCGTGCAGGTGGTGCCTGGTGCAGACCACTTCTTTCATCGCAGACTGCATTGCATCCGAAACATTATTACAGGCGCTTGGTTAGGCATGCCTGATCATCGCATTAAGTGAGAGCGCTATGACTGAAGAAAAATCTTTAATTGAATACCCATCAGAATTTCCGATTAAGGTGATGGGCAAAGCTAGCCCAGAATATTTGCCGGCCATTGTGCACATTGCAAAACAATTTGATCCGACTTTTGATGAAAGCAAGGTGGAGCAGCGGCCATCAAAAGATGGTAACTATTTAGGCCTGACTTTGCCAATTACTGCAACCAGTCGCGAGCAGTTGGATGAGTTGTATCGCACCCTCTCTACTCATCCGCTCGTGAGCATCGTTCTCTAGTTGCAGTCTTCATGACCATCCTAGTCAAGCATTTGGGTTTGGTGGATTATTCATCGACTTATGAAGCGATGCGTTCATTTACACAAGAGCGCGATAGCGATACTCCTGATGAGATTTGGGTCTTAGAGCACCCACCAGTATTTACTTTGGGATTGGCTGGAGATGCGGGTAATTTGCATTCACCGAGCAATCAAATTCCATTGGTGCAGGTTGATCGTGGGGGTGAGATTACCTATCATGGACCAGGGCAGATTGTGATTTACCTGCTCTTGGATCTACGTCGATTAGGTATCTTTGTAAAAGAATTGGTTTTGCGGATTGAGCAAGCTCTCATCGATACGCTCGCTGAATATGGATTGAAGGCGGAGAGGCATGCTGGAGCACCGGGCATTTATGTGGCAGAACAAGATGAAATATCCCAGTCTTGGGCGGGCGCTAAGATCGCTGCACTGGGCTTAAAAGTCTCAAAAGGGTGCTCGTATCATGGTTTAGCCCTCAATGTGGCCACTGATTTAGGGGCTTTTGCCCGTATTCATCCTTGCGGCTATGAGGGTTTGAAGACGGTTGATATGCAAACCCTTGGGATCGGGGACAATATAGATCTTATTAGCCAAACGCTCTTAGGGCATTTGCAACAGCAATTGATCAAATCATGACCACTGACAAAACAAGTATCAATTCCGATAAAGAAGTGCGCCAAGACTTGGCTTACGATGCAACGCGTAAGCAAAAGTCGAGCGAGAAGACTGCGCGCATTCCAATCAAAATTGTTCCATTGGCAGAGGTATTGAAAAAACCGGATTGGATTAGGGTAAAGGCAGCCTCAGGCAATTCACGTTTTTCTGAAATCAAAAAGATCTTGCGTGAGAATGAATTAGTCACAGTATGTGAAGAAGCCAGTTGCCCCAATATTGGTGAATGCTTTGGTAAGGGCACGGCTACTTTCATGATCATGGGCGACAAATGCACACGACGTTGTCCATTTTGCGATGTGGGGCATGGTAGACCAGATCCACTGGATGAAAAAGAGCCAGGCAATTTAGCAAGAACAATTGCTGCTTTAAAGCTCAATTACGTCGTGATTACAAGTGTTGATCGTGATGACTTGCGTGATGGCGGTGCCATGCACTATGTTGATTGCATCTCCCAATCAAGAGCGCTTTCGCCAAAGACACGTATTGAAGTATTGGTGCCAGATTTTCGGGGTCGTCTTGACAAGGCTCTCGATATTTTTTCTGAGCATGCGCCACAAGGTTTGCCTGATGTGATGAATCACAATTTAGAAACCGTGCCACGTCTGTACAAGCAGGCTCGTCCCGGCGCTGATTATGCGCATTCATTGAAGTTGTTGAAAGAATTTAAAGAGCGCTTCCCGCATATCCCAACCAAGAGTGGCTTAATGGTGGGTCTGGGCGAAACCGATGAAGAAATCTTGAAAGTGATGCGCGACATGCGCGAGCACAATATTGACATGCTCACGATTGGCCAATACCTAGCGCCTTCTGGACATCATCTCCCAGTGCAGCGTTATGTTCATCCAGATGTCTTTAAGCATTTTGAAAAAGAGGCTTATGCCATGGGCTTTTCGCATGCGGCAGTCGGTGCTATGGTGCGTTCGAGCTATCACGCTGACCAGCAGGCCCATCATGCCGGCCTAATGGAAAATCAAATCGCTTGATTTAAGTAAGGACTAGTGGGTTGATGGAGTAGCCCACTTTAGGAATTGAAGAAATCAATTCGCGCGTTTCTCCAGCTTCCGCTATCTTGTTCTTAATTCCCCAAATGCTGACTCGGAGTGAGCCAATGGCATGCTTGTAGGATGGCCCCCAGATTTCATTGATCAGCTCTTCGTGGGAGAAAATTTTCCCCGGTTGAGTGAGCAAAAGAGAGAGCACGCGATATTCGAATACGCTTAGGCTGATACTGCCTTTGGGCCCCTGCAGCTTTCTGTCTAAATTGCTAATTTTTAGATCGCCTAATTGCAGTGATAAATCAGAGGAATTGTCGATCATCTTCTTGCGCAGAAATAGGCGAATGCGCGCATTGAGCTCATCTAAGGAAAAAGGCTTTTCTAGGAAGGCATCTGCCCCCAGCTCTAAGATATTGACGATGGTGTTTTCATCATTAAAAGCGGATACAGCAATGATCGGCACCTTAGACCATTTGCGGATTTCAGAAATCACATACTGGCCATTGACGTCAGGAAGCCCAAGATCCAAGATGATTAAGTCTGGACGTCTTGACTTGGCCAACTGCATGCCTTCGCTACCATTTTTTGCGGCAAAGGTTTTAAAGCCTTCTCGACCAAATAGTCTTTTCAACAAAAGTTGATGCGAGTTCTCGTCTTCGATTACTAAAATTGTGATCATCTCGGAGCAATGATATATTGCGAGGGCTATTGGGCCCCAGCTTTGAAAAAATTCTAACATTTGCAAGGCCTTGGGCTCATACTGTTTACATATGATCATGCAACCATCCTCGGAAAAATAGATAGTGCCTGCATTTATTAAGAATCAGCCTTGGGTTGGCAAGATTGGATGCATTTTTTTGGGCGCTCCTGTCGATCTCATGAGCATCTCGTTTGCCGCAGAGATTCCAGATGAGCATCTGCAAGTTCTCACTGAGATCAATAGCGAATCTGTCCATCATTTGGACATCATTCTGTTTGTGCTTGGCAGAGCAGATCAAGCCATCATGGATCGATTGTTTGCGGAACTCAAACTCTTGCGTGCTCAAGATACGCTGCCAGTTGCCACTTATGGCATTGCTTTAGAGGGTCATGAGAAAGTGGCATTGATTAATACAGGCTTGAATGAGTGCCTCAGTCCCAATGAGACCCCCCGTGAAATGCTAGCCAAAATGAAGGCATTGATACGCAGATATGGGTTTGAGAAGGCGCCGGCTTCGGAAATCATGCAACTTGGCGACTGTGTCATTGACTTTACAAAGCACACGATTTCCTTGAATGGCGAGACTAGCAACTTATCGCCCATCGAGTATCGGCTCCTCAAATATTTTGAGAAAAACAAAGGTGTACTGCTGACTCAGCAGCAAATTTTTTCCCATGTTTGGGGGGTCGATAAGCCCTTTAATAGTCACTATGTAGTTCTTTATATCGGCAAAATCCGCAAAAGAATCGGCGACTCGGCAAGCAATCCCCAGTGGATTGTTTCGGATAAGGGTTTGGGCTATCGGTTTATGGATGAAAGCATTTAGTCGTTCCAACCGACCAGCCTTGATTGGGATGCCAGATTGTTGTGCATCTGCAACAAAACTGACTTCAAGTCTTTATTTTCATTTTTAGCGCCTGCTGCCACATTGGCGCTCCTGAGTGATCATGCTCAAAAATAAGGGGAAACACCTATAAACCCTTGGTTTTATTGGGTTTATCAGCAATGCCCCCATTTTATTTTAATTTTTATTTTACTTATTTGAATCTGAATTTAATTATTTTTTAATTAAATTAAATCAATTTGAGCCTTTATTTATATGACTCAGAACGGCATTAATTAATTATTTTACGTTTTTAGCTATTTAATAATTATTTTTTTACTTTACTTTCTTAGCATAGCTACATGGGATAAATGAGTAACAAAAGTGTCACCGAATTTCCTATGAAAAATGCAATGCAAATCAGCTGTTCCGGATTTTTGGAATTTTAGCGTTTTAAATGAAAGGTAGGACGATATGTCTAACAAATGGCGAAGTAACGCAGTCAAGGGGGTAATGGCAGTTGCTATTACTGCCGCTGCATTTGGGGTAGCGCAGAACGCCAGCGCAGAAGCCCAGGTAACGGCGAAATCCGTTCCTTGTGACCCCTACGCCAAATACGACTGTTTAGATTCGTATTTGGGTGATGGTTTCTGGAACCGTTTAACAAATTACTACAAATTAGAGATGGGTAAAGATGCGGCTCCTGCCGATCCAAATGCACCTCCCTCACGTAGTGAAGATTTCCCACCTGCGGCCCAAACTACGCCTCCAATGCCATTTACTGAATGGCCAAACGGTGGTAATCCTGGAATTGGGGTCACTACGCCAAACATGGTTGACAGTCCGTTCATGAACGCGATTGCCAACACTACTGTTGGTCAGTGGATGATTGATAACCACATTCAAGCATACGGTTGGGCCAACGCGGGTTTTAACTTCAGTACAAATAACACCCACGGTGGTAACGCTCCTGCAGCGTATGACTACAACCCGAACGTTCCTGTATTGAACCAAATCGTTGAGTACGTTGAGCGTCTGCCAGATACAGTGCAAAAAGAGCACAACGATTGGGGCTTCCGTCTGAACATGATTTACGGTGAAGACTATCGTTACACCACTTCATACGGTGTCTTCAGTGGCCAGTTGATGAACAAAAACTTCCAGTATGGCTTTGATGCTGTGATGGCTTATTTCGATTGGTTCACACCATCTGTTGCACAAGGTTTGAATATTCGTATTGGTCGTTACATTGCGATTCCCGATATTGAAGCGCAGTTGGCTCCAAACAACTATATGTACTCACACTCGATTACGTATGGTTATGACAACTATACGAACGAAGGCATCTTAGGCACATTGGCATTGGACAAGAACTGGCAAGTGCAAGCTGGTGTAACTGCTGGTACTGACACAACCTTGCAACATATGTGGACTACTAACACCATTAACTGTTCGGTACTCTATCCATGTAAGGGCGCAACATATAACCAACAAACTGGTTTGAGCACCCAAACGCAAGGTATGTTGCAAGATCCAGGTGCTAAGCCATCCTTTACCGGTGCAATTCGCTGGAACTCGGATGATGGCAAAACTAGCGTTCAAGTGGTTGAGAATGGTATCAATAGTGGTCAATGGGGTTATAACAACCTGCAATGGCACGGCGCTACTTTCTACCACCAGTTTGATGAGCACTGGCATATTTCTACTGAGTTCTATAACGAATTCCAGAAGAATGTACCAAATGCGCAAAATCCTATGATTGCTAGTATGTATGGCAACTGGGGTAATGGTGGCACTGGGTTTAATTCCAACCAAATGCCATTTGCTCAGTTTAATTACAATGCACCTAACTTAGCTGCTTGTGGTAACGCTACAGCGTTAAGTTGCCGAGCGATGGCTAATGGCTCTGTAACTTACATTAACTATCAAATTGATCCGTTAAATAATTTGTCCTTCCGCCCTGAGTTTTACTGGGATGCGCAAGGTCAGCGTACTGGCGTAAGTAGCTATCAAACTGGTACAGCTAGTGCTACAGGTGCTTCAGCTGCTGGCGCTATTTATCGTAACTATGCATTCGGTTGGCAACACTGGTTCTCCCCACAGATCGAAGTACGTCCTGAAGTGGCATGGTACTCAGCTTCCAACCCAGTGTTTAACAACGGTCAAACACGCTATCAAACAGTTTGGTCTGGTGACATTATCTGGCACTGGTAAGCATGTTTGAAGTAGAAGTTAAGTAATATCTGTATCAATAGAAACAGCATGGATTTAACCCCATGCTGTTTTTTTATTGGGATGTTTCGCACTACACTTGAAGTAATTTCAG
This sequence comes from Polynucleobacter sphagniphilus, assembly GCF_029892205.1. NCBI lineage: Bacteria > Pseudomonadati > Pseudomonadota > Betaproteobacteria > Burkholderiales > Burkholderiaceae > Polynucleobacter > Polynucleobacter sphagniphilus. Next base: position 118,304 of record NZ_JARXVX010000003.1, read on the forward strand.
GATTAAGGAAGTCATTTATGTCGAATAAAACAAATATAGTGACCTTATGCGCTAGTTTGACCGCAATCGTTTTATTAACTTTGTCCAGTCCATCTTGGGCGGGAATATTTGGCGACTACTCTTATGATGATTGCTATAAGAGTTTGAAATCCAAATACGGTGAAGGCACTACCGAGGGTTACATTGAAAAGATTTGTCGGAAACGCTATCCCAAAATGCCTAAATTAGACGACCGTGGCGATGTTAAATTCATCTGCAAGGCCACGAAAGATGAGAAAGACATATTTCATTTTGCGGTGATCGACAATATCGCAGAGATGACAAAGTCGATCGACGATCCTCACAAAATCGAATTTAATGTTTTGGTACGCAAAAATAATGCATTTGCCTTAAAAAGCCGTGAATCTCAGAAGATTAATGGTAAACAGATCTACATCATCGTTGACATTAATACGGGTACTGGTAAAGGACAAATCTATTTTGCAGACAATGAGCAAACCCCAATTGCCACTACTGAGTTATTTTGCTCTGAGTAGATGTTCTTAGTTTTTGTGGTTGGTGAACCAGGGTGGGTTACTTGTGCACTAATAAGGTGCATAAGTAATATTTCAGCCATCTGGGATAACTAGAATGAGTGTCTAGATAGTGTGGGCAAAAAAAATGATGCCCAAAACCTGGATTAGTCAATTTTTACACTTTTTTTACTGCGATTTATGACAGCAGACAGGCTTTTGCATTGTTTTTATTATGTGCAAATGCACAATTTTCATTGAGCGGCAACGATTCTTAATTTGATTAAAAAATGAATACACCAAAAAATCTAAATGAACTAAAGCAACGTGTCCAAGCTTGGTATGCGACCAAAGTGAAGCCTAGCGTTGATGAAGCAATCGTTGCTTGGAATACGAAGCTCACTAAAAAGCAGCGCACACTGATTGTCATCGGCGTGGTGATTGTGTTGATTTTGTACTTTGGCTTGCCATTCTTAAAGCATGCCGAAGAAGAGAAAGTGGAGACTGGACCTAAAACCTTCGTTGTTCTCAATGAAAAGCAGGTTTCCACTATCGCACTCAAGGCAGTTGGAAGTGCTGAATTTACCGCTGAATTTCCAGCATACGGCAGCATTGATTTCAATCAAAACTCAGCCGTTCAAGTATTTACCAACTATCAAGGTAGAGTCATTAAGGCGAACTTTGATGTAGGTGATGCCGTTAAAAAAGGAGATGTACTCTTTACTGTAGATAGTCCAGATTTGGCTAGTGCCGAGTCCGCATTGTTAAGCGCTAAGGGCGTTTATGACAACACTACTGCTGTGCTCAACAGAGCAAAACAGTTATATGAATTAAAGTCCATTTCTTTGCAGCAGTATCAACAAAACGTTGCCGATCAAACTGCTGCAGATGCATCTTTAAAAGCGGCGCGCGATACCGTTCGTATGTTTGGTAAGTCAGCTAGTGATATTCAGCAGATCGAAACCAAGCGCAAGATGGATTCCACTTTGGCGGTTTTAAGCCCATTGGATGGTCAGGTAGTAGCGCGTAATGTTCAGCCTGGTTTATTAGTTCAGCCAGGCAATACACCTGCTCCATTTATTGTGGCAGATCCAATAATGAAATGGTTGGTGATCAATGCGCCTGAATCTGAAAGTACACGCTTGGCACAGGGTCAAGAATTGGATGTGACTGTGCCTGCTTTACCCAACGAGAAATTCACAGCTAAGGTGAAGATTGTCGGTTCCATCGTTGATCCAGTTACTAGAACGGTTAATGTGCGTGCCGATGTAGCCGACCCTAAAAATATGATGCGTGGTGGTATGTATGCCAACTATGTGGTCCATGCCGATGCGCCAATCAAAGGCATTGCCGTTCCAATTGAAGCAGTTGTACGCGAAGGCGATGGCTCCAATACAGTTTGGGTGACCACTGATGGCGGAAAACACATGAATGTGCGTTCTGTGAAATTGGGAATTCGGAGTAATGGCTTGGTACAAGTTACTGAAGGTCTGCAAGAGGGTGAAGTGATTGCAACCACGAATGCTATTTTCCTCAGCAACTTATTAGTTGTTGGCGAATAAGAGCTTAGTAACCATTACTGCTATTGAAAAAATTTAAGAAAGATTTCTTGTGATTAAGTCGCTCATTGCTTTTGGCCTTTCACGACGCCCAATTATTTTATTAACCCTCTTCGTCTTCTTGGGGGCGGGTTTGTTTGCTTTTAGCAAACTCAATATCGAGGCTTATCCAAATCCAGCCCCGGTGATTCTGGAGATTACTGCTCAGGCCCCCGGTTTGTCTGCCGAGGAGATGGAGAAGTACTACACCATTCCAATGGAAATTGGTTTGTATTCAACTCCGGGCATTACCAATATTCGCTCAACTTCTTTCTATGGCCTGTCATTTGTGCGGGTTACTTTTAGATACGGCATTGATTTCTATTTTGCCTATTCACAAGCTGCAGTTGCAATTCAGCAAAACATTAATTTGCCAGGCAATTTGGTGCCCACCATTCAGCAATCAAGCTTAACGGGTGAAATTTATCGTTACGAAGTAGTAGGTCCTCCCGGATTTGGTTTGAGCAATTTGCGTACAGTTCAAGATTGGATTGTTGCCCGTCGTCTCGCCACCATTCCCGGAATTGTGATGATCAATAGCTGGGGTGGTACTACTAAAGAATTCCAGGTTCATGTGGATATGGCCAAGCTACAAGCTTATGGCATGACTCTCAATCAAGTGCTCACCAACCTGGGAAGCTCCAATATTAACGTTGGTGGTCGTGAGATTGAGTACGGTCAGCAGTCAATCAACATCCGTGGCGTTGGTTTGATTGATGATGGTGGTGAGTACAACATTGTTGATGGTTACCACACCAAAGATATTGAAAACGTCGTTCTTTCTCAAACGAATGGCGTGCCGATTCGTGTGAAAGATATTGGTACCGTTGAGGTTGGTTTTGTCCCTCGCTTAGGTATTGCTGGTAAAGACCATAACGATGACATAGTTGCATCGATTGTGGCGATGGGTCGCAATCAACATACCAATGACATGATTCCTAAAGTCAAGGAGATGGTTGAGAAGATGAACACTGACGGTAGCTTGCCGGCAGGTGTCAAGGTTGTTTCTTACTATGACCGTTCTGGCTTGGTTGGCGTTACTACGCATACCGTATTAGAAAACTTAGTCTTAGGTTGTTTATTCGTATTCTTTATCCAGTGGATTTTCTTGGGTGATCTACGAAGCGCAATCATTGTGGGTATCAACATTCCATTCGCATTGCTATTTAGTATCATTATTTTGGTGTTGCGCGATGAGGACGCCAACCTCTTATCTATCGGTGCGGTGGACTTCGGAATTATTGTTGACTCGGCGGTAATTCTTGTTGAGAATATTTTCAGAAACTTTCAATCAACGCCTGCCCAACGAGTGGGTATGTTGCGTGATTTATCTTCGGGTCGTTTAGGTATTGATCCTAAGGTTGCTGATGGTGGTGGCGAGGGATCTGCATCCAAGCCTTGGTCTGACCGCTTAAAAATGATTTATATCAGTGCCTGTCAGATTGATACCTCAGTTTTGTTCTCGGTTGTCATTACAGTAGCCGCATTTATTCCGCTCTTCACGATGCAAGGTGTGGAAGGTCAAATTTTTGGACCAATGGCAAAAACCTATGCTTATGCATTGACCGGTGGTTTGCTTGCAACCTTCACAATTACTCCGGTCTTATGCTCCTATATGTTGCCAGAGCATATTGAAGAAGTAGAGACATTCATTGTGCGTTGGTTGCGTGAGCGCTATGAGCCATTGCTAAAGTGGTCATTAAACAATGGCAAGAAGTCTGTGATGTACGGTGTTCTCTTTTTAGTGGTCTGCGGAATTGCAGGTTCACGCTTAGGCTCTGAGTTTCTACCAGCCCTAGAAGAAGGAAACTTGTGGATTCGTGCGGCGATGCCAATGACCATGGGTCTGAATGCGGGTACTGAGCCAACACGCAAGATGCGCGAAATCTTGCTACGTCATCCAGAGGTGGTTACAGTGGTTTCGCAACACGGTCGTCCTGATAACGGAAGCGATGCTTCGCCATTCTCAAACGTAGAGCTGTTTGTACCGCTAAAGCCAATGGATGAATGGCCTAAGGGTGAAGATAAAGAGCAGTTGGTGGCTAAGATTCAAAAAGAATTTAATGATGAATTACCTGGCGTTGTCTTTAACTTCTCTCAATATATTCAAGATAACGTTGAGGAGGCGCTCTCCGGTGTGAAGGGTGCAAACTCAGTCAAAATTATTGGCCCTGATTTAAAAGAATTAGAGAAGTATGCTGTGCAAGTTAAGGATGTAATGGCTAAGATCAAAGGTGTTGATGATCTCGGTATTTTTAACGTGCTCGGTCAACCCAACTTAAATATTAAGATCAACCGTGAAAAAGCTGCGCGCTATAACTTGAATACGGGTGATGTCAATGCCTATATCCAGGCCGCCCTTTCTGATCAAGTTGCTACTACTGTGTTGGAGGGGCCACGCCAATTCAATCTTTCTGTGCGCTTGGATAAATCGTATCGAAACGATATCGATAAGATCAAAGAGTTGCGGGTGGGTTACCAAAATAATAACGGTGGCACCTCTTACGTTCCACTTAAAGATGTGGCTGATATCAGCCTAGATACTGGGGCGTCATTCATTTATCACGAATCGACTGTGCGTTACATTCCAATTAAATTTAGCGTGCGTGGTCGTGACTTGGGTAGTACGGTTTCCGAAGCGCAGCAGAGAATTGCTAAGGCTGTACCGTTGGCTCGTGGTTATCGTATTGAGTGGGCGGGTGAGTTCGAGAGTTTGCAAAAAGCATCTGCTCGCTTGATGGTGATTGTTCCAATTACTTTGATCGTGATCATCATTCTCTTGTACTGCTTGTTTAATAATGTTCGCGACGTGGTATTTGTACTCTCTGGTTTGCCGTTTGCGATTGGCGGAGGCATCTTAGGCCTGTGGATTTCGGGTCTTGATTTCAGTATTTCTGCGGCAATTGGTTTCATCTCCTTGTTTGGTATTAGTGTGATGAACGGTATTTTGATGACTACATACTTCAATGAAACCTATAAAACCGGCAAGATGAATAGTATCGATGCGATGTACCATGCTGCGACACACCGTATGCGACCTATGCTGATGACCGCATGGTCAGCATGTATCGGTCTTTTCCCTGCAGCGATTGCAACAGGTATTGGTAGTCAAGTTCAGAAACCACTGGCAACGGTAGTTGTGGGCGGCTTGTTGATTGGCCCAATCATGCTATTGATCGTGGTTCCAGCACTTTGCTTGCTGATGATCAAAGAGGAAGGCGAGCTCAAAGGTCCAAGTCATATTTCTGAAGATGCACATCACTAATATGAAAAGACACTTCTTGTTCTCAAGGGCTCTCTGCTTCCTGTTGGTTTTAGCGAGTTCTTCTTTAGCCTTAGCTGCACAAGTGGGTGGGGCTAAGGCGGCTGCTCCTATGATTCCAGCCGGTCCGCCAGCTCAGACCAAGAAGACGCCTGGACCAACAGGTGGTCCAGCTCCTGGAACACCGAATGTGCCTGATGCAAAACCGGTGAAGAAATAATCAACCCTCGCCATGAATCACTCTACTCAAGCCCTCGAAATGCGAAAACCAACTCTAGCCAAAATGGCCTGGGTTAAAGGCCTGTTTCGTTTTGATCTTGCAGGGCGGGTTTCGCATTTACAAGAATTGCAGACAGGAAATACTTCGTTTGTTGTGAGTTTGCTATTGTTTGCGGCTCTCATTCAGATCTGTGCATTATTTATTCCGTTTTTTGCTTGGTTTACTTGGCCGTACTTAGTCTTCGCTTGCGTAGATATTCTGAATACTCAAAAGCCGTCTTGGCGTTTAGCACCAAAGCTATTGGGTAAGCGCATTCTTGCTCTTAAAAGTCAGTTATCTGTCGCCTTCTCTTTGTTTCTTTATGGTGCGCTAGGCTTGCTGATGTTCCGCGTGATTGCCGATCTCATTCAACGTATTTCGCTCCCTGTTGGAGTGCTGCCAAACGAGATGGTGGCGTTGCTTCCATATACGCTGTCTGAAGCTATTTGTTTATTGTTTATTGGAGCTAGTTCAGCGCGCTATACCGTGAGCTTGGAAGACCCCCTCTCTATTTTGAGTAAATCTTTAATGGATTTGGTGTTGGCGCCGATTTCATTTTTGATCTTGGTGACGCTTCAAACGATTGTGATCGCTCCCCTAGCAATTCATATTAGTCTGGCATTGAAGATGCCGGTGCTATCTACTTTTTTAGGGCATGCGCCATTTATTTTGATTGCTCTGTTTTGGTCTTGTGGGCAAATAATCAAGACTTCGGCCAGTGAAAGAACTTAATACTTACTATGCATAATTTCAAAAAACGAATTCTAGTTGCAAGCTTGGGTGCCTTGGTTGGCTCTGGTTTAATTTCTTGCGCAGTTGGCCCTGACTACAAAAGACCGGATGTCGTACCTGCGAGCACATCATCCTTTACGCGTGATGCTAATGCCGTTGAGACGGCTAAACCTTCTACTATTGATCAAGATTGGTGGAAAGCTTACGGCTCTCCACAGTTAAATGATTTGGTTGAGTTGGCCCTCAAAAATAATCCGAATATTGAAGCGGCATCTGCTAATTTAAGAGTAGCGCAGCAAAACGTGATTGCTCAGCAGGGCTTCTTTTTTCCACAGGTCAATGCCGGCTATGCCGTTTCAAGACAGAGCACTGGTAACAACCTTCAGCCTGCGATTAACGTAACGCCGCCATCTATTTATACCTTCCAAACTGCGCAATTAAGCGTTGGTTTTACGCCTGATATTTTTGGTGGAAATCGTAGAGCAGTGGAGTCCTTAGTTGGTCAAGCGAATTCACAACAATATCAATTAGATGCTTTGCGCATCACTATCATCACAAACGTTATTGCTACAGCTGCACAAGAAGCGGTTTACCGAGAAGAGCTGCAATCAGCCATTCAATCGGTAGAGGCACAGCGTCTTCAGCTAGAGCACACGGGTCATATGGTGCGCTTAGGCTATTTGGGCGGCATGGATTTAGCTAACGCGCAATCTGCTTATGCGGCTGCCGCAGCTCAAGTGCCTACTTTGAGAAAGATGCATGAGCAAGCCTTAGATTTGTTGGCAGTGTATTGCGGTAAGTTTCCAAATGAACAATTGCTATTGCCGAATTTGGAGTCTTTGCACATACCTGAAAACTTGCCAAATGCCTTGCCTTCTAGCTTGGTTACGCAACGTCCTGACGTACGTGCAGCCGAAGAATTGGTGCGTGCAAGTAATGCGCAAATTGGCGTAGCCATTGCTAACCGCATTCCACAATTCTCCATCACCGGGCTGGTTGGTGGCGTGACGGGCCCAGCATTTTCTAATCTCTTTGGCAATGATTCAATCTGGGGTCTTACCGGTGGTGTCACAGCGCCGATCTTTGCTGGCGGTACCTTAGCGGCTCGCCAAAAAGCAGCTGAAGCTGGCTTAGATGCATCCGTTGCACAATACAAAGCAACTGTACTGACTGCATTTCAGAACGTAGCGGATACTTTGTATGCCCTTGATAATGATGGCAAGTTATATGCGCTAGCAAAAGACAGTGAGCAGGCCAATAAGACTGTTTATGAAATGACCCAATCTCAACTGAAATTAGGTTATGCATCTGAGCCTGGCATGTTGATGGCGCAGCAACAATATCTGCAATCTAAGATTAATCGCGTGCAAGCATTTGCTGTTTACTTGGGCGATACGGCTGCACTGTATCAATCATTGGGTGGCGGTTGGGTTTCTCCTGAGCAGGCTCAAGCTGCACAGAAAGCAAAGGAGACGCCTAGTCAGGCCAATCAATCGCCTTTGCAAAAGTTATTAGACTAATAAAAAAGCCCTGTGAATCATCAACAGGGCTCTTTAAATAGCGCCGACGCCAATTAGAAAGGTCGGTTGTAGCTAAATGAGTTCTGATCAAACTGGTGAATAGAGATGTAAGAATCTTGATGCAAGTCGCCAAGCACCTCATTGAGCGCTACAAATGTTTCACGAATAAAGTTTGCCTTCTCTTCGTCATTGATTAAATCGGAAATAGTGACATTCATGATCATGCAATTTTTTTGCTGTTCACTTAATGGCACTCCACCAATGACCCAAAGATCTAGCGGTATGTACTCGACCATCACTACGGTGTAGTCTTTTCTGCCACGGAGGTATTGCAGATTCATATCCAAAATAACCTTGGAAATAGACTTCGTGGTTCCGTAGGATTTATTGCCGCTCACTTTGATTGTAAAAATGGCCATACTTGTCTCCCCTAATGCTTGAGCATTAATTGTGTTGGATCATGCAATGAATGAAGATAATGCCTCAAAATTGATAGGGGATTATTCAGTGAATACCCCATGTTCATATCTTTGAGGTCTTGATGATCAAGGCAGAGCTTGCTGCTTATTTACTACCGCCACCAGTGTGAGGTTGAGTGATATTGAGTTTTTTGAGTTCTGTAATGTCCAATTTGCCTGCCTTGTTGACATCCAAATTATCAAACTCAGCTGACATGTAGTTCATAAACTCGGTTTTAGAGACCATGCCATCGTTGTCAGCATCCATGAGCAATAAGAGACGCTTTACCAAGGGCTCACCTTTGGTAATTTGGTAATTTCCTGTTGGCGTAGAGTGTGATCCACCGGCTCCAAATGCAGAATAGGCTAAAGAAAGCCCCAGTAGTACTGCAAAAATAGAGAATAACTTCAATAACTTAGTCATAAAACACCCTGAATAAACGGATACGGCTTAATTAAGTACTTGATATTAGTATAAGGATACTTATTCTCTAAAATCCATCAAATATTGTGGCGCCACCAAATTGGTGCAAGCGCTTTCTCGTTCTGCACTAGCAAAGTGCACAATTCAAAACTGAGTGATTACCCCACACTAAAATTTGCAATATATATCTTTCTAACGGTAATGATTTAATGAAAAGAGCATTCTCCAAGTCATCCCTTGGTCTAAAAACTGTCTTATGCGGGTTAGGGATTACTTTTTCCCTCGCTTTTCAGTTGACCTACGCCGATGAATCTGCAACGGTTGCAGTGATTCCAGCTCCTGGCGCCACTGATTGCAACCCTTATGAGGAGTACACCTGTCTTGATGATTATTTGGGTACAGGTTTTTGGCAGCGCTTAAAAAATTATTACAAGTTAGAGATGGGGCAGGCTACTCCACCTGTTGATCCTGATGGTCCTTTGTCGCGTCGGGATGATTTCCCACCAGAAGCCCAGACTATTCCGCCAATGCCATTTACTGAGTGGCCTTATGGTGGAACTAATCCGTTGGGCGCCACCATTCCAAATTCAGTAGATAGCCCATTGATGGCAGCTATTGGGGATACCGATATTGGTAAGTGGATGTTTGAAAATCATATCCAGGCTTACGGCTGGGTGGACGTCGGCGGAAATGTCAGTACCAGTAAGGTCAGTCACGGTGGTAACTCACCAGCAGCATATGACTACAATCCAAATGCTTTGGATTTGAATCAAATTGTTTTATATATCGATCGCTTTCCCGATATGGTTCAAAAAGAACACAATGACTGGGGTTTCCGTCTCTCAGGAATTTATGGTTCCGACTATCGCTACACAACCTCTTATGGCCTGGGCAGTAATCAATTGATCACCAAGAATCTGGCCAATGGTTGGGATACGCCAATGATTTATGCAGACTGGTATACCCCATTTGTAATGGAAGGCTTAAATATTCGGGTGGGTCGCTATATTTCTTTGCCAGATATTGAAGCCCAATTGGCACCAAATAACTATATGTATACGCACTCAATGACGTATACATATGACAACTACACCAACACCGGCATTATGGCCTCGTTGGCAGTCAATAAAAATTGGATTGTCCAGTTTGGTGTTGCCGATGGTACGGAAGCAACGATTCCACATATGTATCAGAAGCAAACAAATCCTTACCCGAATAATCCTGCTGCTGGACAGATTAACCCGCTCTATCCAGGCACCACTTTTCGCGTTGATCCAGGAGCCAATCCAAACTTTACCCTTTGCGGTCGTTGGAACTCCGATGATGGCAAGGATGATGTGAATTTTTGCGCCAATGATATCAATCGCGGTAATTACGGCTACAACAATTTACAGTGGTACGGTATTACCGTGTATCACCAGATTGATGAGCACTGGCATCTTGATGCAGAGCTGTACAACGAGCATCAGAATAATGCGCCAAATGCCCTCAATTCCACAGTGCAAACCATCTATGCCAATAACGGTTCGCCATTTGCATCTCAATTTATGCCATACAACGCCCCTAGTTTGGCGCAGTGTGCAAATGCCAGCGTCTTGACTTGTACATCCTCATCAACTGGCTTAACTGGCTATCTCAATTACTCTCCTGATCCAATGAATAATTTCTCATTACGTCCAGAAATTTATTGGGACTATCAGGGTCAACGTACTGGTACGGCAACCACCTACCGTAATATTGCGGTAGGTTGGCAACATTGGTTCTCACCACAAATTGAAGTGCGTCCTGAGATTGGCTACATGAAGGCAAATACTGCCGCCTTTAATGGAAATTCTAATTTAGGGATTGCTCCCAATCGGAATAATCAAACGGTTTTGGCTGGCGATATTATTTGGCACTTTTAATCAGAGAGTTTGGAGTTTCTATGCTTAAGTTCATTTCTATTGCTACCACTCTTTGTTTTGCTATGCTGTCATTGACTGCTGCTGCAGCTGACTGTCCGTCGGCTCAAGCGATTGCATCTGCAGCACCAGGTGCGCTCAAAGGCACCACCTGGGCTGGTTGTGATTACACCAAGGCTAATCTCTCTAGTGGTTTGAATTTAGAGAACGCCAATTTAAGTCAAACCATTTTGGTTGATGCCAATTTGAGCAATGCCAATCTAAATGAGACTCTTATGCAAGAGGCTAACCTGACGAATGCCACGTTGGTGAAGACTTCGTTTAAGGAGTCCAATCTCACTTACGCTAACCTGACTGGCGCAAATCTCTCAAGCGCCAATCTGAGTCATGCTCGGCTGTATGGTGTGTATTTGCGACAAGCAAATCTCAAGGGCGCAAATTTAAGCTCTGCCGATCTGACTGCGGCTGACTTGTCTAATGCGGACTTAACGGGAGCTAATATTGATGATGCTAACTTTGAATATGCCAAATTAGGTGGCGCTACTTGGGTTACGGGCGATCGCGTATGCAAGCCAGGTAGCTTGGGTGAGTGTAATTAATTTTTTCCCAAATCAATTGTTCAAACGTTCCTTTGTAGTCTTTGCCTTTATTGGCTTACTGACTTTTATGCTTTGCGCTTGTAGCCCTCAATTAGATTGGCGCACAGTCACATCTACTCAAGCGCAGTACTCGGCTTTATTTCCGGCAAAGCCAGAACACCTTGAGCGTCATCTGGTATATCAAGATCAGGATATTTTGCAGGTTCTAGACGCTGTAAAAATAGATGATGCTATTTTTTCAATTAGCACTATTGAACTCAAAAAAGACCAAGCTAGCCTTGAAGATGGCATCCTGGAAAGCTCGAAAAATGCTCTGAGTCAACAAGCTGATTTAGTGAAAGATGCGTCTCTCATTAAGGAAGCAAGTTATCAAACGGCCGATCACCAGTGCTTTGCAGTCAAAGATTATTATTTTGAAGTGAAGATGCCAAGCCATTCGCAGTTCATGCGATCAAGGTGGATCGTGAGACGCACTCCTGCGGGAGAAGTTTTTATTTATCAGGTTTCTGTATTGCTACAGAATGTGAAAAGTGGCACTGTGGAACAAATGCTCTCTCAAGAGCAGTACGCTACTTTTTTTGAAGAGTTCCATCCTCTTTAGAGGATTGGTGGGTGAGTTGCTGCTTGAGCTTAATTGCCGACTTGCTCTAGCGCCGCCACTTTCTTTTCAAGGGCCTCAAGCTTTTCTCTAGTCTTGGCTAGAACTTTAGATTGCAGTTCGAATTCTTCGCGGGTCACTAAGTCCATTTTTTGGAAACCCTGATTCATGAGCGCTTTGACGTTCTTTTCAATCTCTTGCGCTGGTGAGTTGCGAATGGCATCCCCCACTTTTGCTTGCATGCCAGAGGCAATTTGCTGAATTTGCTCAAGAATCTCGCCAGTTTTTTTCATAGGTAGCCGTGGTGCTTTATTTTGGTGCAATTAAATGAACTATTTTGGTGCATTTGCATTGATAACGTGAATTTATTAATTCAATTCAAGGTATCTTAAGTCATTATTTTAGCGTGGAAGGTGGATTCTTTCCGCCTTAATAAGATTATTTAATTCTTTTCCTGAACGGAGAAATGTATGAAATTAATTACTACCATCATAAAGCCCTTCAAGCTTGATGAAGTACGTGAAGCCTTATCGGAAGTCGGCGTTTCCGGCATTACCGTAACTGAAGTAAAAGGCTTTGGTCGCCAAAAGGGCCACACTGAGCTATATCGCGGTGCTGAGTATGTAGTGGATTTTTTGCCTAAGGTAAAAATTGAAGCGGCTGTTGAAGATGGCATTCTCGAGCGTGCGCTTGAAGCCATTGAAAAATCTGCTCGTACAGGCAAGATTGGGGATGGCAAGATTTTTGTTTCTCCGATTGAGCATGTCATTCGTATTCGCACCGGTGAAACCGGTGTGGCAGCCCTTTAATAAGAGAGGTAAAAAATGTTCACTTGGATAAAACAACTTGTCGCTGGCGGCGCGATTGCCTTAAGTCTTGGCGTAGCCGGTGTAATGGTGACTGCACCAGCACATGCAGATGAAGCTAAAAAGCCTGCAGTAGTTGCTCCAGCTGCTGGTACAGCCGCAGCCGCAACTGCACCTACAGCCGTACCTAATAAAGGCGATACAGCTTGGATGTTGGTTTCTACTGCCTTGGTTTTGTTGATGACTTTGCCGGGCTTGGCTTTGTTCTACGGCGGTTTGACACGTAGCAAAAATATTCTATCGATCTGCATGCAATGTATGGTCATTTTCTCGGTAATTACGGTCTTATGGTCCCTTTATGGCTATAGCATCGCGTTTACTGAAGGTGGACCATTCTTGGGTGGATTAGATCGCTTGTTCTTATCTGGTATTACTCCTGATTCTGTAGCCGCTACTTTCTCTAAGGGTGTTGTTATTCCTGAGTATGTATTTATGGCATTCCAGGCAGTATTTGCCACCATTACCTGCTGCTTGATCATTGGTTCTTTTGCGGAGCGCGCTAAGTTTTCTGCAATTTTAGTATTCATGGTGATTTGGTTCACATTTAGCTATTTGCCAATCGCACACATGGTTTGGTTCTGGCCTGGTCCTGATGACATCAAAGATGCTGCTTCACTGGAAGCGGTAACTGCGCGTGCTGGTTGGTTGTTCCAAAAAGGCGTACTTGATTTTGCTGGCGGTACAGTGGTTCATATCAATGCGGCGATTGCTGGTTTGGTTGGTTCATTCGTTATCGGTAAGCGTATTGGTTACGGTAAAGAAGCCATGAAGCCACATAACTTAGTCTATGTAATGACTGGTGCCGCTCTCTTGTGGTTCGGTTGGTTTGGTTTTAATGCGGGTTCTGCTTTAGAGGCAAACGGCAGTGCAGCATTGGCATTCGTGAATACTTATTTGGCTACTGCAGCTGCAGTATTGAGCTGGTCATTGGGTGAGTGGGTTCACAAAGGTAAGCCTTCTGTATTGGGCGCAGCTTCTGGTTGCGTAGCAGGCTTGGTTGCAATTACCCCTGCTGCTGGTTTTGTAGGCCCAATGGGCGCTCTAGCAATCGGTGCTGCTGCTGGTGTGGTGTGCTTGTGGGGTGTTACTGGCCTCAAGCGTATGCTTGGCTCTGATGACAGTTTGGATGTGTTCGGTGTACACGGCGTTGGCGGTATCTTGGGCGCCTTGTTGACTGGCATCTTCGCTGATCCAGCTCTGGGCGGTACAGGTATCTGGGATTATGTTGCTAATGCTGTTAGCCCAGACTATTCCATTCCTAGTCAGCTTTGGGTTCAGGCTCAGGGTGTGATTACCACAGTCATTTGGTCAGCACTTGTATCCTTCATCGCCTTCAAATTGATCGATATCGTGATTGGTTTGCGTGTGAAAGAGGACGAAGAGCGCGAAGGCTTGGATATCAGCTCCCACGGCGAGACCGCTTACGAGAGTTAATCCATACTTACCCTGATTGGGCAGGCTTGCTTGGCTGCCTAGTTTTTAAGCGCGGGATCTCAGTATCCCGCGTCTTTCTTTTAAAAATCTTACAATGATGAAATGGTCCCACATCTCATCACTGCCCTGAGCGGCCCTTTGCTTGAACTCGAGACAAAGGTATTAGAAGCAACCCCAACAATTGAGCGCTGGTTTAGGCTGGAGTGGCAAGAGCACACCCCACCGTTTTACTGCTCGGTTGATCTGCGTAATTCTGGATTTAAGCTTGCTCCAGTAGATACCAATCTATTTCCAGGTGGATTTAATAACCTATCGCCACAAATGCTCCCATTGGCGGTTCAGGCAGCAATGGCTGCGATCGAGAAGATCTGCCCAGAAGCCAAAAATTTATTATTGATTCCTGAGCGTCATACGCGTAATACCTTCTATTTGCAAAATATCGCACGGCTTTCATCGATCTTGCGTCAAGCGGGTTTGAATGTTCGCCTCGGTAGCTTGTCTGATGAAATCAAAAAACCCACTTGGATTGATTTGCCCGATGGCAATCGTTTATTAATGGAGCCTTTGGCGCGCACTGGACTGAAAAAGCAGCGCTTGGGATTAAAGGATTTTGATCCTTGCTCCATCTTATTGAATAATGATTTATCGGCTGGGATTCCCCCTGTTCTAGAAAATATTCACGAACAATATTTATTGCCCGGCCTGCACGCCGGCTGGCATGTGCGTCGTAAGTCGGCGCACTTTGCCGCATATGAAGAAGTGGCCAAGAAGTTTGCCAAGGTGGTCAACATTGATCCTTGGATGATTAATCCTTACTTTACGAGTTGCTCGAATGTGAATTTTCATGAGCGTAAGGGTGAAGATGAGTTACAAACAGCCGTCGAACAGATTCTAAAAAAGACTGCCAAAAAATATCGTGAGTACGGCATTAAAGAAAAACCGTATGTCGTAGTCAAGGCAGATGCTGGCACATATGGCATGGGTGTGATGGTTGTTCAAGATCCAGCCCAGCTCAAAGGTTTGAATCGCAAAGACCGTAATAAAATGAGTGTGGTCAAAGAGGGTCTTGAAGTAAGTGATGTGCTCATTCAAGAGGGCGTCTATTCATTTGAAAAAGTAAATGAGGCCGTGGCAGAGCCGGTGGTTTACATGATTGATCGTTATGTCATTGGCGGCTTCTACCGCGTGCATACAGATCGCGGCCCGAATGAGAATTTAAATGCACCCGGTATGCATTTTGTGCCTTTGGCCTTTGAGCAAAACTCCATGCCTGATTTATCTGCTAAGCCCGGTAGTGCTGCGCCAAATCGCTTTTATTTGTATGGTGTAGTTGCACGTCTAGCCCTGTTGGCTGCCTCCTTAGAGCTAGAGCGCACCGATCCCAATGCTGAATTTTCTTAATAGCTAAATAAATAAAAAATGGATTTTTTATTTATTGCCGACCCCCTAGAGTCTTTCAAGATCTACAAAGACACTACTTTGGCAATGATGCGCGCTACGCAAGGGGCAGGTCATCGCCTCTGGTTTTGTCAAAGTTGCCAAATTCTATGGAAAGATAATTTTGTCGTAGCCGATTGCCAGACTGTGGCAATTAAGCCAAGTGGAACTTCTTGGTATGAGTTAGGTGAAATAGAGCAGCGTAAATTAAATAGTTTTTCTGCCGTGCTGATGCGCACCGACCCACCTTTTGATATTGAATATCTCAATACCACTTGGATGTTATCCGCCGCTGTCCGGCAGGGGGCTGTGGTCATGAATAATCCTGCAGCAATTCGTGATCACTCTGAAAAATTATCGATTACTGAGTTCCCGGAGCTGATTCCACCAACTTTGGTGACGCGTGAGCTTGAGGCAGTACAAGCCTTTCATCAACAGCATGCCGATATTGTTGTGAAGCCTTTAGATGGAATGGGCGGCATGGGTATTTTCCGGGTAGGGCCTGACGGCCTTAATCTGGCGAGCATTGTTGAAACGCTAGGCGAGAATGGTACAAGAACCTTAATGGTTCAACGTTTCTTGCCAGAAATCTCCCAGGGCGACAAGCGCGTACTTTTAATTGATGGGGAGGTTGTGCCATTCGCATTGGCGCGCATTCCGCAAGGTAGTGAAATTCGTGGCAACTTAGCCGCTGGTGGTAAGGGTGTAGCAATGCCTTTAACTGATTCTGAAAAAAGAGTTGCTGAGCGGTTGGCCCCCCTCTTAAATGAGCGCGGTTTATTTTTGGTTGGACTCGACTTAATTGGAGGCTATGTCACTGAGATTAATGTGACGAGCCCCACTTGCTTTGTAGAAATTACTGAGCAAACGGGTTTTGATGTTGCCGCTTTTTGGTTAAAAGCACTTGAAAAAAGATTGAGCCTGACATGACGGGAATTGTGATTGTGGCCCATACCCCAGTAGCGAGTGCTATGTTGGGATTTGTGGAGCATGCATTTGGAGTGATGCCACAAGGAGTGAGGGCGGTGGATATTCCTGCACATGAAGATACCAAAATCAGTTTTGATCGCGTGCTTGAGGCCGCCAAGGGCGTGAACTCAGGTAAAGGCGTGCTCATTTTGACCGATGTCATGGGCGCAACGCCGGCAAACGTGGCCTCTAAGATAGAGGCTGCTGGTGCTGTGACTGGCCTAGCTGCGCCGGTGATTGTCTTAGCTGGACTCAATCTTCCTATGTTAATGCGTTGCATTTCACACCGAAGTGATGATTTAGAGGGTTTAGCTCAAAAAGCCTTGCAGGGTGGTCAGCATGGGATTTTGCGTCTTGGCGCTAAAGTGACATAACAACAGAAGGAAATCAGTTCCGATCATGCCAGTTTCAGAAATTGAAATTATTAATAAGCTAGGGCTGCATGCCAGAGCATCTGCCAAGTTATCGCAACTGGCAGCCCAATTTCCTTGTGAAATACTTCTGTCGCGCAATGGTAGGCAGATCAATGCAAAAAGCATTATGGGTGTGATGATGCTGGCTGCTGGTATGGGTAGCACCATTACGCTTGAAACAGTAGGCGAGCAAGCCGATGAAGCAATGCAAGCGTTGACGCATTTAATTAATGACCGCTTTGGTGAGGGTGAGTAAGCATGACATTTGCCCTGCACGGAATTCCAGTATCTAAAGGCATTGCCATTGGCAAGGCGGTACTGATTTCACGTGCAGCGTTAGAGGTTAGCCACTATTTAATCGAAGCAGGAAAAGAAGAGTTAGAGGCGCAAAAATTAATTAATGCATTTGAGCAAGTACGTCTTGAGTTAGAGCAGCTACGTTATGGCTTGCCCAAAGATGCTCCGGGTGAGATGGCGGCATTCTTGGATGTGCATGGCATGATTTTGGCTGATCCTGCGCTAGCTGAAAAACCCTTGAAACTGATTCGTAGCCAGCGTTTAAATGCTGCTTGGGCTTTAACGACTGAGCTCAATGATTTGCTAGAACAGTTCTCTGAAATTGAAGATACCTACTTAAAAGAGCGGGCAAATGACATACGGCAGGTTGCTGAGCGCGTTCTCAAGGCACTCAAGTCGGGCGAAAAGGAATCGACAGAAGACCCTGAATTAGCATTATTCGGTGAGGTAGATGTAGATGCCATTATTGTTGCGCACGATATTGCGCCTCACGATATGTTGCGTTTCAAGGATCGCGCACTCACTGGCTTTGTCACTGATTTAGGTGGCAAAACTTCTCACACCGCTATTGTGGCCCGCAGCATGGAAATACCCGCGGTGGTGGGTGTGCGTCACGCCAGTGAAATGATTCGTCATGGCGATTGGTTGATTCTTGACGGTGAGCATGGTGTAGTCATCGTTGCACCAGACGAGCAACTCTTATCGGAATATCGCTCTCTCAGAGCGCAGGCCTTGGAAGATACCCGCCAGCTCCAGCAGCTCAAGTATGCAAAAACCCGCACCTTAGATGGCGTTGATATCTCTTTGTTTGCCAATATTGAATTACCTGAAGATGCTACGCAAGCGGTTGAAGTGGGTGCAGTGGGTGTTGGCCTATTTCGTTCCGAATTTTTATTCATGGATCGCAACCAAGCTCTGCCTGATGAAGAAAAGCAATATCAAGAGTATCGTCGCGTTGTCGATCTGATGCATGGCCTGCCGGTCAATATTCGCACGATTGACGTTGGGGCAGATAAGGCTTTGGGTGCAGGTACGGATTTATCTCAGACGGGTACTTCTCCCTTGGGTTTACGTGCAATTCGCTGGTCACTGACTGAGCCAGAAATTTTTCTTACGCAATTGAGGGCCATTTTGCGGGCATCTGCCCATGGCCAAGCGCGCATCATGATTCCCATGCTGGCACATGCAAAAGAGATTGATGAAACTTTGCGCTTAATAGAAAAAGCCAAACAACAATTGCATCAACGCGGCAAGGCTTTTAACCCCAATATTCAAGTAGGGGCAATGATTGAGATTCCTGCGGCCGCCTTGGTGTTACCTTTATTTATCAAGCGCTTTGATTTCCTATCTATTGGTACAAACGATTTAATTCAATACACATTGGCTATCGACCGGGCTGACCATGCGGTGGCACATTTGTATGACCCATTGCATCCGGCAATTTTGTATTTACTCTCGAACATTATTAGTCAAGCAAAACGTGCGAATGTGCCGATTTCTGTTTGCGGTGAAATGGCGGGAGACCCTGCTCTCACTAAATTGCTATTGGCTTTGGGTTTAACCGATTTCTCAATGCACTTCAGTCAGTTACTCTTGGTTAAGCAAGAAATTTTGCAGGCCGATGTTGGCCAATTACAGGCCCATATCCCACAACTCTTAGAGGCGGTTGAGCCTGAAGCCCAAGCGAAGGCGCTTGAATTCTTATTGGCTTAGTGGGCTTTGCCGCAAACGGGGCAGTCTGGGTTACGAGATAGCTTGATTTCATCTATCTGAGTTGAACGCGCATTCCAAAGCAATAGTCGCCCAACCAAAGGTGCGCCAAAGCCTATCAATAGTTGCAGACATTGAGCGGCCTGCATTGCTCCAATGATTCCTACTAATGGTGAAAAGATACCCATGCTTGAACAGCTTACTTCCTCAAATTGCTCTTCTGGTGAGAAGATGCAAGCATAACAAGGTGAGCTAGATTGACGGGGATCAAACACTGTTAATTGACCGTCAAAACCCAATGCTGAGCCTGACACTAGAGGCGTTTGATGTGCCACACAACAAGCATTAATGAATTGCCGAGTAGAAAAGTTATCGGTGCAATCGAGCACTATATCAACGCTAGGCAGTAACTCATCGAGGAGTGCTTGCTCGGCTTTGGCAGCAATCGCATGGATTTGTATATTGGGATTGAGCGTTTCTAAAAAGGTTTTTGCAGACAATGCTTTGCTTTTCCCAACCGAATCTTGGGAATACATAATTTGTCTTTGGAGATTGGTTAACTCAACTTGATCATGATCAATCAAGGTGATCTTGCCAATGCCTGCTGCAACAAGATAGGGGGCTGCAGCACTGCCTAAGCCCCCGCATCCAATGACTAGAACATGTGATGCCAAGAGTTTTTCTTGGCCAAGCACATCGATTTCCTCAAGAAGCAAATGCCTAGAGTAACGCAGCAATTGCTCATCATTCATATACAGATATGTAGTCTGAAAATGAAATTATTCGAGCTTGGATGAGGAGCGCTTCACAGGCTCACCATTAATAAATGCCACTGCTTGTGAAAGCATGAAGTCATCTGCACTTCCCAATTCGACTGGTTTTTTGTTCTTGTCTTTTTCTTTTTCCTCAGGCGTCTTCTTCGCATTTTTTTCTTCAATGCGCTGCAACTCTTCCAAGCGACGTTTTTCGCGATCGGCAATTAACTTGTCTTCAGAGGACTGCGTATTTTTAAGGTGCTTCTCACTATCCACTTCACGCGTGATCAATACATCATCGGGATCACCATCTTTATTTTGATCGACTGCGATATCGGGTTTAATGCCAAACGCCTGAATCGATTTACCGCTGGGAGTGTAGTAATAAGCGGTAGTAATTTTTAATGCAGAATCGTTTGAGAGTGGGCGAACTGTCTGAACAGAGCCTTTGCCAAAACTCGTTTTACCAATAATGGTCGCGCGTTTGTAATCTTGCAGGGCGCCCGCAACAATCTCTGAAGCAGAGGCGGAGTAGGCGTTAACCAATACGACCATTGGCAATTTCTTAAACATCTCAGGCACGCCAGCCAAAGGATCGCCAGGTTCATTGAGTCGATACATTGCTGGCGTGGCATTAAATACTTGTTGCGAGTCAGGTGACTGACCTTTGGTTGAAACAATGACTGAGTCTGGAGGTAAGAATGCTGCGGCAACACCAACAGCGCCTTGCAGGAGGCCGCCACCATTGTTGCGGAGATCCAAGATGATGCCTTTCAGCTTGGGATCTTGCGCCGCAATGTCGGTTAACTTTTTAGCTAGATCCGGCACTGTGCGCTCTTGGAAGCTGGTGATGCGAACCCAGGCAATATCGTTATCCAGAATTTTAGTTTTAACAGATTGAACTTTGATTTCAGCGCGCGTAATGGTTACTGGAAAGCTACGTTCTTCACTCTTGCGATATATCGTCAATGTAATTTTTGTGCCAGGAGTTCCACGCATAGTGCGCACTGCTTTGTCTAATGACATGCCGCGCAGCGGTTTGTCATCTAAGCGAGTAATGAGATCGCCTGCTTGTAAACCAGCACGTGAGGCAGGAGTGTCTTCAATTGGATTGAGAACTTTTACTACGCCATCTTCAGAAGTAATTTCGATGCCTAAGCCAGCAAACTTACCTGAAGTTTGCTCCTGCATCTCTTCAAAATCTTTTTTATCCAAAAAGGTGGAATGCGGATCTAAGCTGCTCACCATTCCTTTGACGGCATCCGTTAGTAACTGCTTGTCATCAATTGGTTGCACATAGTCATGCTTGATTTGCGCAAATACATTGGAGAGGGTACGCAATTCATCTAATGGAAGCTGCGCATTCTGTTGTGCGGTAGCTGAGATTTGAATGGTTGCAAAAACCCCCGCAATCAGACCAACCGCGATGAGGGCAAAGTTTTTCAAAAATTGACGCATGTATTTTTAACCCTGATTCAAATAAAAATGTTTGATTGGCTTGAGGTTGTCATCCAATTCATAAACGAGTGGTACACCGTTAGGGACATTAATTTCCATGATATCGCTATCGGAGACTTGATCTAAGTACTTAATTAAAGAGCGAATACTATTGCCGTGCGCAACCAATAGAACACGTTTACCGGCTTTCAGTGCGGGTGCAATAGATTCATTCCATAAAGGGAGTACGCGCTCCACATTGTCTTTAAGGCACTCACCCAAAGGAATGTCTGCCGTAGCTAATTTTGAATAGCGGCGATCATGTTGAGGGTTGCGCTCATCACGAGTCTCCAGGAGTGGTGGCCTTACATCATATGAACGGCGCCAAATATGTACTTGCTCGTCGCCATATTCTGCAGCGGTTTCAGCCTTATTAAGGCCAGTAAGGGCGCCATAATGGCGCTCATTCAGTCTCCAGCTATGAACTACGGGAATCCACATCAAGTCCATAGCGTCTTGAACGTGCCATAGGGTACGGATAGCCCTTCTCAAAACGGAGGTATAGGCAACATCGAACTCATAACCTGCTTTTCGCAGGTCTTCACCTGCAGCAAGGGCTTGTTCAGTCCCTTTGGGGGTTAAGTCAACGTCGGCCCAGCCAGTAAAGCGGTTTTCAAGGTTCCAGGCGGATTCGCCATGACGAATAAGGACAAGTTGTTTCATAGAGCCATTCTATAATCCGGTGATGAACTTTCTCACGCAAATTGATAATTTAGCGCTGATCGCCTTATTGGTAGTTTCAGGCATCGCGCTTTTCCTCCCTACATTATCTACGCTTATTAGCGGAAAAGGCTTGTCTCCCACCGAGGCAACCATTTGGATTAATCGCCGCAAGGCCTATGTATTTGATTTACGACCTGAAGAGGCCTTCAAACTGGGCCATTTGCCCGGTGCAAAACGCCTTTCTTCCGCGGACCTCGCTGCTAGTCTAGAAAAGATGAAATTGAACCGTAAACACCCTGTAGTTCTGGTGTGTGAAACGGGGTCTGAGTCACTTAAGGCAATTGGCCAAGTGCGCCAATTAGGCTTTTCTGAGGTTGCCACCCTGCAAGGTGGCGTTGCAGCCTGGAAGGCAGCCATTCTTCCATTGGTGAAATAAGAAAGAACTTATGCCTCCGGTCACGATGTATAGCACCCAAGTCTGTCCTTACTGTGTGATGGCAGAGAAATTGCTGCAAAAGAAGGGTATACAAAATATTGAAAAGATTCTGATCGATCGCGATCCTGCCCAGCGCGAGGTCATGATGACTCGAACCGGAAGGCGTACTGTCCCTCAAATTTACATTGGCGATACCCATGTTGGGGGTTTCGATGATTTAGCCGCGCTCGATCGCGCAGGTAAATTGGATGCGCTCTTAGCTTAATGCTTGAAAAATTAATAAGGAATTTGTGATGACTGAAAATACTGCCGCTGCACCAGAAAATAATGAAGAAGCGAAACAGCCTGGCTTTCGTATTCAGCGTATTTATTTGAAAGATTTATCGCTTGAGCAGCCCAATGCACCCCAGATTCTCTTGGTGGCTGCAGAACCAACAGTAGAAGTTGAGGTGGATGTAGTGGTAAATCGTCTCAGTGATGAAATTTTCGAGGTCGCTTTGATCTCAACGGTTACTGCTAAGGTTGATGGAAAAGTGCTGTTTTTGGTAGAGGTAAAACAGGCTGGAATTTTTGAATTCAACCATATTCCACCAGAGCAAATTGACCCTATGTTGGGTATTGCTTGCCCGACGATTTTGTATCCATATTTACGCTCTAACATTGCTGATGTGATTAGTCGCGCAGGCTTCCAACCCATTCATCTCAATGAGATTAATTTCCACGGCATGTATGAGCACCGTATCCGTCAGGCACAAGAGGCGGCGCTTGCAGAAGCCAAGGGAAGTCTTCCTAACTAATTTCATTCACGAGCTCTCAGAATCATGAAAGTGACGCTGCTTGGAGCTGGTGCTTGGGGAACAGCCATGGCTGCGCAAGCAGCTCGCCACCTCCCAAGTGCAGATGTATGCCTTTGGTCCCGTAGCCCCGGACAAATTGCGGAGATTAAAAAGACCGGTCAAAACCAGGCGTATTTACCGGGCGCAACTTTGCCAACCGGCCTTGAGTTAGAAGCTCATTTTGAGAAGGCTATTGCTAGATTGTCGTCAGATGATCTTTTGGTGATTGCCACCCCAATGGCGGGTTTGTCTGACACCATTTCTCAGATATTAGAGCTCGCGAAGCACCCTTTACACATTGTGTGGTTATGTAAAGGGCTTGAGCCCGATACGGCGCTCTTGCCACATCAAGTGGTTGAGCGCCAAGACCGTTTACATCATCATGGTTTAGTGCATTCTTACGGCGCTTTATCGGGTCCCAGTTTTGCTAAAGAGGTTGCGCAAGGAATGCCTTGTGCCTTAACCGTTGCAAGTAAGTCCAAGACTTTATGTGAGATTGTTCAAGCCGCTTTTCATCATGGCAATATGCGCATCTATGCAAGTGATGATTTGATTGGTGTGGAATTGGGTGGCGCCATTAAAAATGTCCTAGCGATTGCCGCTGGAATTGGTGATGGTCTCGATCTTGGGCTCAATGCCCGCGCAGCGGTGTTAACGCGCGGTCTTGCGGAGATGATGCGTTTGGTGAAGGCTGCTGGTGGCAAGTCTGAAACATGCATGGGTTTGACTGGTGTGGGCGATTTAATTTTGACAGCTACTGGCGATCTGTCTCGTAACCGCCAGGTGGGCCTTGCGCTAGCAGCCGGCAAATCTTTGCAAGAAATTTTAGATAACTTGGGGCACGTAGCGGAAGGTGTTTTATGTGCCGCTGCAGTAGGTAATCTAGCTAAGCGCTTAGGCGTTGAAATGCCCATTACAGCTAGCATGGGTGAGGTGCTTGCAGGCAAACTCACTCCATTGGAGGCTGTTACTAAATTGATGGGGCGCGACCCCAAAATTGAAACTTAGTTACCGCCTGTAAAAGCGCTTTGACGCCAGGCTTCATATACCACAATGGCAACCGTATTGGATAGATTGAGACTGCGACTGCCATCTTGCATGGCTAAGCGCATGCGATTTGGAGCGGGTATAGAGCCCCTCACTTCATCGCTAATCCCTTTTGTTTCAGAGCCAAAGACAAAGTAGTCATTGGGCAAATAGATGCCTTCATGAAACTTCCCAGAACCTTTGGTTGTTAAAGCAAACATCCTATCGACTGGTGGCTTTTCATTCTCAAGAAATGCTTTCCAACTGGGATGCACTTTTACTTTTGCAAACTCATGGTAATCAAGCCCAGCTCGGCGCAATTTCGCATCTTCCATGGGGAAGCCTAAGGGCTCTATCAGATGTAATTTTGCGCCCGTATTTGCGCATAGGCGAATGATATTGCCAGTATTTGGAGGGATTTCAGGTTCGAATAAGACGATATTAAACATGGAGAGTTTTAGTTTGTTGTGGCTCTAGAGTGCGCAGCACCGCCCAATTAATTACGCGCGATACCCCATTGTCCTTCAGAATGCGCGCGATTTCATTGAAGGTTGCTCCGGTAGTCATGACATCGTCGAATACCACCACTGTTTGTTGCTCTAATTGGGCACGATAGAGTGGATTAATATAAAACTGATCGCGAATCGCAAGTTCACGCGCTGATCTGCTAGCTAATGCTTGCTGTACCGGATGATGGAGGCGCAATAAAACGTTTGGCAGCCTTTGCATCTGCTCTGGGCATTGAATACGACGCGCAATTTCCCAACTTTGATTGAAGCCTCGCATCGCGAGTTTTTCTTTGCTTAATGGCACTGGTAAGAGAAAGTGAGCATGATGGGTTTTTAGGTCCCTCGGAATGAATTGATCCCATACTTGTGCCAGCCCATGCGCATAAGCTAAGCGCTTTTGGTATTTGAGCAAGTGCAATGCGTTTTGCAAACAACCGAGATAGCGATCAAGGCAAATGGTTTGATCAAAATAGGGTGGTGTCCTGATGCACTGAATGCAATGAACTTGGGATGTCTCATCTGCTTGTAGTGGGACGCCGCACTGCAAGCAACATACGTAATTGAATAGGCCATTTGCTGTCAGTTGAGTGGTGCATTTGAGGCACAAACTATCGCGCTGAAACGATCCACAGGAAATGCATGAGGTTGGCAAAATATGGGCACAAACCGAGGTGAAAAGATTGTTCAATAAGCGCATGGGGCGCTGAGTATACTGAGGCAATGACCCAATCAATCAGATGGCTACAGGATGAAATTGCAGATCGAATGCTGCAAAAACTGGACATTGTGAAGCTGGAGGCAAAAGACCTTTTGCTGATCCCAGATTTCCCTGGGGCACACCTGCAGTTTTTAGCGAAACTTTTCCCCAATGCGTCTATTCATAGCGCGCAGGAGCTTGATGCAAGCAAAGAGCCCTTGCGATTGAGGGTTTCTAGATTCTGGCGCTCGGTATTTAAAAAAGACACGCGATTTTCCTTGGAGGTCTACCTCAAGACGGGGCGGATTGATTTGCCCAATAATTCAGTGGATTTAATTTTTAGCGATTTGCTCATCCAAGACTTGGCTGATCCTAAGCGCTTTTTAGGCGAGTGCTGGCGGGTATTGCGGGAGGGTGGATTACTTACTTTTAGTTATCTTGGCCCAGATACTGGTAAGGAGCTCGGTGCAGAATTGCCTGTTACCGGGATTCAGCCCAAAAAACTCGCGAGTCCTTGGGATATGCACGATATGGGGGATGCATTGCTTGGTGTGCGTTTTGCCGATCCTGTTATGGATATGGAATTGCTCCATTTGGACTACGAATCACCAAAATTACTAATTGATGATGCAGTCAACCTTGGATTGATCGAAAAGCCTGCTGCTAGCGCATCAACTATTGGGGATTTACCCAATAAGCTGACCCTAGAGTTAGTTTATGGGCATGCTTGGGCGGTTGGAAAGCACCTTGCAAAAGCACAAAATCAGCTTGCTTATATTGATGTAAATCAAATCGGACGCAAGACTAGGAGTGATTCTGCTTAAGTGTAAGTGCTTACTATCATTTAGACCATTGTCAAGATTGGTTAAGGCACTGTTTATGCGGTTTGTTGATATACCTAATTAACCCTATAATCTTGGCTGGATGTATTGGCTTGATACCGCTTTTTGGACTATCTGAGGCTGTTTTGCCCCAGGTATTCACGACAATAAACAGAGAATAAGATGAATTTATTTGGAAAAGTCACTAGGGCTTCGCTCTATGTAGTAGCAGCCTTTGGAACTGCATTTGCTCACGCAACTGAAAATATGCCTGGCGGCCCCGCTGTAAACCAGCTCAATTTTGCAGCTCCTGCAACCAAAATCATGGCTCAAATCCATTGGTTGCATTGGATGATGTTGGTTATCTGTGCTGTCATTTTTGTGGGTGTTTTTGGGGTGATGTTTTACTCCATCCTCAGGCACCGCAAATCCATAGGCCATAAATCTGCCTCATTCCATGAAAGCATCACTGTTGAAATTCTTTGGACAGTCGTGCCATTGCTCATCGTGATCGGTATGGCATTGCCTGCGACAAAAACAGTTGTAGCGATGAAGGACACCACTAATTCTGATATCACCATTAAAACGACTGGATACCAGTGGAAATGGGGATATGACTACATTAAGGGCGAGGGCGAAGGCATTAGCTTTTTATCCACTCTCTCTACTTCGCGTGAAGCGATCAATAACTTGGCACCAAAGTCAGATACTTACTTGATGGAAGTAGATAACGAGATGGTCGTGCCGGTTGGTAAAAAGATTCGTTTAATCACGACGGCTAATGACGTGATTCACTCATGGACAATTCCAGCGTTCGGCGTAAAGCAAGATGCGATTCCTGGATTTGTGCGTGACACCTGGTTTAAGGCTGAAACGATTGGTACTTTCCGTGGTCAGTGTTCTGAGTTGTGCGGAGCTGAGCATGCTTTTATGCCGATTGTTGTCAAAGTAGTTTCCCAGGAGGATTACACCAAATGGGTTGAGCAGAAGAAAAAAGAAATGGCTGCTGCTTCAGATGATCCTTCCAAGATTTACACGCTAGATGAGCAAAAAGAGCGTGGTGCCAAAGTGTATGCCGCCAATTGTGCCGCTTGCCATCAGGCCAACGGTAAGGGAATGGGAGCTTTCCCAGCATTAGATGGCAGCAAAATGGTTCTTGGCCCTAAAGCCGATCAGATCCACCTGGTACTCAACGGGAAGAATGCGATGCCTAAATGGGGTGGCGTAATTTCTGATGGTGATATTGCCGCTGTGATTACGTATGAACGTAACGCTTGGGGCAACAAAACCGGTGAAGTGATTCAGACTCAAGATGTTGCAAATGCTCGCGCAGCAAACTAATTAACTTATTTAGATATAACTAACTCGGAGTAATCCATGAGCACAGTCTCTACTACCATTGACCACGCACACGATCACGCGCATGATGATCACACGCCACACGGCTGGCGTCGTTGGTTGTTCGCAACCAACCATAAAGACATTGGCACGATGTATTTGATGTTCTCGTTTATCAGTCTGTTGGCTGGCGGAACCATGGCTTTGGGTATTCGTTTGGAGTTATTCCAGCCAGGCTTGCAATTTTTCCGCCCTGAGTTCTTTAATCAGCTCACCACCATGCATGGTTTGATCATGGTGTTCGGTGCGATCATGCCAGCCTTTGTTGGCTTTGCGAACTGGATGGTGCCATTGCAAATTGGTGCTTCAGATATGGCCTTTGCACGTATGAACAACTTCAGCTTCTGGATTCTTCCAGTAGCTGCTTGTTTATTGTTCGGCTCTTTCTTTGCGCCGGGCGGTGCACCTGCTGGCGGTTGGACTCTCTATGCGCCATTAACTAATCAAATGGGTCCTGGCTTAGATATGGCGATTTTTGCCCTCCATTTATTGGGTGCTTCTTCCATCATGGGTTCGATTAATATCATCGTGACCATTTTGAATATGCGCGCTCCCGGCATGACATTGATGAAGATGCCCATGTTCTGCTGGACTTGGTTGATTACTGCTTACTTGTTAATTGCTGTAATGCCTGTATTGGCTGGCGCAATCACCATGGTGTTGACTGATCGTCATTTCGGTACCAGCTTCTTCTCTGCAGTTGGTGGTGGCGACCCGATCATGTTCCAGCATATTTTCTGGTTCTTCGGTCACCCAGAGGTTTACATCATGATTTTGCCTGCGTTTGGCATCATCAGTGAGATCATTCCTGCATTCTCCAGAAAAACCTTGTTTGGCTATAGCTCCATGGTGTATGCCACTGCATCTATTGCGATTTTGTCCTTCATTGTTTGGGCGCATCACATGTTTGCAACTGGTATGCCAGTGACAGGCCAACTGTTCTTTATGTACGCAACCATGTTGATTGCGGTTCCAACAGGTGTGAAGATTTTTAACTGGGTTGCAACCATGTGGAGAGGGTCAATGACCTTTGAAACACCGATGCTGTGGTCGGTTGGATTTATTTTCGTATTCACCATGGGTGGATTTACTGGGTTGATTCTGGCAATGGCCCCGATTGATATTGGCCTACAAGATACCTATTACGTGGTTGCGCACTTCCACTATGTATTGGTTGCTGGTTCCTTGTTTGCGATGTTTGCTGGTTTCTATTACTGGTGTCCAAAGTGGACTGGCTATATGGCTAGCGAAACTCGTGGCAAGATCCATTTCTGGGCTTCCATGATTTTCTTCAACATCACCTTCTTCCCAATGCATTTCTTGGGCTTAGCAGGTATGCCACGTCGTTATGCAGACTACCCAACTCAGTTTGCTGATTTCAATATGATTGCTTCGATTGGTGCGCTCGGCTTTGGTCTGGCTCAGGTGTATTTCCTGGTATTTGTTGTATTGCCTGCGTACCGTGGTCAAGGTCAAAAAGCGCCCATGAAGCCTTGGGATGGTGCCAAAGGTTTGGAGTGGACAGTGCCTTCACCAGCACCCCACCATACTTTTGAAACACCTCCAAGTGCAGAACAAATGCATGAAGCCGGAATTTAATTCCAGCTCTAAGGAAGCCCTAGCTGCGAATAATCGCAGAATGGGGCTTACCCTTTTGAGTGTCGCTGTCATATTTTTTATTGGCATCGTTCTCAAGCGGAGTGTTTTGGGTTAATCCCAATTAAGTTGATATGGCAGGCCTGCAAACGCTTAATCGTCAAATTTTGCTGAAGCTTTTAATAGTGTCAGTAATGATGTTTGGTTTTGGCTATGCCCTAGTGCCGATGTACAAAGCTTTATGTGAAGTAACTGGTATCAATGTTTTAACGAATAAGAATGACTATGGTGTGCGTGCCTATAGCCCGAATAAGGTTGGCAACACCCAAGTAGATTATTCCCGTGTGATTACGGTTGAGTTTGATTCCAATAGTCGTGGGCCGTTTTCATTTCGCCCACTAAAGAATTTTTTGGAAGTGCATCCTGGTGAAATGATGCAAATTGATTATCAGGTATCCAATAATTTGGATCGTGCTGTGCAGGCTCAGGCCATTCCCAGTTACGCTCCTAAGGTGGCGACCGAGTATTTCACTAAGCTGGAATGTTTTTGTTTTCAGCAGCAAACTTTAGCTGCGCATGAAACAAAGACTATGCCGGTGGTTTTTATTATTGATGCTGGTTTACCGCAAGATGTGAAGACGATTACCTTGTCTTACACATTCTTCGAGGTAGGCGAGGGTCAACATGCAGTACCTGAAGCGCCTAAATCGAAGGTGGCCTCATGAAAAAGAAAAGTTCTTTTTTGCAGTCAATGATTGCTGTGATGTGGGCTTTTTTAGGTGTCCGTAAGAAATCGGGTTTACAAGACGATGTAGCTTCGTTGAGTTTTATCCACATTATTATTGCGGGAGTGCTGGGCGCTTTGATTTTTATGAGTGTGCTCCTCCTGATTGTTAAAGCAGTTGTGTCCCATTGATTATTTTTTGATTGAATAGAGGAAATACGATGTCATCCAATTCAACCCCATACTATTTTGTCCCTGGACTGTCTAAACATCCAGTCGTGACGGCTATTGGCTTAATTGCTTTTGGTTTTGGCATGACTGGCTGGGTAAACCACACAAGCTGGGGCGGTCCTTTGGCGATTGCCGGTGTCGTATGGGTGCTGTTTTCTCTCTACCACTGGTTTGGTGACACGATTGCTGAATCAAATACTGGTAAGAATGGTACAAACGTCGACGTTTCCTATCGCTGGTCGATGGCCTGGTTCATCTTCTCAGAAATTATGTTCTTTGGTGCTTTCTTTGCTGCTTTGTTCTATTCGCGCAATATTGCAATGCCTTGGCTCGGTTCTGTTGAAGGCAAATTACTCTGGCCCAACTTTACAGCGGTATGGCCGAATGCCGGCCCTGCTGGCTTGATCCCTCAGTTTGAGACGATGGGTCCTTGGCCAATCCCAACAATCAATACATTGTTACTTTTAAGCTCTGGTGTGACTGTGACCTATGCACATCATGCATTGCGTGAAAATCACATCAAGCAGGCCATTATTGGTTTGGCTGCAACAGTCAGCTTGGGTTTCATTTTCTTGTGCTTCCAGGGTTTTGAGTACTACCACGCATACCATGAGCTTGGCTTGAAATTAACCTCTGGTATTTATGGCTCCACCTTTTTTATGTTGACTGGTTTCCATGGATTCCACGTATTCTTGGGTGGCTTGATGTTGGCAATTGTTTTGCGTCGCGCAATTCGCGGGGACTTCACTGCTGAGCATCATTTCGCATTTGAGGGTGCGGCTTGGTATTGGCACTTTGTTGACGTAGTCTGGCTTGGTCTTTACATCGCTGTTTACTGGATGTAATGAGAGACAAAAATCGGGGCTTAAAGCCCCGATGTGTTTTATGGCCTTTGCATCCTCAAGCTGTTTACCTGACTCCCACCTGAATACCGGTAGACTCAATGAGCCCAAAGTAGTGAGCAATCCAGATTCCTGCAAATAATGCGATTGATAAGCCGATGCGTAACATCAAAGAATGAATCATTCTTGAGCTACCACCTTTGTCGCGCATCATAAAGAATAGGGCGGAACCAAGACTGCCAACAATCATTAATAATGCTATTGCTATAACCCATTTCATTCTGCGAACCCCTTGAATATATTCACTAGCCTCATCGGCTCTCGTCTAGTCGCTACTGTATCAGCCCTTTTTGTAATTGGGGTGGGTTGCGCTGCAGGGGTCTGGCAACTAGATAGAGCGCACCAAAAGATGGCCTTGTCGCAAAGCATGGCTGAGCATGCCCAATTACCGCCATTGGCTTTAAATGGCCGCTCTTGGACTCTAGAAGAAGTATTACAACGGCGTGTCGTTGCTAAAGGGCATTACTTGCCCAGTCAAACTATTTGGCTCGATAACCGCCCTCGTCCTATACCAGCAGGTGGTGCTGATAGCGCCGCTCAGTCTGGTTTTTTTGTCATGACGCCCTTTCAATTGCAGGGCAGTGATACTGTGTTGTGGGTAAACCGAGGCTGGGCTCCCCGTAACACTGAAAACCGTACAGAATTACCACCTGTCAGCACCCCCGATGGCCTTGTTGAAGTTGAGGGTATTGCTTTGGCAAATCCAGGCAAGGTGTATGACTTGGGTAAAAATGATGGACCTATTGTCAGGCCCCGGATTGAGCAGAATTTAGATTTAGCAAAAGAAGCGAATTTGCACCAGTGGCAACAGCTGCCATTTATATTGCGCGAAACCAATGTAGATGGCTTGGATGGTTTGGCGAGGAGTTGGGCACCCCCAACAACAGGAGTCGAGCGCCATCATGCTTATGCCTTCCAGTGGTTTGCTTTGGCATTGTGTGGCTTTATTTTTTGGCTGGTGACTGGTTTAAAACAATATCGGCAACAAGGTGGTGATCAGAGTGAATGAAAACGAAGTATTAATTCCGGCATCTCAAATGGATCCTTCGGCAATCAATGCACGCACTAAGCGTGGGCGCATACAAATGCTGTTTTTATTATTGGCCTGCGCTGCCCCAGTACTAGCATCTTATTTTGCTTACTATGTATATAAGCCTGAGGGTGGCAAAACGAATTACGGCACGCTGGTTCAGCCTGTCCAAGAAACCAATCCCGCTTGGTTTGCTTTACCTCTTCAAGGTAAGTGGACTTTAGTGGCAGCTCGTCCAGCGGGCGATTGTACGGTGCAGAATACTAAATGCCTTGAAGCATTATTTTTGATGCGCCAATTGCGCGTAGCAATGGGCAGGGAAAGTAATCGCGTACAACTGCTGTGGGTGAATACCGATGGCAAGCAAGTGGACCCAGAAATAGCCCTTGCCTATGATCATGAAACCGCTGGTTTTACTGTTGAAGATCTGCCATCCAACCCAGAACTTAAAGCGCAGTTTATGCAGTGGCTCAATCACGAAGGTGCAGGACAGCAAATCCAGCTGATCGATCCCAGTGGTGCAAAGATGATGTATTTTCCGGTGACTAATTCTCCTAAGGAGTTTGGCAGCATCAAGAAGGATTTAGAGAAGCTCCTGCGCATTAATTACAAGGGCGAAAAATTGCAATGAGCAGCATTGCTTTATTCCTCGAGCTTGCGGTCATTGCAATTGTCTTTGCAGGCCTGCCTTTGACTTATCTGTGGCAAAAGCGCGAGTATGGTTTTTTTGAAAAACTCAATTGGCTCTTAGTCTTCATGACATTTGATCTGATTGTGTTCGGTGCTTTTACACGTCTGAGTGATTCTGGATTGGGTTGTCCTGATTGGCCAGGTTGCTATGGCACCTCTAATCCATGGCACGCTCTGGGAGATATTCAGGAGGCAAATGCCGCTTTTCCGACGGGGCCTGTATCACTTGCAAAAGCATGGATTGAAATGATTCATCGCTACCTAGCAATGACAGTTGGTACATTAATTGTGGTGCAACTGCTTATGGCGTACAGCAAGGTGAAGTCGCTTGGCACTAAACCACTGTATGGCAGTTTGGGTTTATTGCTCTTGGTCTGTATTCAAGGGGCATTTGGTGCATGGACAGTCACGCTGAAATTGCAACCGATTATTGTGAGCACCCATTTGCTCTTAGCAATTGTTTTGCTTGGATGCTTAACTGCTTACGCAAATCAAGCATGCTTTCATAAAACTGCAGAACCAGCCAATCAAGAGCGCTTGCCAGCTAAGTTACTCGCTGCTGCCTTTGGAGTACTTGGCGTGCAAATTTTCTTAGGTGCCTGGGTCAGTACAAATTATGCCGTGCTGGCTTGTCCTGATTTTCCGACTTGCTTAGGAGCATTTTGGCCTGAAACACAGTGGCAAGAAGGTTTTACGCTGTGGCGACAGTTAGGCCTCACCGCAGGAGGTGAGTATCTCTCTCCGACTGCATTACAGACTATTCATTGGGCGCATCGTCTTTTTGCGGTGCTCGTTTTGCTTGTGCTGACCACTTTGTTTTTCGTTGCACGTCAGTTACCCCAGTTAAAGTCCTTATCCAAATTGCTGTTGGGGCTTTTAATTCTCCAGGTAATTACAGGAATTTCTAATGTGGTCTTTCAGTGGCCATTGTTGGCGGCTTTAATGCATACCGGCGGCGCAGCCGCTTTAGTGTTTTGTTTAGTACGAATGAGTTATTGGGCGAGCTGGAAATCCCCGATTCAATTAAGATAGAAGACCATCATGAGTAGCCCTAATTCCACCGCCGTAGTCCCGATGCCTCGTTGGCGACAATATTGGGTCTTAACAAAGCCTCGGGTCACTCAGTTAGCCGTTTTTTGTGCTGTGATTGGGATGTTTCTTGCCACCCCTGGCATGGTCCCATACCCAATTTTGCTTGGCGGGATTGTTGGTATATGGCTATTGGCAGGCGCTGCTTTTGCAATGAATTGTCTAATTGAGCAGGCAGTTGATGCAAAAATGAAGCGAACATCTTGGAGGCCTTCTGCTACAGGTGAGCTAAAGCCTATTCATATTGTGATTTTCTCGATCATTTTGGGCTCCCTTGGAATGGTCATTTTGTGGAACTTCACCAATCCCTTAACGATGTGGCTGACTGCTGCAACTTTTGTGGGTTATGCGGTGATTTATACCTGGCTATTAAAACCAGCGACTCCGCAAAATATTGTCATTGGTGGATTGTCTGGGGCAATGCCACCAGCCCTAGGTTGGGCCGCAGTTACTAATAGCCTGTCTGCTGAAGCATGGCTCTTGGTGTTAATTATTTTTGTATGGACGCCCCCACATTTTTGGGCCTTAGCTTTGTATCGTCGTGATGACTACGCACAGTCCGGATTGCCAATGCTACCCGTCACGCATGGTGAGCGCTTTACACTACTCAATATTTTGCTTTACACCCTGATTTTGATTGCAGCCACCTTACTTCCATACATCTATGGGATGAGTGGCTTGGTCTATCTGATTGCAGCCGTGCTTTTGGGTTTCATCTTCCTGACTTATGTCATTGCCTTATTTATCTCTTATAGCGATGCCTTGGCAAAGAGGACCTTCCGTTTTTCTATCACTTATTTATCACTCTTATTTGCAGCCCTGTTGATAGATCACTATTTCATTTAAGAAAATAATGAGAAATCCACTCTATCGCCTTGGATCGTTAATCGCCGCCTCTATTTTGGGGCTTGCCCTATTGGGCTGCAGCCCAAAAGCCAGTTTTACGAATGTGGATATCACTGGAAGTACCGCATTTGGTAAAGAATTTAGCTTGCTAGATCCGGATGATAAGACCAGAACATTGGAAGATTTCAAAGGCAAAGTGGTAGTAATGTTTTTTGGTTATACCCAGTGCCCCGATGTCTGTCCAACTACTTTGACAGAGATGGAGCAAGCAATGAACTTGCTAGGGCCCCAATCAAATCAGGTACAAGTTCTTTTTGTGACAGTCGATCCACAGCGAGATACGGCAGCGATACTAAAACAGTATGTACCGGCTTTTGATCCGCGTTTTCTGGGTCTACGACCAGCGGATGATGCTGCTTTAGAAAAGGTTACCAAAGACTTTAAGATTTACTACAAGAAAGTGCCCGGATCGAGCCCGGGTTCATATACCATTGATCACACCGCAGGCAGCTATGCTTTTGACCGTAATGGGCAATTGCGATTATTTATCAAGCATGCGCAAGGTCCGCAGACCTTAGCGCAAGACTTGAAAGAGTTGTTGAAACAGTAAAAAATTAAGCGGCTGGTGCTTGTAGCATCGCCCGCATTTTTTTCAGAGCGGACATCTCGATTTGGCGCACGCGTTCGGCAGAGATGCCGTATTCATCAGCTAAATCATGTAATGTTTTTGTGCCATGACCATCGGCATCCATCGCTAACCAGCGAGATTGCACAATATTTCGGCTGCGCTCATCTAATGCCATCAAGGCGTTGTTTAGCTGAGGTCCTTGGAGTGCATCCGTTTGGGCAGCGGCCATCATTTCAGTAGGCTCCTGAGTGCTATCACTGAGCCACTGAATGGGTGCGTAGGCAGCATCTTCGTCGCTATCATCACTGTCCAGTGCAACATCACCGCCAGCCAAGCGCATTTCCATTTCCCTGACATCGGACCCCTTAACGTCGAGGGCTTTTGCAAGCGCCTCAATTTCACCGGGAGTTAATGCGCTGAGAGTCGGTTTATTGCTGCGTAAATTGAAGAACAACTTTCGCTGTGCTTTGGTAGTGGCAACCTTAACGAGGCGCCAGTTTTTGAGAATATATTCATGAATCTCGGCTTTGATCCAATGAATTGCATAAGATACTAAGCGTGCCCCCTGAGTAGGGTCATAGCGCTTCACAGCCTTCATCAAGCCTACATTACCTTCTTGTATGAGGTCGGCGTGTGGAATACCATACCCAAGATACTGGCGGGCAACGGAGACGACTAAACGTAGGTGTGATAACACCAAGGTTTTAGCGGCATCCACATTTTCAGTGCGACGAAATTCCTGCGCAAGATGGAGTTCTTCAGCAGCACTGAGCATGGGGACGCGATTAACATAATTAATGTAGGCATCGAGTGTGCCAATCCCGAGGGATGGCAACATTGGAAAAGCAAGCGAACCACCAGCAGTCTGCGCTGCTGGCAATGTTTGCCTGGCTTGCACTAGCGGTTTATCAGCTTTCTTTTGAACCATTTTTTTGAATTTTTTAAGTGTGAATAAGTTCCATTTTAGCACTCCTGTTAAGAGACTGCTAATGCTTTTTTACTTTTGCAAGCAACTGATTTAATTGAATAATTCTGCTGAATATTGCTCGGCAGTGAAGGGGACTAGGTCGTCAATTCCCTCACCTTTTCCAAGGGCCAGAATGGCTGGTTTTGGGCCGTCTTTCAGAGTATGGGCAAGGGCGCAGATTACCCCCCCTTTTGCAGTGCCATCGAGCTTAGTCACGATGATTCCGGTAAGACCAAGGGCTGCATGAAATGCCTTGACTTGGCTCAAACCATTTTGTCCAGTGTTTCCATCTAGAACGAGTAAGTTCTGGTGTGGTGCCCCGGGTAGGGCTTTGCCGATGACGCGCTTGACCTTCTTAAGCTCTTCCATCAGGTGGTCTTGCGTTGCCAGACGTCCGGCCGTATCAATAATGAGAATATCGCTTTTGCGTGAGATGGCCGAATGGATGGCGTCATGCGCCACTGCCGCTGCGTCACCACCTTCTTGAGTGATGACATCAACCTGGTTGCGCCCACCCCACTCTTGCAATTGATTGCGTGCCGCAGCACGGAAGGTATCGCCAGCGGCCAATAGGACTGATTTACCCTGCGACTGAAAGAGTCGACATAACTTGCCGATGGTGGTTGTCTTGCCTGCCCCATTCACGCCAATTACCAGCCAAACTTCAGGGCTACCTATTAAGGTATGGGTATATAAGGGGTTGGGTGAGGGCTCTATGGCGCCAAGTAATGCGGCGACCTCTTGGATGAGAAGTTGTTGTAAGTCTTCAGGGGTAGATGCCTTTTCTGACTTTGCTGCTTTACGCAGCTTAATCATCAATTGCTCAGTGGTGGGTAGTCCCACATCACTTTGGATGAGTGTCTCTTCGAGAGTCTCAAACCAAGCTTCGTCAGTTTGGTTGGATTTAAATAGAGAACCGAGGGTTTTACGTAGGCCGAACATAATCGATACAATTTAAAAGATGCATCTTATCAATTTAATTTTTGGAGATACAGTGATCTTACAGATGCGCAGCGTTTTACCGCGGCTTTCTTTGCTTTTCTTGCTCTGTATGCCTTTATTGGCATGCGCTGAAGCAAATCAGACTGCTGATACCCATGAGTACCAACTCTCGAATGGCCTCAAACTCATTGTGAGGGAGGACCATCGCGCTCCTACTGTGGCACATATGGTTTGGTATCGCGCAGGATCAATTGATGAAACCAATGGTCGCACTGGTGTAGCCCATGTCCTTGAGCATATGATGTTTAAGGGTACCGATCAAGTAAAAGCTGGTGAATTCTCCCGCTTAGTTGCTGCCGTGGGAGGGCGCGAGAATGCCTTTACCAATCGTGATTACACCGCCTTCTTTCAGCAGGTTGAAAAATCAAAATTAAACGATGTAATGAAGCTAGAAGCCGACCGCATGTCTAATCTCAATTTTGATGATGCAGAATATGCCAAAGAAATTCAGGTGATCATGGAAGAGCGGCGCTTACGCACCGAAGATAATCCAGCTAGCCTATTAAATGAATCCTTGATGGCAACCGCTTTTATGAGTTCGCCTTATCGTCATCCTGTGATTGGTTGGATGAATGATTTGCAAAATATGAAAGCAGTTGATGCGCGTAACTGGTATCAGAGTTGGTATGCGCCTAATAATGCAGTCGTTGTGATTAGCGGGGATGTTGATCCAGAGCAAACCTTGCGTATGGTCGAGAAATATTATGGCCCTGCTCAGGCACGTGAATTACCGGTTCGCAAACCACAAATTGAGCCACCTCAAAAGGGTATCAAGCAGGTAGAAGTGAAAGCACCTGCTGATAGTTTGCAGCTTGCAATGGCCTGGAAGGTTCCTCGTTTAGAGCCTGGCAAGTTAGATGATGTTGAGCCTTATGCCCTTGAATTACTTGCCGGAGTGCTGGATGGTTATGACAACGCCCGCTTAGATCGAATCTTGGTGAAGCAAGAGCGTGTGGTCAACGATATCAATGTCAGTTATGACATGATTTCTCGTGGGCCAGAATTATTTACGATCAGTGCGCGCGTGGCAAAAGGAAAAACGATTGCACAATCGCAAGCCGCTATTCGCGGGGTCTTGAATGAATTAATGGCAAAAGGTATTTTGGATTCCGAGTTAAAGCGGATTCAGGTCCACCTGCTTTCCGATCAAATTTATAAACGGGATTCCATCTTTGGTCAGGCAATGGAAATTGGCAGTATCGAAATGGCTGGATTCTCATGGCGTGATATCGACACGATTTTGGAAAAAATGCAAACCATCACACCCGAACAAGTTCAAGCGGTAGCAAAAAAATATTTAGTGGATAGCGGCTTGACGATTGCAGTGTTGGATCCTCAAGCTCGCAATACTTCGGATGTCTCGATTAAGGGAGCTACAAAATGAAGCCCCCTTTCTCCGTTAAACAAGCATTTGTTTTTGGGATATTCCTGTTTATTGCTTGGATACACAGTGCATATGCCATCTTGCCCATAGAGCAATTGCCCGCAGTAAATGGTGCGAAAGCTTTTTTAGTTCAAACCAAGGCCTTGCCGATGGTGGATATTGAGGTCAGCATTGATGCAGGCGATCGCTATGATCCAAAGGGTAAGAGTGGCTTAGCCTCGATGACTGCGGAGCTGATGAGTTATGGTGTGCGTGGCGAACAGCACGGATTATCTGAGGCGCAAATTGCTGATGAGATTGCTGATTTAGGTGCAAATATTGCTACCTCAGTGAGTGGTGAGCGTGCAACTTTACGTATTCGCAGCTTAAGTAGAAAAGATTTGCGCGATAGGGCAGTGCAATTAGCGGCTGATATGTTAAGTACCCCGATCTATGATGCAAAAATATTGGCGCGGGAAAAACAGCGTTCTATTACTGGTTTACTCGAAGCAGAAACTAAACCGGATTTTGTACTGGAGCGTCAATTTAGCAAATTGATTTATGGTGACTATCCATTAGCAAATTCGCCCTCGGTTAAATCGATTGCCGCGATTGAGGCCAATGATTTAGTGCGGTTTCATAAACAGTTTTATCGTGGTGAGCGCATGATTGTCAGCATTGTTGGCGATGTGAGCCCTGCAGAAGCTAATGAGGTAGTGCATACCTTGCTCAAAAGAATTCCACCATCAGGGCCAGCGATTCCAGCCCTACCCGCTTTTGCGCGCTCACCTGTAGAGCCATTAGCAGATCGTGAGGTAGATATTCCCTTTGATTCGCAGCAAGCGCATATTGCCATGGGAATGACAGCGATTACTCGCAATAATCCCGATTTCTTCCCGCTCTTGGTGGGTAATTATGTTTTAGGCGGGGGCGGTTTCGTCTCGCGCTTAATGACTGAGGTCCGTGAAAAACGCGGGCTTGCCTATAGTGTCTTCAGTTATTTTGCACCCGGTAAAGATGTGGGTATTTTTCAAGCGGGATTGCAAACAAAGAGTGATCAAGCTTCCTTGGCGCTTGATGTTATGAGTTCAACCATGGCAAAGTTTATTGAGGATGGACCCACCCAATCTGAATTGCTCGCAGCCAAAGCAAATTTGATTAATGGTTATCCGCTGCGCATTGATAACAATCGCAAATTATTGGATACGGTTTCCTCGATTGTTTGGAATGGTCTGCCCTTAGATACGATGGAGACATGGACACAGCAAGTCAATGCCGTTAGCCTTGAGCAGGTTAATGCTGCTTTCCAGAAATACCTTGCGATGGATCGCATGAAAATTGTTGTACTGGGAGCATCCAAATAAATAAGCCTACTAAGGGAACTTCTAAGGGTGTTTTGCAGCCTCCAAAGAAAGTGCGCATTATTGGTGGGATTTGGCGTAGTCGCTTATTATCCGTCATAGACGTGCCTGGATTGCGCCCTAGTACAGATCGTATTCGAGAGACCTTATTTAATTGGTTGGGGCAGGACTTAAGTGGCTTACGCTGCCTCGATTTATTTGCGGGTACTGGCGCTCTCGGTTTTGAGGCAGGATCTCGGCAAGCAGCTTCCGTTGTCTTATTGGAGAAGGATAAGAAGGCCTTTAGTAATTTGCAGGCGAATCTGGCTTTATTGCAATCCTCAGCCGTGCCTGGCACTGTTGAAATACTGCATCGGGATAGTTTTGAGTTTTTGAAAACACAAGGCGATTCCAGCTGCAATTTGATCTTTATCGATCCCCCATTTCAGGATGGGGTGTTACTTGATCGGGCCGTCATTGAGGCGGGTCGGGTTTGTGATGATGCTGCGGGGGGCGGTATTTATGTTGAGTTTCCTGCAAATCGCCCTAGAGGCGATATAGAAGCCTTACTTCCAGGGTGGCATTGTGGAAAGTACTTAGAGGCAGGGCAGGTAAAAGCCTGTCTATTTCGCAGAATAAGGGACTAAACTCTTGCCTGTAGCTGATAAAGCCTTAGGAGAATTATGACTGTCGCTGTATATCCAGGAACGTTTGACCCTTTTACTCGTGGACATGAGGACTTAGTTCGTCGTGCATCGAGTATTTTTGGCGAGCTGATTGTGGGTGTTGCTGACAGTCGCAGCAAAAAACCCTTCTTTACCTTAGAAGAGCGGATTGAAATTGCGAAGGAAGTCTTGGGTCACTATTCCAATGTGAAGATTGTTGGTTTTACCGGCCTACTGAAAGATTTTGCACGTGAACACAATGCACGTGTGATCGTGCGTGGACTCAGAGCAGTATCTGACTTTGAATACGAATTCCAAATGGCGGGCATGAATCGTTACCTATTGCCGGATGTGGAGACATTGTTTCTCACGCCATCTGATCAGTATCAATTTATTTCCGGCACCTTTGTGCGTGAGATTGCCTCCATGGGTGGAGATGTGAGTAAGTTTGTTTTCCCGTCTGTTGAAAAATGGTTGGTGAACAAGGTTGCCGATAGCAATTCAAAGAAATAATTCTTTAAAAAGACACAAGAATCTCAATATGGCTTTAATGATCACAGACGAATGCATCAACTGCGATGTATGCGAGCCAGAATGTCCGAATGACGCCATTTACATGGGCCTAGAGATTTATGAAATAGATCCAGATAAATGTACTGAGTGTGTTGGTCACTACGACGTACCGCAGTGCCGCCAGGTTTGCCCTGTCGATTGCATACCATTTAGCCCGAATCATGTTGAGACTAAAGAGCAATTAATGGCTAAATACGAAGTATTAATTGCAGCAACACGCGCTAAGGCACGTACTTAATTTTTCGAGTGTAGTTCCAACATCGCAGTTTGGGTGTCACCCTTGAGAAATAAGGACAAAATCTGTAAGCCATTTTCGATGCTTTGATCAATGCGCTTTTGTTCCTCTTGTAGGGGCCTTCTGAGAACATAATCTGCCACGTCCATAGGCCTGCCATCGCCAGCAAGATCACGCGGATGACCAATACCTAGGCGTAAACGCCAATAATCAGGCGTTCCTAGGTGTGCCTGAATGTCTTTTAAGCCATTGTGGCCCCCGGTACCTCCCCCCAGCTTCAGGCGAGCTGTGCCAGGCTTGAGGTCAAGCTCATCTTGAACGACTAAAACATCCTTGGGCAAAATTTTATGGAAGCGGCACATTGCTCCAACTGCTTGCCCACTTAAGTTCATATAAGTGCTTGGTTTGAGTAAGAAGATATCTTCAGCTGCCGATTTGGCCTTGGCCGCCTTGCCAGAAAAGCGTTTTTCCGTCTCAAAGCGGGTGCCTAATTGTTTTGCGAGGGCGTCTACAAACCAGAAGCCCGCATTATGGCGGTCCTCTTCGTGTTCATCTCCTGGATTGCCTAAGCCAACAATTAATTTAGTCATAATTTGAGTGTAAGAATAAAAGCATTTCTACAAAAAAGAAAACCCGCGAGTAGCGGGTCTTCTCATTGAAGCAATTGCCTTTAAAGCATCAGGCTTATTTTTTTGCTTCAGCGGCTGGTGCAGCAGCAGCTGCTGAAGGAGCGGCTTCAGCGTCAGCAGCTTTAACAGATGGGATACGTGCGTTAACGAGCACTGGATTCTCTTGCTCAACGTGCAATACCAAAGTCACACCTTTAGGTAATACAACATCTTTAGCGTGGATTGCATGACCCACTTCGATTTTGCCCAAATCTACTTCAATGAATTCTGGCAAATCAGCTGGCAAGCAAGAAACTTCCAATTCGTTCGTAATGTGGCTTAGTGCTGCACCTTGCAATTTAACCGCATCAGATGCGTCTGCATTGGTGAAGTGCAATGGAACACGCATATGAACTTTCTCAGATGCGGAAACACGCTGGAAGTCGATATGCAGTACCAATGGCTTAAATGGATGCATTTGATAATCGCGCAACAACACTTTCTGTGCTTTGCCATCGATCTCAAGATCAAGAATAGATGAGTGAAATGCTTCTTTGCGAAGAGCATGGAATAGCGCATTGTGATCCAACTCAATTGCGAGTGCTGGGTCATTGCTACCGTAAATGATTCCTGGAGTTTTTCCAGAGTTGCGCAGACGGCGGCTCGCACCCGTTCCCTGTACGCTTCTATTAAAGGCTACTACTTTCATATTGAATTCCCAAAATTAAGGTTAATTTCCGTTCGCGACCAAACAGAAAAGCCTTTGATTATAGCGTGGGATTGGATGCTTTTGCCTAAAAAGGCTGGAAAAATACCAAAAAAGGGCTTAATTACTTGTTTTTGGCTTATTCGGCAAACATCGACATCACGGAGTCACCTTTGCTGATGCGGGAAAGCGTTTCAGCGAGGATGGGAGCAACGCTCAGTTGGCGAATCTTACTTACTTTGATTGCTTCCGGAGTCAGGGGAATGGTGTCGGTAACAACCAGTTCATCCAATTGCGAGGCAGCAATTCGAGCAACTGCCCCACCGGAAAGAACGGCATGGGTACAGTAGGCAGTTACACCCTTGGCACCACGCTCTTTCAGGGCTTCAGCAGCCTTGCAGAGCGTACCGCCAGTATCAATAATGTCATCCATGATGACGCAATGGCGTCCTTCTACTTCACCAATTAAGTGCATTACTTCTGAAACGTTTGCTTTTGGGCGACGTTTATCAATAATGGCCAAATCGGTGCCCAATTGTTTAGCCATGGCGCGAGCGCGAACAACACCGCCAATATCTGGCGAAACAATGATTAAATCTTTTTGGGTCTTTTGGGCCTGCAGGTCAGCCAGCAATACGGGAGACGCGTAGATGTTATCAACAGGGATGTCGAAGAAGCCCTGAATTTGGTCCGCATGGAGGTCCATTGTTAATACGCGCTCGACACCAGCGACTGACTGGAGCATGTTCGCAACAATTCGTGCTGAGATGGCAACCCGTGCTGAACGAGGACGGCGATCTTGTCTTGCGTAACCGAAGTAAGGAATCACTGCGGTTATGCGGCTTGCAGATGCTCGTTTCAGGGCATCAATCATGATCATTAATTCCATCAAACTGTCGTTCGTTGGCGCACAGGTTGATTGAATTACCACCACATTTTTACCGCGCACGTTTTCTTGAATTTCTACCTGAATCTCGCCATCGGAGAAGCGGCCGACGAATGCTTTCCCCATGGGGAGGTCGAGCTCTTTAGCAACGGCTTGGGCCAAAACAGGATTTGCATTGCCTGTAAATAGAGTCAATTGGTCAGCATTCATTGTGGCGGACATAGGATATTTGGTATTTTGGTGATATTGAATGGGTGATGTATGTTTGTTTCTACAGTATTTGGCAGGGGAAGAAGGATTCGAACCTTCGCATGCTGGAATCAAAATCCAGTGCCTTAACCAGCTTGGCGATTCCCCTACAGCTTACTCTGAAGAAATCAAATTGTAAGCGGGATTTTTATTTAGCCCCCTAACAATTCGACCTACCCATC
Source organism: Polynucleobacter sphagniphilus (assembly GCF_029892205.1). Taxonomy (NCBI): domain Bacteria; kingdom Pseudomonadati; phylum Pseudomonadota; class Betaproteobacteria; order Burkholderiales; family Burkholderiaceae; genus Polynucleobacter; species Polynucleobacter sphagniphilus. The sequence goes on from NZ_JARXVX010000003.1 coordinate 162,443, forward strand.
CTTTTGGAAGATTTTGCAAAAGATTTTCTAGTTTGGCAGTATCTGCATGAGGTTCAAGAACCGCAAATACGCTACTGCCAGAACCGGACATACGAGGCCTTGAATTTGGCATCACCTCAGCAATCCAATCTAATGCTTGCTTCACTTCAGGATTCATCCGCATCGCTACTGCCTGACAATCATTTGACTGAAATGACATTGGCTCTGCAAGAAAGCCATCTATTGTAATCGGAGCGTGGTCTCGGGTCAAATCACTGTCTTTAAAAATGTCTGCAGTAACAATCCCCTGTTTTGGAAAAATCACTAAAAAGTCCTTTGTTTCCAAGGAAATACCCGAAATCTGCTCACCAATCCCCTCGACAAAAGCATTTTGTCCAAAAATGAAAAAAGGTACATCAGCCCCCAGTTTGAGCCCTAACTCGCTCAACGTGGGAATATCGAGATTCAATTTCCATAGGTAATTAAGACCAATTAAGGTGGAGGCTGCGTCTGATGAGCCGCCACCTAAGCCTGCTCCCATCGGAATTTCCTTTTTAAGGGCAATTTCTACGCCACCATCAACCTGACCAAGCTCCATTAAAAGGTGGGCTGCGCGAACTACTAAGTCTTCCTCTGGGGGGACGCCAGGGATTGGGTTAATGCGCCGAATCTCTTTTTCCGGAATCCATTGAAGACTTAGCGTATCGCACCAGTCAATGAGCTGGAAGACAGATTGCAAGAGATGGTAGCCGTCTGGACGGCGACCAATAATATGAAGAAATAGATTGAGCTTGGCAGGGCAGGCAAGCTCAAGTGTCTGCACACTCGGACTACTCATTCGGGTTATCAAATACCAGACGAATATCAATCGATCCGACGTTTGAGCTGCGGCTCATGGTCAGTTTTTCTAAATTGCTCGATTTGCTCCAGGTATATCGCAAAATCCAGCCATCTTGAGTAATTTGACTGACTTGACCTTTTTCATTGCGCTCAATGCTGGCATTGCTTCCGGGCCGCGCTTGTCCTCGCAACCAATCGGAGAGCCCACGTGCGGGCAGCGGCAAGCCCAAGACATTTTGAATCAGGGTATCTGCATCAATTGCAGTGACCACTTCCCCATTGCGTTCGAGGGATGCTTCACTTGGAGTAATCGTAATTTTCGCAAGTGAGCTACCAACGGGGCTACGGATTTCTAAAATATCTTTGAGCTCATCCTGAGTTAAGGTAAATCCACCCGATCCACCTTGATTTTGGCCTTCAGTAAGACCGGTGATTTTTACTGCAAATCGTCCGTCCCAAGATCCTTGCGCAGTTTTATCTGAGATTGACCAGCTTGGTTTTAGGCGCGCTAGGGTTTCCTTTAGTGTGGGATTATTGGCATCGAGCTTTTGCCCTTCACGCCATATATCTTCAGCCTCTGCGGGGCGATTCATGGTCCATAACACTTCGCCAAGATGAGCAGCAATATCAGCCTCAGGTTTTTCCTCAAAAGCTTTTTGTAACTGCGAGAGAGCTAGTGCGTTCTTACCAAGTCGAAAATTAACCCATCCGAGACTATCCAAAATAAAAGCATCTTGCGGAGCAATTTCATGCGCTTTGCTGATTAATTTATAAGCCTCTGGCAAATTTTGATTGCGATCTGCCAGTGAGTAACCTAGGGCATTTAAGCTGTTGGCATCGTTTGGATGCTTGCGCAATATTTGACGCAAAGTTTTTTCCATCACATCGGTATGTCCTGATTGCTCAGCAGCCATGGCATAGGCGTAAAGAATCTCGGGATTTTGTGGCTCTGGCTTGAGTGCTGAAACAATTTCATAATAGGCACTCATTCCTTGGGCTTCATTACCTGTTTTTGTAATCAGCTCTTGTAATTGGAAGAGCGTCTGCTCACGCTGGGCTGGCGTCTGATGATTGAGAAGTGCAATGGCAGGGGGTACCGCATCAGACCAGCGTTGATTCAGAATGTAAAGGGTAATCAATGCTTCCTTGGGTTTGACATCGGACGGCTTGGCCAAGCTTTCCCATTCTTGCGCTGCTTGGAGGGCCAACTTGGGCGAGCCGGCGGCTACGGCAATTTCCATGGCGCGTTGTGCAAGACGAGGGTCTTTTAAGTCTTGCGCTAGGTCTAAATAGGTTTTGTACGCCAATCCAGCTTCGCCGCGTTGCAAAGCTATTTCTGAGGCCAGAACTGCAAAGACCCCTTCGCCACTTTCAATGGCATTTGCATAGCTAGGCGCGCAGTAGAGGCTAGCAATCCCAATGGAGGCAGAAAGTATTAAACCCTTAAAAAGGGACTTTTGAAAAAGTTTGCTCATAAGCACATTCTAATCCGCGAATCTACAATCCATCTATGCCAGAACTTCCAGAAGTAGAAGTCACCAAACTCGGAATTGCACCCCATCTCATCGGTAGGGCGCTGACTGCCGTCAAGATATTGGATGGACGCTTGCGCTGGCCCATTCCCAGTAATTTAGGCAAAATTTTGCCAGGACAGACAGTGCATGCAATTGCGCGCCGGGGAAAGTATTTATTGGTAGAAATGGACCAAGGCCATCTTTTGTTGCATTTAGGCATGACTGGAACCCTAAGGGTCTTGGCGAAATCGGATCCCTTGAAAACGCATGATCGCGTTGCCTTTGAGTTTGGTGCGCTGAGTCTGCGTCTACACGATCCCCGAAAATTTGGCGCTGTCTTGTGGCATGCAAAAAAACAAGGTCCGGTTGAGAGTCATCCCTTGCTAAAAAAATTAGGTGTTGAGCCATTCTCTGAGGAATTTTCTGGCGAGAATGGTGTTGCAGTTTTATACGCATGCTCGCGAGGTCGTAGTGTAGCCACCAAGCAATTTTTACTGGCTGGCCAAGCGGTGGTTGGAGTAGGCAATATTTATTGCTCGGAGTCTTTGTTTGAAGCAGGGATTCATCCTGCAAAGCCGGCTGGAAAATTAACACGTCCAGAATGCGCTCGCCTAGCCAAGGCGGTACGGATGATTCTTAAAAAAGCAATTGATGCAGGTGGCAGTACCCTCAATGATTTTGTCAATAGCGAAGGGGAGCCAGGATACTTTACTCTTCAAAGCAAGGTCTATGATCGTAAAAATTTACCATGCAAGATTTGCAAAACACCAATCAAGCAAATAGTTCAGGGGCAGCGCTCAACTTATTTTTGCCCGCAATGTCAAAAGCGTTGATTACCAGTTTCTCCAAGAAGTTAATTGCCTGGCATGGCCTTCATGGGCGCGCAGGTCTACCTTGGCAAAATAATCTTGACCCTTATGCAGTATGGGTATCAGAAATCATGCTGCAACAAACTCAAGTAGCTACAGTGCTAGAGCGCTATCCTCGCTTTATGAAGCGCTTTCCAACGGTGAAGCAATTAGCAGCGGCAAGCATGGATGAAGTTATGGCGGAGTGGGCTGGATTGGGTTATTACTCGCGTGCCAGAAACTTGCACGCCTGTGCTGTTCAAGTAGTCGAGCGGTTTGCAGGAAAGTTCCCAAATGACCCAGTGCTACTGGAGCAATTAAAAGGGATTGGTAGATCTACCGCTGGCGCCATTGCCGCTTTTGCATTTCATGTGCGCGCCCCTATTTTGGATGCGAATGTAAAGCGTGTTCTAGCAAGAATATTTGCAATCGAAGACCCGATTGAAGAAAAAGCTGTCAATGATCGCTTATGGAACTTGGCTGGTGAATTGTTACCCAGCCAGGCAAAGGACATGCCAACCTATACGCAAGCCTTGATGGATTTTGGCGCAACTTGGTGCACTTCTCGTGGGCCTGTTTGTTTGAGCAATAACCATCAATGCCCTTTTTCTAAAGACTGCCAGGCTAATTTAAGCGATCAAGTTCTCATATTGCCCCGTAAACGTATCAAAGCAAAATCCCCGGAATTCAATTGCGACATGCTTTTAATGAGATCTGGCAATTGGGTGTTATTGCAAAAACGTCCTAGCAAAGCCATTTGGGGTGGTTTATGGTCTCTGCCAGAATCAAGTTGGAGTGCTAGAGCTGGTGCAAGAACGAATGATCTGCAGTCTCAAGAATTATTTGCGCTGACCTTGCCTGATTCCCTTGCACCTCAGTCTTTGAAAACAACGGAACCTCTAAAACGCGGTCCTCAAATAAAGCATGTCTTCACGCACAGACGTCTGTGGATGCAAATTTGGGAGCTGTCGGTGGCAAAGCCAATTGAATGGGGTGATGCTGATTTGCAGTGGGTTTCACTGCGTCAGTTAGGTCAATATGGCTTACCCCAGCCAATTAAAGTGCTACTGCAGGGATTGAGTCTAATTCGCGATGGCGTGTAAGGAAATTAATCTGACTGGTCGCCAAGTTTTTTTGCACACTAAAATATTTATTGAGCTGGCCAACTAAGTAAACTGAGCGATGTTGGCCGCCAGTGCATCCGATTGCAACGGTGAGGTAGCTGCGACCATCAGCAATATAGTGGGGCAACCACTTTTCAACAAAGTGAATGATGTCCACTTCCATACTTTGTACTTCCGGTATTTTTTCTAAGAAAGCTTGTACTGGGGCATCATTACCAGTCAAGGGGCGGAGCGCTTTGTCATAGTGAGGGTTCGGTAAGCATCGAACATCAAACACCAAGTCGGCATCGCTTGGCACTCCTTTTTTAAATCCGAAGGATTCAAAAACAACCGTTAGTCCAAGCGGTTTATCTTTTAAGAGGTCTTGTATCCAAGAGCGCAGTGCATGGGCTGGCAAATTGCTGGTATCAATGCTGTGTGCTTGCGCACGTAAAGGCTCTAACAAACTACGTTCTTTATCTATAGCCTCAATTAAGGTGGCAGCCCCAGACTGCTCACTTGTTCCGGAAAGTGGGTGACGTCGCCGAGTTTCTGAAAAGCGTTGAACCAGGGTATTGGTGTCTGCATTTAAGAAGACAATGCGAATCTCGTGTGAACGGCGCAATTGTTCCAGTATGAGAGGAAGGTCTGCGATCGATTCACCTCGCCTGGCATCAATTGCTACAGCAACCCGATCACACTTTTCTTTTTCAAGCGTGCTAATGAGATTTTCAAGCAAGGGAACAGGAAGGTTGTCTACACAATCATAGCCAGCATCCTCAAAAGCCCTGAGTGCCACTGATTTACCTGAGCCCGAGATACCGGTAATCAGATTAATTTGCATATTAGAGCAGGCGACCTTGGGTTTTATTGGAATAGGCATCCGCATTCATCTGCTGTCGCTGACGCTCCATAAATTCTTTAAGCGTATCAATGCCGCGTAATTGCAAAATGGTATTTCTAACGGCAGCCTCAACCAGTACCGCTAAGTTTCGACCCGCTGCCACTTGAATTTTCACAGTACGAATGGGGACGCCCAGAATATCGATATGCTGAGCTTCTAATGGCAGTCTTTCAAATTCACCATCGTTTCTACGAACTAACTGAACGATGAGGCGTAACTTCAATTTGCGGCGTACAGCAGTTTCACCAAAGATGGTGCGAATGTCTAATAAGCCTAAGCCACGCACTTCCAATAAATTGCGCAGAATCACTGGACAGCGCCCTTCTAGATAATCGGGACCCAGTCTTGCAAAATCGACTGCATCATCTGCAACCAAGCCATGACCACGGGAAATCAATTCGAGGCCCAACTCACTTTTACCTAAACCAGACTCGCCCATAATTAAGACGCCTAAACCTAGGATATCCATAAACACACCATGCATGGTTGTTTGGGGTGCGCCAATTTTGGTGAGATAGATGCGAAGGTGGTCAATGACAGTTGCTGCTGAAACTGTCGTCATAAACAAGGGTGTTGAAGAGCGTTGGCAAAATAACTGCAAATCTGGATCTGCTGCTCTGCCATCGGCCACGATGACGCAAGGCGGTGTCTTGGAAATTAAGCTGGAAATTTGCTCTTGTTTTTGTTTGGGATCAAGTGCCGCATGGTAGTCAACCTCTTGTTCGCCGAAAATCTGAATACGGCTGGGGTGAATTAGGTTTAAATGTCCAACCAAGTCTGAGCTGGCTGCGGCTGCTTTAACTGCCTCCGGTGGAAAGGTACGATCTGCACCTTCTAAACCACTAATCCATGAAAGTTTTAGTTCTGCGACATTATCGTCAAAGATCTGTTGCGCATTCACACTCTCAAGAAGCAGCAGCTGGGTCATTTACTTGGGCTCCATTGCTGCAGAAGTTCATAGACCTTAGTACGTTCTTTTTCGGAAGCCAGCGTGTTACGCGCACCCGGGTCTGATAGTAATTGCGCAATGGAAGAGAGAATCTCTAGGTGTTGCTGAGTCGCCTTTTCTGGAACCAAGAGGAAAATCAACACTGAAACTGGCTCGCCATCCGGTGCAGCAAATTCAATTGCTTGCGCTAGTTTGATAAAGGCGGCAACGGGATGCTTTAAGCCTTTGACGCGCCCATGGGGAATTGCAACACCAGCACCAAGGGCAGTAGAGCCCAAATCCTCGCGCGCGTTTAAAAAGCCAACTACAGCAGCAGCATCAATACTGCCTTCTTTGGCAAAAAGGTTCCCGGCTGCCGCGAATGCATCAGCCCTGCTTTTTGCAGGGTTATCTAATGCAATGCGGTCCAGGGTAAAAAGATCTGTCAGGGCATTCATGTGAATTGATTATAGGTGTCCTGACCCTTCACTTACTCGAAATGCTTTTCGTGATGGTGATCTTGGATTTTTTCTTTATGTTTTGCAACTTGACGCTCGAGTTTATCTACTACGGCATCCATCGCGTGATAGAGGTCTGCATGATGGGCTTCGGCGAAAAGTTCTTTACCTTTAAGGTGAAGGGTAATTTCAGCGCCTTGCCGTAAATCTTTTTCTTTGGCGTTATCGACGATCAAAATGGCGGAGGCATCTATAACATGGTCAAAGTGCTTACGAATTTTGGATAATCCAGCCTCCAAATGAGTGCGCATAGCGGGTGTAACTTCTACATGTCGGCTATTAATTTTTAAATTCATCAGCAGCTCCTTTGATAGATCAGTGCGCAAAGTACTACTGGGGCGCGCAACATACCCCTGTAATTTAAATGAACAATTTTTGTACTTTTATCTTACGAACCTCCAGCGTATCAGCGATTTGACTGAAATCCAAGAGGGGTTGCTGATTTATTTTTAAGGCAGAAAAAGAGCCTTGGGGCTACATCCTGAAGTTTTCGCCTAAATACACTCTACGCACAGCATCATTTTCAATAATTTCATCGGGCTTGCCCTCAGCTAGAACGCTACCCTCGCTAATGATGTAGGCATGGTCGCAAATACCGAGGGTTTCTCGTACATTGTGATCGGTAATGAGAACGCCAATTTGGCGATCACGTAGAAAGCGTACGATTCTCTGAATCTCACCTACTGCAATGGGGTCGACACCAGCAAAGGGTTCATCCAGCAGGATAAATTTAGGTTGAGATGCGAGTGCCCTAGCAATTTCAACACGGCGCCGCTCACCGCCTGAAAGAGAGAGAGCTGGATTGTTACGTAAGTGCGTAATTTGCAGTTCACCCAAAAGCTCATCTAAGCGATGATTCATTTCTGCCTTAGTGAGGCGCTTACCACCTTGAACTTGAAGCTCTAATACTGCTTGAATATTTTCAGCGACATTGAGCTTACGAAAGACGGAAGCTTCTTGAGGTAAGTATGAAAGACCCATTCTGGCACGCTCATGAATGGGTAGGTGGGTGATATCGACGCCATCAAGAATGATGTTGCCACCATCCAGAGGGACAAGACCCACAATCATATAAAACGAGGTAGTTTTACCGGCACCGTTAGGACCTAGTAAGCCAACAACTTCGCCGCACTTTACTTCTACTGAAACATCGCGTACGACCGTTCTGGAGCCGTAACGCTTTTGAAGATGATGGGCGTTCAGGGTGGCAGGTTGATGGTTACTTGCTAAATCCGCTGTCATTTCTCTAATGTGGCTTTTCGTCTAGGTGAAAGAATGGCTCTTGCTAAAGGCAAGTCATCCGGTTTGGCATCCGCAGGGGGTATCACGTGATAGTACTGCTTCACATCATCGTACTCAATTTTCCAACCCTTTAATTGATCGAGCATTTGCATATTGAGCAAGCGCTTTAAGGTGGCATTGCCAGTGATGATGAGCATTTCTGTTTTAGCGTCATAAATCACTTGATTACCATGGCCCTGCATAAATTCATTGGCAATTCCTTCTTTGCGCTGCCTAAAGGTGGCAATTGCTTCGGGGGTACCTTTCACATCAATGAACTCATAGCCTTCGGGATCTACTTTAATATTGCCATGTTCGCCGGTGACTACAATGCTGCCTTTGATGAGCAGGATCTGTCCATCTAGATCATAAATTTGCTTCACGTCATCGACTGATACTTGGTCGGCTTCCAAAATAATGGGCTTATCTTGATCCGCTTTTTCAGCAAATGCGTAATGAGGCATGCAGATATGCCATCCAATAGCAAGTAGAAGTGCTAGTTTGAGCTTCATTAAGGTGTGCCTCGTGGAAGACGCTCGATACGACCTTTTACTTGCCCAATGAGAACCATACTTTGTTCAACATTATTAAATGTACCGCCATCAGTGGAATTGATCACTGACATCCCTTGTTCTAAGGTAATAGGCTTATCCGTTTGGATGATGTCATCGTTAATCAATACTTTGAAATAAGAGGACTGCGCAAGCAAGCGTAACAGAGCTGGTTGTGTCGCCGTCGCCGCCTGGGGAGGTCGCAAAATCTCCGCATGATCATATAGATCCAGAATAGTCAGATCACCATCCAAATGACCTTTATCTGCTTTGACAGTAACGGGCGGTTTTTCTACCTGAAATAAACGCATGCGAGGTGTTGTGATGTCAATGGTGGCATCATCATCATAGTGAATCACCTTGCTTCCTAAGATGCGGTATTTTGTATTGCCGAGCTCATTGAGAGTAGATAAAGCCCCATTGGTAATGGTGTAGTCAGGCTCATGTAAGCGTACCTGCTCAATGGTCGATTTTTCTGGTGGGGTGCTTTTTTGAACCAGCCAGAAAGTCAGGAGTGTCAAGATTCCCATGATGAGCAGCGGCAGTAGCCGCAATAGCCCACGCAACATGCTCGATTTGAACGCTTCCTGCTTGGTCGGCATCAATACATCCTTAAGCACGAGCCTGATTGAGCAAATTCTCGTAGCGGTTTTGCGCTTTAAGTATCAGATCGCATACTTCGCGAACGGCACTATTGCCGCCAGCTCGGGTAGTCACTAGATGGGCAACTGCTTTGACTGCCTCGTGAGCTTGGGCGGGGCAAATAATGAAACCAGCTCGCTGCATCATTTTGAGGTCAGGCCAGTCATCTCCCATCACAGCACAGTCTGAACGCTTGAGGGATAAATCGCTGAGCAGTTTGTCTAGAGCAATTGCTTTATTTTCAACCCCCACATGAACATGCTGTATACCTAATTCTTGGCAGCGGGCAAGCACTGCTTTTGATTGGCGACCCGTAATGATGGCGGTAGGAATGCCACATTGCTCTAAGAGTTTGATGCCTAAACCATCTTGGATATCAAATGCTTTGAAAGCCTCTTTACCCTCACCATCTAAAAATACTTGTCCGTTAGTCAGGACACCATCCACATCGAGCACCAAGAGTTTGACTTGACCTGCCCGCTCCCATGCTTGCGGGAAATTGCTCAATGGATTGGTTTGGTGTGTATGAAAAGCACTAGGCATGGTTTGTATTTCGAATGTGAAAGCCGAATTAAATTACTTTGGCGGCAAATAAATCATGCAGATTGAGGGCGCCGAGTAAGGTTCCGGCTGCATCTGTCACCACCAAATGGTTGATACGGTGTTTTTCCATCATTTCGATGGCTTCTTCTGCAAGGAGTTCGGGTGGAATGGTGTGGGGGGCAGAAGCTATGGCTGCTTTTAGGGTGAGCCCCTCAAGATTGGTCGTTTTTTCTAGTAGGCGACGCAAATCACCATCAGTAAAAATACCTGCAACATGATTATTTCGATCTAGCGCAACCACCATGCCCATGCGTTTAGCCGTCATCTCCAACAATGCCGCCTGCAAAGTAGTATCTAGATTGATCTTAGGCGTTTCTTCAAAACTGCGCATGACACTTCGCACGTGCATCAATTGTTTGCGTCCTAAGCGACCACCTGGATGGGAGCGCTGAAAATCTTCTGCTTGAAAGCCCCTAGCATCTAATAGGGCTACCGCCAAAGCGTCACCCATAGCGAGGGCAGCCGTAGTGCTAGAGGTGGGCGCCAAATTTAAGGGGCATGCCTCTTTTTCAACGCTAGTATCAAGATGGGCATCAGCTAGCTGGGCTAGTGAAGATCTTGGTGCGCCAGTAAGCGCAATGAATTTAGCCCCCGTGCGTTTGACGATAGGTACGATGGTCAGGAGCTCATCGGTCTCACCGGAATTGGAAAGGGCGACAAATACATCATCTCGAGTGACCATGCCTAAGTCACCATGGCTGGCTTCAGCCGGGTGCACAAAAAAGGCTGGTGATCCAGTGGAGGCAAAGGTCGCAGCGATCTTACGGGCAATATGTCCAGATTTACCGATTCCAGAAACTACGATGCGACCTTTACAGGCGTGAAGCAGTTCCACGGCTAGAACCAGGGCATCCGCATTGGGCCCTTCCAGTCGATCGCGCATGGTTTGCAGGGCGCTAGCCTCAATAGTGAGGGTATCGCGTGCAAGCTTTAGGGTTCGTTCACGAGTCTTAGCTATCATCGAGTAAGTATATGCCGTCAGCCCTTCAATTAACTCTCATCTTGTTAGCCTCCGGAGTGGCTGGAGTCGTTATTTTCCGCTATTTTGGTTTACCCCCCATTTTGGGCTATTTGGCTATAGGGGTGCTGATTGGCCCCAACGCCCTGGGTTTGGCTAACGATTCGGCTACTGTGAAGTATTTGGGGGAGTTTGGGGTCGTTTTCTTGATGTTTTCCATTGGACTTGAATTTAACCTGCACAAGCTAAGAGCGATGCGTTCTATCGTATTTGGCCTGGGAGGCAGTCAGGTCCTTTTGACTATGCTGCTAGCGGTTCCAGCTAGCTTGCTCATGAACTGGATTTACCCGATTTCTTGGGAGGCTGCGATAGCCTTGGGTGGCGCTTTAGCGATGTCTTCCACCGCCATTGTGACCAAACTGATTGCCGATCGTTCTGAGCTGGAAACCGACCATGGCCGCAACATTATTGGTATTTTGCTGTTTCAAGATCTGGCGGTTGTTTTCCTATTGATCTTGTTGCCTTCATTGGGCAAAAACCCGGGTGATTTATTCATTGCATTAAGTGCTGCAGCAATCAAAATCTCGGTCGCTCTGGTGTTGATTTTTGTTCTTGGGCAAACGCTCATGAGTCGCTGGTTCCGCTTAGTGACCAAGCTGCGCTCCCAAGAGCTATTCATGCTCAATTTGTTATTAATCGTTTTAGGCATGGCTGGACTGACAGAGCATTTTGGTTTGTCTTTGGCCTTGGGTGCTTTTTTAGCGGGCATGCTCATCTCGGAGACACCCTATCGCCATCAAGTTGAGGAAGATATAAAGCCATTTCGCGATGTGCTGCTTGGCCTATTTTTTATTACGATCGGGATGTTGCTCGATTTTCATGTGATTGCCCAGCAATGGATATTGGTTCTACTGCTTTTAATCGGACCTTTGCTGTTTAAATTTGGCCTTATTGCATTACTTTCACGTGCTTTTGGCTCTACTCCTGGCATCTCTATTCGCACTGGACTTTGTTTAGCGCAAGCTGGCGAATTTGGATTTGTGCTGCTCAACCAAATCGACGGTTTAGATTTGATTGATCCAGCTTTAAGTCAAGCGGTATTGGCTGCCATGTTGCTATCGATGTTTGGCGCACCTTTCTTAATCCAATATAGCGATCGGATTGCGATGCGCTTTTCTAGTAATGAGTGGCTCTTGCAATCACTGGCATTAACGCGTGTTGCAGCCAAGAGCGTGCGCACGGAAAACCATGTTGTCATTTGCGGTTTTGGTCGCTCGGGGCAAAGTTTGGCTCGCATGCTTGATCAAGAAAAAATACCCTATATCGCCTTGGATATGGATCCGGATCGTGTAAAAACAGCGGCTGCTGCTGGCGATAACGTGGTGTATGGGGATGCTAGTCGTGAGAATTATTTGATTGCTGCAGGTTTATCACGCGCAAAAGCGGTTGTGATTACCTATGCTGATACACCTGCAAGTTTTAAGGTCTTGCATCAAGTCGAACGCTTACGTCCTGGCATGACTGTTTTGGTGCGCACCAAAGATGATGCCGATTTAGCAAAGTTACAGGCGGCGGGGGCCACTGAGGTTGTGCCGGAATTGATTGAAGGTAGTTTAATGATGGCCTCGCATGTCTTATTGATGATGGGCGTGCCGATGCGCAAAGTGGTGCGTATTGTCTCTAATGCACGCGAGGCACGCTACAGCTTATTGCGCGGCTACTTCCGCGGCTCGGAAGTAGAAGACTTTGATTCTAATGAATCCTGGCGTTTGCATTCGGTAACGCTCTTGCCTGAATCAATTAGTATTGGCAAAACTCTTGAAGAACTTGCTTTGGAAAACGATGGCGTGAGTATCCAAGCAGTCAGGCGCAAAGTGGGCGGCGGAGATTACATTAAGCTCGAACTCACACCCCACTTGCGATTACAAGCAAACGATATCTTGGTACTCTCAGGCAATCCAGAAGCGACTGAATTAGCGCAATCTAAATTGCTCTGAGAACGTCGGTTTACTTAGCCTTTTTCTTACTTTCTGCTGTTCTACGGGTAAGTAGCGGGGCTAAATAGTGGCCGGTAAAGCTGGCTTCATTTTTAGCGACATCCTCAGGCGTCCCGGTAGCGATAATTTGCCCACCACCAGCACCCCCTTTAGGCCCTAGATCAATAATCCAATCTGCAGTTTTGATCACATCCAAATTGTGTTCAATGATCACAATGGTATTGCCTTGTTTTTTAAGTGTCTGCAGAACAGTGAGTAGCAATTGAATATCATGAAAGTGCAGACCAGTAGTCGGTTCGTCCAAAATGTACAAAGTTCTACCGGTATCACGTTTAGATAATTCAAGCGAGAGTTTGACTCGCTGGGCTTCACCGCCAGACAGAGTGGTAGCGCTTTGTCCGAGCTTGACATAACCCAAGCCAACATCGAGCAGGGTTTTGAGCTTACGCTTAACAATTGGCACTGCTTCAAAAAACTCATGGGCTTGCTCGATGGTCATTGCTAGCACTTCATGAATATTTTTACCTTTGTAGCGAATGTCTAAAGTCTCACGGTTATAGCGTTTGCCATGACAGACATCACAAGGTACATAAACGTCTGGCAGGAAATGCATTTCTACTTTGAGTACGCCATCCCCTTCGCAGGCATCACAACGACCGCCCTTGACGTTGAAAGAGAAGCGACCCGCTTCATAGCCACGCTCACGCGATGCAGGAACGCCGGCAAATAATTCACGGATGGGCGTAAACAAGCCGGTATAGGTAGCGGGGTTAGAACGCGGGGTTCTGCCGATAGGTGATTGATCGACACTAATGACTTTATCGAAATGCTCTAATCCTTTGATGGCATCATGCGCGGCTGGTTCGGCAACCGATCCATAAATATGCTGAGCAACAGCATGATGCAAAGTATCGTTAATTAAAGTAGATTTTCCTGAGCCTGATACACCAGTCACGCAGGTTAATAGCCCAACTGGAATTTTGGCGTGGACGGATTGCAAGTTATTGCCGCGAGCGCCAATGATTTCTAGAAAGCGATCATTTACTGGAATGCGTTTTTCAGGAACCGCAATACATTCACGCCCGGATAAATATGCGCCGGTCAGAGATTTAGGGTTCGCTTCTACCTCTGCTGGAGTTCCTTGCGCCACTACTTCGCCACCATGGACACCCGCTCCAGGGCCAATGTCGATGACATAGTCTGAAGCACGAATCATGTCTTCATCATGTTCTACTACCAGTACGCTGTTACCTAAATCACGCAGGTGCTTGAGGGTGCCAATGAGGCGATCATTATCGCGTTGGTGTAGTCCAATAGAGGGTTCATCTAGCACATACATTACCCCGGTCAAGCCAGAGCCAATTTGAGAAGCCAAACGAATACGCTGCGCTTCACCGCCTGAGAGGGTATCGGCACTGCGCTCTAGTGAGAGATAGTCCAGACCTACATCATTTAAGAAGCGCAAGCGTGCGCCAATTTCTTTAACGATTTTGTCAGCGATTTCACGCTTGGCGCCTTTGAGCTGCAGTGCCTCAAAATACTCTTTGGCTTCTTTGAGTGGTAGGGCGCTGATTTCATAAATGGCGCGCGATTGCTTGCCATCACCCACCTTCACAAAGCGCGCCTCTTTGCGCAGGCGACTGCCGCCACAATCACGACACACCTGCATATTTTGATAGCGCGCTAATTCTTCGCGTACGGTCACTGAATCAGTCTCGCGATAGCGTCGCTCAAAGTTCGCAACAATGCCTTCAAAAGGATGCTGGCGAACGCTCATTTTGCCGCGTTCGTTGATGTATTCAAAGGGAATCTCGATATCACCCGAGCCCAGCAAAATCAGATCTTGCTGTTTTTTGCTGAGGGTCTCAAATGGCTTTTCAACATCAAACCCACCGTGTTTTGCTAATGTCTGCAATAGCTTGAAGTAAAACTGATTACGGCGATCCCAGCCTTTGATCGCACCCGATGCGAGTGATAAATCAGGATGTGCCACGATCCGCTTTGGATCAAAGAACGATTGATGACCTAGGCCATCGCATGAAGGGCAAGCGCCCATAGGGTTGTTGAAGGAGAAGAGGCGGGGCTCTAATTCTTGTAGTGAATAAGAGCAAACTGGGCAAGCAAATTTACTCGAGAAAATGATCTCTTCACCAGTGTCCATATTGACCACCATTGCTTTGCCTTCAGCAAGGCGTAAGGCAGTTTCAAATGATTCCGCAACACGTTGTTGAATATCGGGACGCACTTTAATACGATCAACCACTACTTCAATGGAGTGCTTGTCGTTTTTCTTCAGGCTAGGTAGTTTGTCAACTTCAAAGATTTCCGCTTTGGCAGTATTCGTTGTGCCGCCACCAGAGCGAACACGGAAACGAACAAAGCCTTGTGCCTGCAGATCTTGGAAAAGGTCAACGAATTCACCCTTACGCTCGCTCACTACGGGGGCCAAGATCATCAACTTCGTTTCTTCTGGCATGGCCAAGACAGTGTCGACCATTTGTGAGACGCTTTGCGCCTCTAAAGGCAGATTGTGTTCGGGGCAATGAGGTGTGCCAGCACGTGCGAATAATAAGCGCAAGTAATCATGAATTTCAGTCACAGTACCCACAGTCGATCGGGGGTTGTGACTTGTGGCTTTTTGCTCAATCGAAATGGCAGGCGACAATCCTTCAATCACATCCACATCTGGTTTTTCCATGAGCTGGAGAAATTGACGGGCATAAGCAGAGAGGGACTCAACATAGCGTCTTTGACCTTCTGCATACAAAGTATCGAAAGCAAGGGAGCTTTTTCCTGAGCCAGATAAGCCGGTCAAGACGACCAATTTCTCTCTAGGGATATCTAGATTGATATTTTTGAGGTTGTGCGTACGTGCACCGCGGATTTTAATTTCGTTATTCATGATTTTTTAGCGTAACTTGTTAATATAGCTCTTTCCTATGAATCCTTCTGAACTTCGCTCAACTCTCGCCTTAGCGGGCATCTTTGGCCTTCGCATGCTAGGTCTTTTCTTGCTTTTACCGGTCTTTAGCGTCTATGCGCGCGGCTTACCGGGCGGGGAGCACGCCCTTTGGGTGGGGCTCACTCTGGGCATATTCAATATTGTTCAGGCTTGTTTGTATATCCCCTTGGGGAGGCTTTCTGACCGCATAGGACGAAAACCTGTAGTTTTCTGGGGTCTTTCTCTCTTTGTGGCTGGTGCCCTGATATGCGCAGCCCGTGATGATCTCATCTGGATTGCGATTGGGCGGGGTGTGATGGGTGCAGGTGCTATTTCTGCGGCTATATCGGCCTGGGTCGCAGACTTAACCCGTGAGCAAGTGCGCACCCGAGCCATGGCTTTGGTGGGCGGTAGTATTGCCCTCTCCTTTGCTCTTTCCTTGGTGATTGCTGCGCCAATCTATCGCATGATTGGGATGGGTGGAATTTTCATCATTTTGGCGATTCTTGGAGTCTTGGCGATGGGGGTGACCTATTTTGTTCTACCCAATAACAAACCCGAGCTCAAAGCGGCGCAAGCATCTTTAAAAGAAGTCTTTTTACGCCCGGAATTAATGCGTCTGAATGCCGGCGTCTTTGTTTTGCATGCCACCCAAGTGGCTATGTTTTTAGTGGTACCTCGTTTATTGGTACAAGCAGGCTTACCTTTAAGTTCCCATTGGGAGATTTATTTGCCAGTAGTACTACTCTCATTCTGCTTGATGGCACCCGTATTGATCATGGGTGAGAAGAAACAAAAACTGCGCAATGTGCTCTTGATTGCGATTATTTTGCTTTTCATTGCAGAATGCGCGTTTACCCAGGCTGGCTCTGTAATGGCTATCGCGGTTGGCTTGTTAATTTACTTTGTCGGATTTAACTTGCTGGAAGCTTTGCAGCCTTCATTGGTATCTCGTTTTGCCAAAGAGTCTAAGGGTACCGCTTTGGGGGTTTACAACACCACGCAATCGATTGGCCTCTTTTCAGGGGCTGTGATTGGGGGTTGGTTAATGGATAGCCATGGCCAGTTATCCGTCTTTGTCATGGGCGCAGTACTGCTTTTGTGCTGGCTTATAATTGCCTGGTCTATGCAGGATTTGCCAGCAAAAGTGGTAGATGCAAGCGCTGCAAAAGCATAGACCCATCCGTAGCTGCTTTATATTTTTTTAATCGATTTATTCACATCATCATTTTCTTCGGGAGACAACATGGCTTCGGTAAATAAGGTCATCATCGTAGGTAACGTAGGGCGCGACCCAGAGACACGTTATATGCCAAGCGGCGACGCCGTTACAAACATCTCAGTAGCAACTTCAGATCGCTACAAAGACAAACAGTCAGGTGAGATGAAAGAAACCACAGAATGGCACCGCGTTGCATTCTTTGGCAAGCTTGCTGAGATTGCTGGGCAATACCTCAAAAAAGGTTCACAGGTTTATGTTGAAGGTCGTTTGCGTACGCGCAAATGGACTGATGCAAGCGGTCAAGAAAAATATTCCACTGAGATCGTTGCAGAAACAATGCAAATGCTTGGCGGTAAGCCAGTAGGCGGTAGTGAAGGTGGTGGTGAAGGTTATAGTCGCCCACGTTCTGTAGAGCAGTCCGCTCCAGCCGCATCTTCAAGCGCAGCATCGCTAGGCGCAATGGATGACGACATTCCGTTCTAAGGGAGACCTAAAGGTATTAGTTAACAACTAATCAAATAAACCCCTCTTAGCCTTGTGCTTACAGGGGTTTGTTCTTGACTTCATTCTTTTGCATTGCTTTTTAACAAAAAGTAGCAATACTCTTAAAATAAGACATGCAAATAAATAGGTTCACGAATTCAGTCCTCAGCCTTTTGGGGATTATGGCCATATTACTTGCGCCAGCCCCTTCTGTTGCAGCACCATTTTTCTTCCCAGATGTGAATCCTTCTTTTGGTAAGAGCGATCCGCCAGATTGGTTGCATGATGGTAGAGGAAATGATGGTTATGTCACGATTACATCTGAAGTGATCCCAACGAGTGCTTGCACGCAAATGTCTAGCCATCGCTTTTGGGGATCTGACAAAACACAATTAGTTTTATCCATTACGAGCTATGGCTTCAAAAATAAATTAGACAAACTAGAAGTTCCGATTGCGACATTTGACGGGCGTGAGAATGGCTCTCAGTGTGCATCTTTGAGTACAACCCCATTACAAGTCGTGCCGATGACCAATATGGCTTCTTATTCCATATTGAGTCCAGGCAAGCTTTCTTTGGTGCTCAATGTGAAGAGTTCTAATGATTCCAATCAAGACTATGTTGGTTCGGCTAAATTCTTATTAGGGGCGGCAGCTATCGTGGCTACTGGTGGCTCTGCTGCAGCTATTGGGGGTGTATCAACTGCTGTGGGCAGTTCGGTGGTTTCTGATACCCAAACCAAGGCAAATACTTTGCTGCAGGGCATGATTGATGCAAAGGTTCCAATCTCATTTAGTTGGCCTGAGCTACGTCAAGGTATTCAATCTGTAGAGATCCCTGTGTATAAAACCGATCAAGATATTAATAAGATTACCGATAAAGAGATTGAAAAATTACAAAAGGATCCAAAGGCGGATAAGCAATTACTGTTTACCGTGAAGCTTAGTTTTCAATTCTCAAGAACCTTGTTTTATCCCACCATGGTAGATATCGATGATTTAGTCAATCGGGAGAATCTATCCTCGCAGCATGTTTTAAATCACTTGGCGCCGGAGTCTACTCAGAACTTTATGCAGATTTTGAATAACTCATCACCCAGTCTGCTGCAAAAAATTGGGCGTTCTGATGGCTCTGATTTAGCGCGAGCCTGCTCTTCAGGTTTTGATAAGTTAAAAGTTGCGGGTCTAGATAATGTCGATATTGCGATTGTGATGAAATCATTTATAGATGAAGCAAAAGCTACCGAGACCTGGTACTCTAATCCTGAAATAGTAAGGAGTTGCTTTGGTCAGGCACCCAGCATTGCTTCCTATTTAGAAAAGATTTATGACCCCTCATCAGCTCCCGCAAAGTAGCGGAGAGCCGATGAGTTTGCTGGCGTGCTATTGCCTTGCGTGACGTGTGTTATCAGGCCAAGGCGCATTATGATCTGTGCGAAATGGATTGATATCCAGCCCGCCCCGTCTTGTATAGCGCGCATAAACAGATAATTTTTCTGGCTTGCACTGGCGCTTGATATCAGAAAAAATGGTCTCGACACAATGCTCATGAAATTCGCCAAGTTGTCTAAAGCCAATGAGGTAACGCAATAACCCTTCTTCTAATATCGGGCGTCCTTGATAGCGAATTTGGACGCTGGCCCAATCAGGCTGTCCTGTTACTGGACAATTGGATTTAAGTAGATGCGAGACCAAGCATTGCTCTATTGGACCAAAGGAATCGTTCACTCCAAGTAATCCTGGATCAGCGGAAAGATTGGGGTCAACCTCAATATCGAGTCGATCGATGAGAACGCCGGTCATTTCTTGCATCCCTTTTTTGGCAACCACATCAGTTGGGTAGATGCGAGTCGATACTTTGCTGCCAGCCACCGCAGATAAATCAGTGATGATTCTTTCGCGTACCGCATCTTCATTTTCAAAGCGGGCGCTATTGAGGCTATTGAGATAGAGCTTGAATGACTTCGATTCAATCATGTTGGGAGAATCGGCGGGCACTTGAAACTCAGCTAAGGCAATTTGTGGTTTACCCCTTTGATTGAGCCAGCTTAATTCATACGCATTCCAGATATCCACACCGACAAACGGCAGGACTTGATTAGCCTCAATGCCTAACTTTGCGCGATTTTCAGAGCGGGGAATTGGAAAAAGCAAACTCGGATCGTATTGATCGGGATATTGCGATGCTTGGCCGAGCGGTAATGTTGCCATAATGAAGTTCTTGATTTACTTAATTTGTTTTAGGCTTATTCGATACGCCAGAGACTACGTGACCGGTTGGTGCAACCGATGCTGCTGATTGGCAATGGCCAGTCTGATCATCAAAGAAAAAATCAGGCTCGAATTCGCGTAGGAATTCGCTCTTTGAGAGCCCCCCTAAGAACATCGCTTCATCTACATCAATGCCCCAAGCCATCAAGGTGCGAATTGCGCGCTCATGTGCTGGAGCTGAGCGAGCAGTGACTAGGGCCGTGCGAATACGCATGCCTTTTTCGCTGGTGGTGCGTTGCAAGCGATGCAGTGCCTCTAGAAGCGGTTTAAAGGGACCCGGGGGCAATGGAATGTCAGCTTTCTTGCTCTCATGGGCGACAAATGCCTCTAGGCCTTTATCTTGAAAAACTTGTTCTGCTTCGTCTGAGAACAACACGGCGTCTCCGTCAAATGCGATGCGAATTTCATTAGGGTGTGATTCCGCAGTTTTTGTGGATTCAGGATAAACGCGTGCCGCAGGAAACCCGGCTTCAATAGTTGCGCGCACGTCATCTTCATTAGCCGAAAGAAATAGATTGGCATGCAATGAACGCAGATAACTATAAGGAGGGCGCCCTCTGGTAAATACCCCACGTTCTAAATGTAAGCCATGATGTTTGGCTGAGCGAAATACACGCAAGCCGCTGACTGGATCATTGCGCGACAGAATGACAACCTCGACTCTTTGCTGACCCTCCTCATTAAAGGCAAGTAGTTTTTTAATGAGGGGAAATGCCACGCCAGTTTGTGCTGCCTCACCTAGTCGATCAAGCTGTAGTTTCATATATGCGCTGTCATCGGTTGATTCGAAGATACGATTTTCTTCTTCAAAATCAAACAGGGCGCGCGATGAAATCGCAACAACCAGTTTTCCAGTGAGTGTGTAGGACATTTTTTAAATAGAGTCTTATTTTAGAAACAGTCGATAAGCTGGATTATTGGTCTCATCCCAATGTGGATAGCCAAGAGAGGCCAAGAAATTTTGGAATTTCTTCTGCTCATTTTTGGGAACTTGAATACCCACCAAGATACGACCATAGTCAGCGCCATGATTGCGATAATGGAACAGGCTAATATTCCAGTTAGGCGCCATGCTGGTCAAGAATTTCATCAAGGCTCCAGGGCGCTCTGGGAATTCAAAGCGATAGAGCAATTCGTCGTTCGCGAGTGCTGAGTTTCCGCCAACCATGTGACGCAGATGCGATTTGGCTAACTCATCATGGGTTAAGTCAATCGTTGCAAATTTAGCCTTGGTAAAGTGATTCGCAATAGCAGCACTATCAGTCGCTTTTTGCGTGCCAATGCCAACAAAGATATGGGCTTGATTTTGATCGGTGATACGATAATTAAATTCAGTGACGTTGCGCTTGCCCAGTAATTCGCAGAAGCGTTTAAATGAGCCGCGTTCTTCGGGGATGGTGACGGCAAATACTGCCTCACGGAATTCACCAACGTCCGCGCGTTCCGCAACAAAACGCAAACGACTGAAATTCATATTTGCACCACAAGCAACTGCTACCAAGGTTTTTTTCTTGGTGCGATGGGTCTCCACATACTTCTTCATGCCGGCAATAGCCAAGGCGCCAGCAGGCTCCAGAATGCTTCGAGTATCGGTAAAGACATCATTAATTGCCGCACAGATCTCATCTGTATCGACAGTGATGATGTCGTCAACTACCTTTTTGCAAATACGGAAGGTTTCTTTGCCCACCAGCTTGACTGCCGTGCCATCTGAGAAGAGGCCTACATCCTTCATCTCGATGCGTTTATTGGCTTTGAGAGAACGACGCATCGCATCTGAATCGGATGCCTGTACGCCAATAATTTTGGTCTTTGGGCTAATGGCTTTGGTGTACTCGCCAATTCCAGAGATGAGGCCACCACCACCGATGGCTACAAAGATGGCTTCGATAGGCGCTTGATGTTGCTCGAAAATTTCCATGGCAATCGTGCCCTGTCCAGCAATGACATCCGGGTCATCAAAGGGGTGAACAAAGGTTAAGCCACGTTTTTTCTCAAGAAGTTCTGAATATTCAAATGCGTCGCTATAGGACTCGCCATGCAGAATGACCTCTACCCAGGAGCCGCCTCGAGCTTTTACAGCCTCAATTTTGACGCTGGGAGTAGTGGTTGGCATCACAATGACGGCCTTACATTTCATTTTGGAGGCCGCTAGGGCCACCCCTTGAGCGTGATTGCCTGCCGAGGCTGCGATGACCCCGCGTTTTAAGGCTTCCGGGGGTAAATGGGCCATCTTGTTGTAAGCGCCACGTAATTTGAAGGAAAAAACCGGTTGGTTATCTTCTCTTTTGAGTAAAACTTGGTTGCCTAAGCGCTTGCTGAGTGCAGGAGCGAGCTGTAATTCAGTTTCCCTGGCTACATCGTAGACTCGGGCCGATAAAATTTTCTTTAAATAGTTCGTTGCCATCTGATGAGCGTACCACGGATGGCCCTAAGCCCTTAGATTTGAAAGGGTTTATTTCCGCCAGCAGCAACTTTGTCGGATTCCTGCCAATATCAGCTTCGCTCTATTAAAATGCTTATTTATCAAATATGACGCTATGAACGCTCCATTGGCTTTAAATCAGTTGTTGGACGCCGAGGCGGGCACCCCCCGTTTACGCGAAATTCCCTACAACTACACCTCTTTTTCCGATCGAGAAATCGTGATTCGCCTCTTGGGCGAGGAGTCTTGGCGCGTTTTAAATGACTTGCGCGGTGTACGTCGTACTGGCCGTTCTGCGCGGATGTTGTTTGAGGTCTTAGGTGATATTTGGGTCGTACAGCGCAATCCATTCTTGCAAGATGATTTGCTGGATAACGCCAATCGCCGCAAGCTCTTGATCGATGCCCTCTGGCATCGTCTGGGTGAAGTGAAAAAACGCTCTAGCGGCGATTCTGCAGATCAGGTGCAGATCTTATTGAATGCTGCACATCGCGCAGTCGACAATTTTGAGACTGGGTTTAAAGAAGTAGAGCAGTTACGTAAGCGCGCCCTCAAGATATTGGGTCGTCATACCGCTACTGACAATATTTGTTTTGACGGCGTGTCGCGTGCAGCGCATGTGACTGATGCTACTGACTGGCGGGTGGAGTTTCCCTTGGTGGTTCTCAAGCCTGATTATGAATCTGAAATTCCTGGGCTCGTAAAAGCCTGTATTGAATTGGGCCTGACCATCATTCCACGTGGAGGTGGCACTGGCTACACCGGCGGTGCAATTCCTTTGTATGCAATGTCAGCCGTGATCAATACTGAGAAGTTGCAAGATATTGGCGGCGTCAAACTCAAACGTTTGCCAGGGGTTACTCATGAAGTGTCTACCATCTTTACTGGTGCAGGCGTTGTAACGCGACGTGTTTCCGACGCCGCAGAGCATGCTGGGCTTGTATTTGCTGTCGATCCAACCTCAGCTGATGCCAGTTGCATTGGTGGCAATATCGCGATGAATGCTGGTGGTAAGAAAGCCGTTCTTTGGGGTACTGCACTAGATAACTTGGCTAGCTGGAGAATGGTTGATCCAGAGGGTAACTGGTTAGATATCGAGCGTCTTGATCATAATTTAGGCAAGATTCATGAAGTTGATCAAGTGCGCTTTGAGTTAACTTGGTCGGATGGTTTGAGTGAGCCAGGCGAGCGTATTCTGAAAAAAGAAACTCTCCAAGTAGAAGGCAAGCGCTTTCGTAAAGAAGGTTTGGGTAAGGATGTTACAGATAAGTTTTTATCTGGACTACCAGGAGTTCAAAAAGAAGGTTGCGACGGTTTAATCACGAGTGCCACTTGGGTCTTGCATCGCATGCCTAAATACATGCGTACTGTTTGCTTAGAGTTTTTTGGTCAAGCACGAGAAGCCATTCCAAGCATTGTCGAAATCAAGGCCTATTTAGATGGCTTGAGTAAACAAGGTGGCCCAATATTGGCTGGCTTAGAACACTTAGATGATCGATACCTCAGGGCGGTTGGCTATTCCACTAAATCCAAGCGTAATAGCTTGCCAAAAATGGTTTTGATTGGTGATATCGCAGGTGATGACGAAGCAGCGGTGGCAGCGGCAACCAGTGAAGTTGTGCGTATGGCTAATTTGCGTGTCGGCGAGGGCTTTGTTGCTGTGAGTGCGGAAGCGCGCAAAAAGTTCTGGTTAGACCGGGCCCGTACTGCAGCCATTGCGCGGCACACCAATGCCTTCAAAATCAATGAAGATGTAGTGATTCCATTGCCGCGGATGGGTGAGTACACCGATGGGATCGATCGCATCAACATTGAGTTGTCCCTGAAAAATAAATTGCAAGTATTGGATGGTCTCGAGTCTTTCTTGAGAAAGAGCGCTTTGCCATTAGGTAAGGGCGATGATGACTATGAAATTCCGACTGCCGAGATTTTGGGCGATCGGGTGCAGCAGGCCTTGGAATTAATTGCGAAGGTGCGCACCCGTTGGTCTGACTGGTTGGTTGGAATGGATAACTATTTCTCACAGCTCCAGAATTTCAGTTTGCGTGCATCCTGGAAGGAGGAGGTACGCGCTGAGCTAAGGATTATTTTTGGCGGTTTAGCATTCGAACCGATTTTGGCTGAGCTCGAAGCAACGCATAAGCGTATATTGCGTAAGCGGGTGTTTGTCGCCTTGCATATGCATGCAGGTGACGGTAACGTACATACCAATATTCCAGTCAATTCTGATGACTATGAGATGTTGCAAGATGCGCATCATGCAGTTGATCGCATTATGAAATTAGCCCGCTCTTTAGATGGCGTGATTTCGGGTGAACATGGTATTGGTATTACCAAGCTTGAATACCTCACTGAAGCAGAGTTAAAGGACTTCCGTAGCTATAAAAATCGTGTGGATCCTGAAGGTCGTTTCAACAAAGGTAAGTTAATGCCCAACGCCGATCTCAGCATGGCTTACACGCCGAGCTTTGGTTTGATGGGTCATGAATCGATCATCATGCAGCAGAGCGATATTGGCGCAATTGCTGATAGCGTGAAAGATTGCTTGCGTTGCGGTAAGTGCAAGCCAGTGTGCTCTACGCATGTACCACGCGCAAACTTGCTTTACAGTCCACGCGACAAAATCTTGGCAACTTCATTGTTGATCGAGGCATTTTTATATGAAGAGCAAACGCGTCGCGGTGTATCCATTCGTCATTGGGAAATGTTTGATGACGTTGCTGCGCATTGCACAGTTTGTCATAAATGCTTAACACCATGTCCGGTCAAAATTGACTTCGGTGATGTGACTATGAACATGCGTAATTTATTACGCAAGATGGGCCAGCAACGTTTTAACCCTGGTACGGCTGCATCCATGTTCTTCTTAAATGCAACCAGCCCAGAAACAATTAATCTAGCGCGTACGGCTATGATTGGCTGGGGATATAAGTTGCAACGATTAGGCAATGATGTGCTGCGTAAATTCGCGCGCAAACAGACTACCCATCCACCAGCGACGGTTGGTAAGCCAAGTGTGAAGGAGCAAGTTATCTTCTTTGTTAATAAGAAGATGCCGGGCAATTTACCGAAGAAAACAGCGCGTGCACTGCTTGATATTGAAGATGCCAATTACGTGCCAATTATTCGAGATCCTAAAACCACTTCTTCAGAAACCGAAGCGGTGTTTTATTTCCCAGGTTGCGGCTCTGAGCGCTTATTCTCACAAGTAGGCTTAGCGACTCAAGCAATGCTGTGGAATGTCGGTGTACAAACTGTATTGCCACCAGGTTATTTATGTTGCGGCTATCCGCAGCGCGGCAATGGTGACTTTGATAAAGCGGAAAAGATGATTACCGATAATCGGGTTCTATTCCATCGGGTTGCTAACACCCTCAATTATTTGGACATTAAGACAGTGGTAGTTTCTTGCGGAACTTGCTACGACCAATTAGCAGGCTATCAGTTCGAGCAAATTTTCCCCGGCTGTCGCATTATTGATATTCATGAGTATCTCCTCGAGAAGGGCGTCAAGCTGGAGAATGTGACGGGCGTGAAGTACATGTATCACGATCCGTGTCACTCCCCAATGAAATTGCAAGATCCTTTAAAAACGGTAAATGAACTTATTCAGCTTGAAGATGGCAAAGCCATTCAGAAGAATGACCGTTGCTGTGGTGAGTCAGGTACATTGGCTGTCACGCGCCCAGATATTTCTACTCAAGTGCGTTTCCGCAAACAAATTGAAATGGAAAAGGGCGCTAATGAATTGCGTAAAGATGACTTTACTGGCGATGTCAAAGTCTTGACTAGTTGCCCTTCTTGCTTGCAAGGCCTAACCCGTTTTGATTCCGATAGTGATACCACTGCCGACTATATCGTGGTTGAAATGGCTCAAAAATTATTAGGTAAGAACTGGATGCAAGAGTATGTAGTTAAGGCCAATCAAGGTGGTATCGAAAGGGTATTGGTTTAATGATTCCAACTAACCTCGTGGTGCATCAGCAATCCAAGGTATTAGAGTTGACCTATGAGAATGGGAGTACGTATTGTTTGCCGTTTGAATTATTGCGCGTACTCTCACCCTCTGCTGAAGTACAAGGACATGGCCCAGGGCAAGAAACCTTGCAAACTGGCAAAAGAGATGTATTGATTACCAGTCTTGAACCAGTGGGACATTACGCCCTTAAGCCTACATTTTCAGATGGGCATGACTCTGGTTTATTTACTTGGGATTATTTATATAAGCTATGTGAGAATCAAGAACAACTCTGGTTAACTCATCTAGAAAAGCTGGCTGCCGCTGGGCTAGATCGAGATGCCCCAATGACTAAGCAAGGTCATTCTTGCGGCAGTCACTAAAAGTAATTATTCAGATAGAGAGCGCCATTCATGAGTAAAACGCACTTCGGTTATCAAAGCGTAGATGAAGCAGAAAAAGCTGGCAAGGTTGCCGAGGTATTTCATTCTGTGGCTGCGAAATACGATGTGATGAATGATTTGATGTCATTTGGATTACACCGTGTTTGGAAAAAAATCACTATTGCGCGTGCGCAAGTTCGTCCTGGCCAGAAGGTCTTGGATATTGCAGGCGGTACTGGAGATTTGGCTGCCGCCTTTGCTCGCGCAGCTGGCTGGGGTCAAAACACCGAGGCGCAGGTATGGTTAAGTGATATTAATGCTTCGATGCTAGGTGTTGGTCGCGACCGTTTGCTTGATCAGGGCTTAGCTTTGCCATGTGTTCAATTCGATGCTGAGAAGATTCCATTTCCAGAAAATCATTTTGATGTGGTGACTGTGGCATTTGGTTTGCGCAATATGACCCATAAAGACGTGGCTTTAGCCGAAATGCGTCGCGTGATCAAACCAGGTGGTCGCGTGCTTGTCTTGGAGTTTTCAAAACCTGATGCCTTTTTGCAGTCTGTGTATGACGCTTATTCATTCAAGGTGCTACCTTGGTTGGGTGAGAAGATTGCTCAGGATTCAGAAAGCTATCGCTATCTGGCTGAATCTATCCGGATGCATCCAGATGCGGATGCCTTAAAAGAAATCATGCTCGGCGTTGGATTTGATGAGGTAGAGACTCATCGTATGACAGGTGGTATTGTTGCTTTGCATATTGGTTTTAAATATTAAGCAAAGAGGTTTTATATGGAATACCAAATGAATCAGCGTTTCTTCAAAGCATTACTAATTAGCCTGAGTTTGTTGCTCGCTTTTGTTGGACCAGTAAACGCTGCACGTTTGGGCGGTGGCAAAAGTTTTGGTCGCGCACCTAGCGCCCCCATTCAAAGGCAAGCTACGCCGCTCCAAAAGCCAGCGCAGCAGACCCAAGCAGCTCCTGCTGCACCTACTCCTCAAGCACCTACGCCAAGTCGTTTTGGTGGAATGGGTGGGATGTTGGGAGGCTTGGCTGCTGGATTAGGCATTGGTTATCTTTTATCTCATTTTGGCTTGGGGGAAGGCGCTTCCTCTTTAATTACTGGTTTGCTTCTTGCTGCTTTAGCTGGATTTGCGATCATGTTTGTCATTCGCAAATTACTTCCCGCAAGCTCGGTCATGACGCAATCCAATCACCTGAGGCAAGGGATGCAGCGTACAAGTGAATCTGGCTTACGACAAGAGCCGGCATTTACCCCTGCCGCAAATGCATTTGCTGGTGTTGGCTTAGAGGCTCAGCCTTTCCACTCAACTTTGCCCCCTGGTTTTGATGAGTATGCTTTTTTAGCCAATGCAAAGCAGTACTTCATTAGTTTGCAAAAGGCTTGGGATAGCGGTGACTTGGGGGCATTGCGCGAATACACAACGCCTGAAATGTTTGCAACCATCTCACAAGATTTATCCGGCCGTAGTGATAGCGCTAATCAAACCGATGTCTTGACCATAGATGCCAAATTATTGGGAATTGAGACTGCGGATGCGAGTTATTTCTGTAGCGTCCAGTTTTCAGGCTTAATTCGCGAGCAAATAGATGCACCTGCTAATCATTTCTCTGAAATCTGGAATCTAACTAAGCCTTTAGAGGGTCCTGGAGGCTGGGTACTGGCGGGTATTAGGCAGTTGGTTTAAGCTTAGGGCACTTTCCATTGGAAAACCCGCGTACTTGCGGGTTTTTTACACTCATGAATAGCACTTCTTCAACCACACACACCATTGCAGCTGCCACAGCCTGCCGCGGGATTAATCATGTGCTCTCTGCTGAGCCCTGGGCGATGACTGAATTAAGTCGACATGCCTATAAAACCATCTTGATAGAAATGCCGCTTGGCAATCTTGGTTTTGAATTAAGTTCAGAAGGCCTGCTTAAGGCGGCTTCCGAAATAGAGCAGCCATCCCTAATCTTGAGCATTTCAGCAAAAGCATTAACTGAAATCCTTGGCAGCCCAGGCAATTTGCGGGAACAGGCATTTAAAGCGGTGAAGATTGCAGGTGATGCAGATTTGGCGCAATTATTAGGTCGATTAATTGGTCAGGTTCGCTGGGAGTATGAGGAGGATTTATCTCGTTTGCTAGGTGATGCGCCTGCACACTTTACAGTTAAGCAAGGGAAAAAATGGCTCTCTGCAAGCAAGTTGGCTGCTGGTGATTTGCTTGATAACGTGGTTGAGTACGTTAGCGAAGAAAAAAAAGTATTACTAAATAAGCGTGATTTTGCTAACCGCAAGGCAGAATTAAATGATTTACGAGATGCGGTAGACCGCATCGAAAAACGCATTCAATTACTAGAAAAAAAGGCTTTATAAATCGTGCGTCGACTAGCTCGTCTTTTCTATATCTTTTTTACAGCATGGCGCTATGGCTTATTGCCTCTATTACGTGACCTCTTAAGACCTGGCATTCGTAAGGGCTTCTTAACCATGCTGTGTTGGCTTTCTCCCAATTCAAAGATGCCGCGAGGCGTACGCATTCGCTTGACGCTAGAAGCTCTTGGACCGATCTTTGTGAAATTTGGTCAAGTTTTATCAACACGTCGTGATCTTCTGCCAGAGGATATTGCGAATGAATTGGCCAAACTACAAGATCAAGTTCCACCATTTTCAAATGAAGAGTCGCGCCGCTTAATTGAAGTAGATCTAGGTCAATCCATTGAAGAGATCTTTTTAGAGTTTGATGCAACACCGGTAGCGAGTGCTTCTGTAGCGCAGGTGCACTTTGGGGTATTGCGAGGCACTGAGAAGCATCCCGAGTGGCATGGACGAGCAGTTGCCATTAAAGTACTGCGCCCCGGCATTCTGCCAGTCATTGAGGGCGACATTGCACTTTTATATGATTTAGCAAAAATTGTTGAACGTAGCTCCGAAGACGGTCGTCGCCTCAAGCCACGCGAGAACGTGGCTGAATTTGATACCTACTTACATGACGAATTGGACTTAATGCGCGAAGCAGCGAACGCGAGCCAGTTGCGTCGGTACTTTGTGGACTCCAAAAAATTGATGATCCCTGAAATGTATTGGGATTTCTGTCATACCAATGTCATTGTGATGGAAAGGATGAATGGGGTCTCCATCGGTCGTACGAAGGTCTTGCAAGAGGCGGGTGTCGATTTTAAAAAGTTGGCTGCTGATGGCGTTGAAATATTTTTTACTCAAGTGTTTGAGTATGGTTTTTTCCATGCAGATATGCATCCTGGAAATATCCTCATTAGCTTAGAGCCAGAAACATTCGGAAGATTTATTTCCTTAGACTTTGGAATCGTTGGCGCACTGAGTGAGTCCGACAAAAATTATTTAGCCCTTAATTTCTTGGCATTTTTTAATCGCGATTACCGTCGCGTCGCTGAACTGCATATTGAATCTGGTTGGGTTCCTGCAAACACAAGAGTAGAAGAGTTAGAGGGGGCGGTGCGCTCCGTATGTGAGCCTTATTTTGATCGCCCGCTCAAAGAGATATCTTTAGGACTTGTCTTAATGCGCCTATTCCAAACCTCAAGACGCTTTAAGGTAGAAATTCAGCCGCAATTGACCTTGCTCCAAAAAACCTTGTTAAACGTAGAAGGCCTTGCCCGCCAACTAGATCCGGATCTGGATCTTTGGAAAACCGCTAAGCCAATCCTGGAAAAATGGATTAGTCAGCAATTAGGATGGCGTGGTTTGATCGATGGCCTGAAGGAAGAGGCACCCTCTTGGGCAAAAATTCTCCCTACTTTGCCGCGCCTGATTGCCCAAAGCTTGGATCAGGGTCATCGGCAAAAGAATGAGAAAAACCCAGAATTAGAGGTTTTGAAAGCACTTTTGCTCCAAGAAAGACGCACTCATCGGCTTTTAGTAGGGGCCTTACTCTTTGCTGGTGGGTTTTTGGCTGGAATTTTGATAATTAGCTCCGGTATTTACTAGTCCCGCCCCGTTGCCACTTTAACCCGCTAAAATGCTGGGTTAGGCAAGGAATATGAAAAAATACTTTATCGCTGGCATTCTCGTTTGGGCTCCTATGGCAGTCACTATTTGGGTGATTACCTGGGGCTTGGGCTTGCTTGATGGTGTTTTTGGCTCAGTAGTGCAGGCCATTATGGCAGTACTTCCTCGTGAGTCTGCTGCAGAACTTCAGCGTTTCCGTGAGCTACCTGCAGTGGGTATTTTGATTGTGGTCGCTGTAGTCATGTTTACTGGCTTAATCGCAATTAATTTTGCTGGGCAGTGGTGGTTAAAAGTCTGGGATAAGTTTGTAAACCGTATTCCGGTAGTGCGTTCCATCTATTCAAGTGTCCAACAAGTTTCTTCCACCCTATTCTCTGGTAGTGGCCAAGCATTCAGTAAGGCACTGTTAATTCGTTACCCGCATCCGAATTCTTGGGCTATTGCGTTTCAAACTGGAATCCCTGCAAAAGAAGTCAGCAGTAAGTTGGGCGAGGATTACGTCAATGTTTTCCTGCCAACCACCCCAAACCCCACCTCCGGTTTTTTTATGATTGTTCCTCGCGCAGAAACAATTCAACTAGATATGAGTGTCGAGGAAGCGTTGAAGCATATTGTTTCAATGGGTTCTGTGCCACCCACGAGTTCAACTGGCCTGACTTCAAGTCAGTCACCAAGTCATTTTTGATTTATAGGAAATTGTTATGTCGATGCGAAGCCATACCTGCGGTCAGGTAACCGATTCACTGATTGGTCAAGAGGTCACCCTCTCTGGATGGGTCAACCGCCGCCGTGATCATGGGGGTGTAATCTTTATTGACTTGCGCGACCACCAAGGTTTTGTGCAAGTTGTTTGTGATCCGGATCGCCCAGAAATGTTTGCGCTTGCCGAGCAGGTGCGTAATGAATTCTGTATTCAGATCAAAGGCTTGGTACGTGCCCGCCCAGCTGGTACTGAGAATGCTGACTTAGTTAGCGGCAAAGTAGAAATCTTGTGCCACAGCTTGGTGATCTTGAATGCTTCGGTTACACCACCATTCCAATTGGATGATGAGAATCTCTCCGAAACAACCCGCTTAACCCATCGCGTTTTAGATTTACGTCGTCCACAGATGCAAAAGAATTTGCGTTTGCGTTACAACGTAGCCATGGAATGCCGTCGCTATTTAGATGAAGCCGGATTCATTGATATCGAAACGCCAATGCTTACCAAAAGCACGCCAGAAGGTGCGCGTGATTATCTAGTGCCTTCCCGTGTGCATGATGGCCAGTTCTTTGCTTTGCCGCAATCTCCCCAGTTGTTTAAACAATTGTTGATGGTTGCTGGGTTTGATCGTTATTACCAAATCACGAAGTGTTTCCGGGATGAGGATTTGCGTGCTGATCGTCAGCCAGAATTTACACAGATCGATTGTGAAACTGCTTTCTTAAGTGAGTTAGAGATTCGTGATTTATTTGAAAACATGATTCGTCATATTTTCAAGAAAACCATGAACGTTGAATTGCCTAATCCATTCCCAACCATGCCTTACTCAGAAGGTATGGCGCGTTTCGGATCTGATAAGCCAGATTTGCGTGTGAATTTTGAGTTCACTGAATTAACTGATTTGATGAAAGATGTTGATTTCAAGGTGTTTTCTGGAGCTGCAAATCAAGCAGGTGGTCGCGTAGTTGGTTTGTGCGTACCTGGTGGCGCAGAGATCAGTCGAAGTGAAATCGATGACTACACTCAGTTTGTTTCTATCTATGGCGCTAAGGGCCTAGCTTGGATTAAGGTGAACTCAATTGCAGAAGGCCGTAATGGCTTGCAATCACCCATTGTGAAAAATTTACATGATGCAGCGGTAGAAGGCATTCTCAAACGTACTGGTGCAAAAGACGGCGATATTATTTTCTTTGGAGCAGATAAAGAAAAAGTAGTGAACGATGCCATGGGTAATTTGCGTTTACGTATTGGCCATTCTGCTTGGGGTAAAGAGCATGGACTCTTTACTGAGGGTTGGAGACCATTGTGGGTGGTTGACTTCCCAATGTTCGATTACGACGATGGCGAGGCGCGCTGGGTTGCTTGTCATCATCCGTTTACTAGTCCCAAAGATGAGCATATGCAATATCTGGAGTCTGATCCGGGCAAGTGTTTGGCGAAGGCTTACGATATGGTCCTCAATGGTAGCGAGATTGGTGGTGGATCGGTTCGTATTCACCAAGAGGCTGTACAGAGCCAGGTATTCCGTGCCTTGAAGATTGGTGCTGAAGAGGCACAAGCCAAGTTTGGGTTCTTACTCGATGCGCTTCAGTATGGCGCCCCTCCTCACGGCGGTATCGCCTTTGGTTTGGATCGTATCGTGACCATGATGACTGGTGCAGAGTCGATTCGTGATGTGATTGCTTTCCCGAAAACACAACGTGCTCAGTGCTTATTAACCCAGGCTCCCAGTCCGGTTGATGAGCGTCAATTGCGCGAATTGCATATTCGTTTGCGTCAAGCAGCCCCTGCTGCGTAATTGCATATCAGAACGCTAGCGCGCTTATCTTGAAAATCCCCATTTCGGTTTTAGTTGTTATTTACAAATCGACTGGGGATGTTTTATTAATTGAGCGAGCAGATCGGAGCGGCTTTTGGCAGTCAGTCACAGGCAGTCTTGATGCACCCGATGAAGATCTAGCAACAGCAGCTGCAAGAGAGGTGCTGGAGGAAACTGGTATTGATATTACCTCCTTGCCAGAAGGCGCATTGCAAAATATGCACCACCAAATTGAGTATGAGATTTATCCGCAGTGGCGTTATCGTTATCCTCCTGGCATCACTCAAAATACGGAACATTGGTTTTCATTGGAGGTTCCAGACAATACGAGCGTTACACTTGCGCCTAGAGAGCATGTGGCTTACCAGTGGCTACCCTTTGAACAAGCTGCTAAGCAATGTTTTTCTCGTAGCAATGGCGAAGCGATCTTGCATCTCTTTTCAGCATAGCTAGTGATAACTCACTAAGATAGTGTCATGAGACATTCATCTGGTCGACACCACGCAGATCCTTCTGCAAATTCTTCTAAAGACAATGATTGGCGTGTGATACGCGATTTATTGCCTTACTTATTGGAATATAAATTTAGGGTAGCGCTTGCTCTAGCGTGTTTGATTGCGGCAAAACTTGCGAATTTAGGTATTCCAATTTTGATGAAGCGCTTGATTGATGCTCTCAACATCAAGGCGGATGCCCCTCAAGCTTTGGTGATAGTGCCGGTTGCTCTCATTATTGCCTATGGCGCATTACGCATCTCGGCATCCCTCTTTAATGAATTGCGTGAAGGGATTTTTGCGCGCGTGACTCAAAACGCAGTACGCAAAGTGGCATTGCAAGTTTTTGAGCATTTACATGCTTTGGCCTTGAGTTTTCACCTAGCGCGTCAAACTGGAGGTGTTAGTCGTGATATCGAGCGTGGGACGCGTGGCATCCAGTCCTTAATTTCCTATTCACTCTATAGCATCCTACCGACCTTAATTGAGTTTTGTTTGGTGCTGGGTTACTTTGCATACTCCTATGACTTTTGGTTTGCGGGCATCACCTTAACTGCCTTGGTTTTGTATATTGGTTTCACGGTCTTGGTTACTGAGTGGCGCACTCACTTTAGAAGAACCATGAATGAAATGGATTCAAAGGCAAATCAAAAAGCCATTGATTCTTTGCTGAATTTTGAGACCGTGAAATATTTTGGCAATGAAGCTTTTGAAGCAAAGCGCTACGACGATAATTTGATTCGATATCAAGCTGCTGCAATTAAATCGCAAAAGTCTTTAGCGCTATTGAATTTAGGTCAGCAAACTATTATTGCAACAGGTTTGGTATTGATTTTATGGCGGGCTACGCTGGGTGTCGTCAATGGCAGTATGACCTTGGGCGACTTAGTATTAGTTAATACCTTGATGATTCAGTTGTACGTCCCACTTAATTTCTTGGGCGTGATTTACCGCGAGATTAAGCAAGCGTTAACGGATATGGATCGAATGTTTTCTTTGCTCAATACCGAAAAGGAAATTGCAGATGCTCCAGGCGCATCCCCATTGCACATTCAAACGCATTCATTGGGACCAGATGTGCGTTTTGAGCACGTTTCTTTTCATTACGATGCCAAACGTGAAATCCTAAAAGATGTCAGCTTTCATATCCCTGCTGGAACTATTGCTGCTGTAGTTGGGCAAAGCGGGGCGGGTAAAAGCACCCTAGCACGCCTGTTATTTCGCTTCTATGACATTCAATCTGGATCTATTTTGATCGATGGTCAAAATATTCAAGATGTCACGCAAGCTAGTTTGCGTAAAGCAATTGGAATTGTTCCTCAGGATACGGTACTTTTTAACGATACCATTGGCTACAACATTGCCTACGGTGATCCAAGCGCCTCCACCGAGGCAGTACACGAGGCTGCGCGAGCGGCACAAATTGATGGCTTTATTAAGCACCTTCCCGATGGCTATCACACCCAGGTTGGGGAGCGTGGCCTCAAGTTATCCGGCGGTGAAAAGCAGCGGGTTGCCATTGCCCGTACTTTGTTGAAAAAGCCAGCCATGCTCATTTTTGACGAGGCAACCTCAGCTTTGGACTCGAAAACAGAGCGTGCTTTTCAGGAGGAATTGCTCAATTTAGCTAAAAATCGCACAACCCTGATTATTGCCCATCGACTTTCAACCATCATTCATGCCGATCAGATTCTTGTCATGGATCAAGGTCAAATTGTTGAGCGTGGCACCCATTCTGAGCTCCTCATGGCCAATGGCCGTTATACAGAAATGTGGCAAATGCAAGAGCGAGTGGCGCTTGATTAGAATAGAGTAATGACTCAAGAAACCATTCTTAAAAATGCTTTTGCAGCTGCATTGGCGGTTGCTGACCCCCAAAAGATCGTTCCCGAGCATTTGGGAAAAATCTTTCCAAATGGACTGAGCGGCCGATGTGTAGTAGTTGGTGCCGGCAAAGCCAGCGCCTCAATGGCCAGCGCCCTTGAGCGCCATGCAAAAGTGCATTGGCCTGAAGCCCAATTAGAGGGTGTGGTGCTGACGCGATATGGCCATGGCTCACCCACATCTCACATTAAGATTATTGAGGCTGGTCACCCCGTGCCCGATCAAGCGGGTATGGATGGTGCAAAAGCAATTTTTGCATTGGCCAATCAACTACAGCAAGGCGATGTTTTAATTGCTCTGGTATCGGGTGGAGGCTCTAGCTTACTCACACTCCCACAGGATGGTATCAGCATTGATGACATGCGCATCACGACCCAAGCACTTCTGCGTAGTGGTGCCCCTATTGAAGAAATGAATATCGTGCGCAAGCATTTGTCGGCGATTCTGGGGGGCAACTTAGCTAGAGTTGCAATTGATCGTGGTGCCCGGGTCGAGGCTTTATTAATTTCAGATGTGACCGGCGACTCACCCGCTGATATTGCTAGTGGGCCTTGTGCAGCAGATTACTCTAGCTATCAAGATGCCTTAGATATTTTGGCTAAATACCATCTCAATACAGAGCAAGTGCCTACCTCTGTTCTCAGTCATTTACAGAAGGGTGTGGCTGGCCAGATTCCTGAAACTTTAAAAGAGACTGATTTAAATAGCGCACACGTAGTCAATCATGTGATTGCCACAGCCCACAACAGTCTTGAAGCTGCCGCCACTTATATTAAAAGTGTTGGCTATCAACCCATTATCTTGGGTGACACCATTACTGGTGAAGCAAGAGATGTGGCGTTAGTGCATGCTGCAATTGCCCGAGAACTCTCCGGTTACCAATCTTGGGCCAAGCCGCCAGTGGCACTGATTTCTGGTGGAGAATGTACGGTGACTTTACCTCCGGGTATCGTGGGTCGTGGTGGCCGCTGCAGTGAATTCTTATTGGCTTTACTGGCAGCGACACCTGATATGTCCAATATTGCTGGATTGGCTGCAGATACCGATGGTATTGATGGTAGCGAAAAGAATGCGGGTGCTTGGTTTACTCCTGAAACGCGCCGTACTGCTCATGCAAGAGACATTCGTCCAAGTCATTTTTTAGCAGCCCATGATTGCTTTGGATTCTTTGCTGATTTATCTGCTTTGGTTGAAACTGGCCCAACGCTGACCAATGTAAATGACTTCCGTATTATTTTGATTGATTAACTAAAGCCAATTCTTATGTCGAATCACTTAACTCAAATTCAAATCACCCAGCCTGATGATTGGCATTTGCATATTCGTGATGGTGAAGTGATGAGAGATGTATTGGTTGATACAGCGCGGCAATTTGCACGTGCGATCATCATGCCTAACCTCAAGCCCCCAGTCACTACCGTAGATTTGGCGGATGCCTATCGGGCTCGGATTGAGAGTCAGCTCCAAGTGTTAGGCATTACAAGCTTTACGCCATTAATGACCTTGTACTTGACTGATAACACTTCAGCCGATGAAGTACGTAAAGCAAAAGCGTCAGGTATTACAGGGATTAAGTTATATCCTGCGGGTGCTACAACTAATAGTGATGCGGGTGTGAGTGATTTGAAGTATTGCACTAAAGCGCTTGAGGCAATGCAGGAAGTGGGTATGCCTCTTCTAGTGCATGGTGAGGTTACTCACTCTGACATTGATATCTTTGATCGTGAAGCTGTTTTCATTGATCAAGTATTAATTCCTCTGCGTAAAAACTTTCCGGCACTCAAGATTGTGTTTGAACACATCACCACACTCCAGGCGGCACACTATGTGCGTGATGCTATGAGTGAGCAAAATACTATTGCTGCAACCATTACCCCACAACATTTGCTCATGAATCGCAATGCGATTTTTGCTGGTGGCATTCGCCCACACAATTACTGCTTGCCAGTTCTTAAACGTGAGGAGCATCGCCTTGCTTTGTTGGAGGTGGCTACTAGCGGTAGTCCGCGATTCTTCTTGGGAACAGATAGTGCTCCGCATGCGAAGGGTGCCAAAGAGGCTGCCTGTGGTTGTGCTGGTTGCTATAGTGCTTTTAATGCTTTGGGCTTATATGCTGAGGCATTTGAGAGTGTTGGCAAGCTCGATAAATTAGAGGGCTTTGCTAGTTTCTATGGCCCTGATTTCTATTCATTACCGCGTAATACTGGAAAGATTACCCTCATTAAGCAGGCGCAAGCCATTCCAGCAGAGTTGCCATTGGGTGAGCAAACCATTGTGCCTTTGCGTGCTGGTGAGAGTATTGCCTGGTCCTTGGCAGCTATTTAAATCAATTAAATTAAGCCACTTTTCTCCGACTGCGTTAGACTGCAGGCGCAGAGTCAATTAGGCAATCGCCGCCTCTTTATTGAGGGGGAGGAAAGTCCGGACTCCATAGGGTAGGGTGATGGTTAACGACCATCCACGGTGACGTGAGGAATAGGGCCACAGAGACGAGCGTATTTAGTTACGGTGAAACGCGGTAACCTCCACCTGGAGCAATCCCAAGTAAGTAGGCGATGAGGCGTCCCGCTGAGTCTACGGGTAGGGAGCTTGAGCCGTCAGGTAACTGCCGGCCTAGAGGAATGATTGCCCCTAGATGCAAATCTAGGCGACAGAATCCGGCTTATCGATTGACTCTGCACTTATTCAGCAACAAGCTCAATGCTGTAGCTTAGCTCAGCCGTTTTGGCCAACATAGCTGTGGCTGAGCAATATTTGTCATGCGATAGTTTGACGGCTCGATCCACTTTGGCAGGATCTAGATCTTTCCCCTTGATCTGAAAATGCAGGTTGATCTTGGTAAAGACTTTGGGATCCTCAGTGGCCCGTTCAGCTTTGAGGGTGACATTGCAGGCACTAATGGCCTGACGGGAGCGTTGTAGGATTAAAACAACATCAAATGCAGAGCATCCTCCTGCTCCTGCTAGGAGCATTTCCATCGGTCGGGGAGCTAGATTTTTACCGCCTGCTTCCGGGGCGCCATCCATATTAATGAGGTGACCACTACCGGTTTCTGCTGAAAAAGCCATGCCATCAGTTCCTAACCAGGCTACTTTGCATTCCATATTAGTGATCCCTAACTTAGTAAATTAATCAATATTATCAATAGTTTACCAATTTATACATAAAACAGTGTTGGAATAAAAGCATTAAATAATTGACCGCGGTCAATTTTTTTGCACCGCACAATGAATTTTGTGTAAAATAACCATATTGGTAGTCAGTCTTATGTAAGAGATTGATGTACCTCCCAGTGTCTCCTCCACTTAAACATAGGTGGATTCCAACCCAGGACTCGTTCCTGGGTTTTTTTTGGGTTACAATTCAAGGCTTTACTGAATTGCCGTCCTAGTCAGCGGTAATTGTTTTACCAGTGAAATTACAGAATCTGCGAGCTTGCAAACATAAGCAGGGCCAAGGTGGACGTAGTTTGATTGGAGTAATTTTTATTTTGACTATAACAATTTGATAAATCATGAAAACTTTTTCTGCAAAATCCCATGAGGTAGTGCATGAATGGTTCGTGATTGACGCTACGGACAAAGTCCTCGGTCGTGTCGCCAGTGAAGTGGCACACCGTCTACGCGGCAAGCACAAACCCGAATACACACCACACGTTGATACTGGCGACTTTATTGTTGTCATCAATTCTTCTAAGCTGCGTGTTACAGGCACCAAAGGCTTGAACAAGATTTATTACCGTCACAGCGGATACCCAGGTGGTATTAGCTCGACTAACTTCGACAAAATGCAAGACCGTTTCCCAGGTCGCGCTTTAGAGAAGGCTGTGAAGGGTATGTTGCCAAAAGGCCCACTAGGCTATGCCATGATCAAGAAATTAAAAGTCTACGGCGACGCCAATCATCCGCATGCGGCTCAACAGCCAAAAGCGTTAGAGATTTAAGGAAACCAAATGGCTATTAATTACGGAAATTGGAATTACGGCACAGGTCGTCGCAAGAGCTCTGTTGCACGTGTATTCATCAAATCAGGCAAAGGTGAGATTACTGTTAACGGTAAACCTATCGATGCATACTTTGCTCGCGAAACATCACGCATGATCGCTCGTCAGCCTTTGGCTCTCACAGCCCACCTCACTACCTTTGATATCAAGGTAAACGTGAGTGGTGGCGGTGAAACTGGCCAAGCTGGTGCAGTTCGTCACGGTGTGACGCGCGCATTGATCGACTACGACAACGCATTGAAGCCAGCCCTGTCTAAAGCAGGCTTGGTGACTCGCGATGCTCGTGAAGTTGAGCGTAAAAAAGTTGGTCTGCACGGCGCGCGTCGTCGCAAGCAGTTCAGCAAGCGCTAATTCTTTCAGTCGCTTATGTTTTATCAGAAAGGGTCGCGCAAGCGGCCCTTTTTGTTTCTACAATCAATAGAATTGTAAGAATCGTGCAGTAAGCTTTATCCATTCTTTTTAATTAATAAGTTGCGCAATCAGTATTTTGGAGAAACACATGATTAAGGTTGGCATTGTTGGTGGAACTGGTTATACAGGCGTTGAGTTATTGCGCTTACTCGCCCAACATCCTGAAGTGAAGCTTCAGGCCATTACATCTCGAACGGAAGCTGGTATGCCAGTAGCGGAGATGTTTCCTTCTTTGCGTGGTCGTATTGATCTTCAGTTCACTACTCCTGATGAAGCAAAGCTAAATGAGTGCGATGTCGTCTTCTTTGCAACTCCGCATGGTGTTGCAATGGCGCAGGCAAAAGAACTACTTGCTAACAATGTGAAGATTCTGGACTTGGCCGCAGACTTTCGTTTAAAGGATGTAAAAGAATTTGCTAAATGGTATGGGATGGAGCATAGCTGCCCAGATATTTTGGCTGAAGCGGTGTATGGCTTGGCTGAAATTAATCGTGAGGCGATTAAGAAGGCGCGTGTTGTGGGATTAGCTGGTTGCTATCCGACTTCGGTGCAGTTGGGTTTGGCGCCGCTACTCTCACCAAAATCAACTGGTGGTAAGCGCTTGATCGATGGTACACATATTATTTCCGACTCGAAGTCGGGTACTTCTGGTGCCGGCCGTAAAGCTGAAATTGGGACTTTGCTTTCTGAGTCGAGTGATAACTTTAAGGCTTATGGTGTTAAAGGCCATCGTCACCTTCCTGAAATCGTCCAAGGTTTGAAGGCAATTGCAGGCCATGAAGAAATCGGTCTGACATTTGTGCCACACCTCACTCCAATGATTCGGGGCATTCATTCCACAATTTATGTACGCTTGACTGAGGTGGGTGAAAGCGTGGACTACCAAAAGCTCTATGAAGACTTTTATAAGAATGAGCCTTTTGTGGATGTGATGCCAGCGGGCAGTCATCCAGAAACCCGTTCCGTGAGAGGTAGCAATGGCTTACGTATTGCAATTCATCGTCCAGGTGGCGGTGATACCTTGGTGATTTTGGTGGTCGAGGACAATTTGGTTAAAGGTGCTTCTGGCCAGGGGGTTCAGTGTATGAACTTGATGTTTGGCTTGCCAGAGACCATGGGCTTGACTCAAATCGCTGTATCCCCTTGAATGCTAGGGGTTTGAGGCCTATTATTGGCTCTATTAAGACCCCGCGTGCAAGCAGGATATTAAAAGCCTAAAATAGGACATTGCCTTTCGAATTAGGAGTAAATCATGACACAAGCAGCCACCCAAGAATCAGTAGCACCAGCAGTCGATCTCGCCGAACCACCAACACCATTGGTGTTTACGGATAGCGCTGCGGCTAAGGTTGCTGATTTGATTGCCGAAGAAGGTAATCCAGAATTGAAATTACGCGTCTTTGTTCAGGGCGGCGGTTGTTCTGGATTTCAGTACGGATTTACTTTTGATGATGCCGTAAATGAAGATGACACTTTGTTTGAAAAGAACGGTGTGACTTTGCTGGTTGATTCAATGAGTTTCCAATATTTAGTTGGCGCTGAGATTGATTACAAAGAAGATATCAACGGTTCGCAATTTGTGATTAAGAATCCCAATGCGACTACCACTTGTGGTTGTGGTTCCTCTTTCTCTGCATAAACATAACACTAAGTAATTTAAGCTGGATAACAAGCGCCCAAAATTCTAGGGCCCTTCGCTCCAGTAACGGCTGGCAAATTTGCCGGCCGTTTTTCTTTGTGAGCCCACGCTAGCCAAGCAAAGGCAAGTCCTTCAACGAGTTGTGGGTCAATGCCAAATTGATTGCTAGTTACAACAATCAGTGGGTGCTCGAATAGCTCCAATGATTTAGTCTCTAGCAGATGCATGAGTGCCGTATTTTGCGCGCCACCCCCACAGACAATCAGTTGTTTAGTTTTTGGCGCATAACTAGCAAGCGCTTGTAGTGCTGAGATAGCAGTCAAGTGCAAAAGCGTAGCTTGTACATCTTCAGGCTCAATATTTTCATCGCTAATATTGTTGCGAAGCCACTCAAGATGAAAATCATCCCGGCCGGTACTCTTCGGTGGCTGCTTGGCAAAGAATGAATCAGCCAACATACGTTCTAGTAATTTTGTATGAACGCTACCTTGTAAGGCCCAGTTGCCATTGGCATCATAGGCATGCCCTTGTTGCTCTGCAATCCAAGCATCCATCAGCATATTTCCGGGCCCACAATCAAAGCCCCTTACTTCGCCCTGCATTGGTAATAAGGTGAGGTTGGCAATGCCGCCAAGATTAAGTGCAGCGCGATCTTCATTGCTTGCGCCAAACTGCTGATCATGAAAGGCTGGCACCAAAGGTGCCCCGTGGCCACCGGCTGCCATATCTCGGCTGCGGAAGTCGGCAATGACATCAATACCCGTTTCCTCGGCCAAAAGTGCTGGATTCAGGGTTTGATGGGTATAGGCTAAGTCGCCGAAACCAGGTTGATGACGAATGGTTTGGCCATGTGCGCCAATGGCACTGATTTGGGCAGGAGATAGCTCTGCCTTTTGTAGCAATTGCTGAACGCATGTTGCATAAGCTAAAGACAGTAAATTGGCAGCTTGGTTTTCCCGATGAATTTCATTATGACCTGGGCTTTGAAGGTCGGAGAGGATTTTGCGTAAGGGATCATCAAAAACAGTGCTGACGGCCTCTAAAACGCTGGATTTACCATTTGCATCGATTTGGGCGAGAACGGCATCAATCCCATCTAGGCTGGTGCCAGACATAAGGCCAATGTAGTAGGAGTGCGGTTTATTCATCTCGTTCTCAGGAATGCGACAATTATGCTTTAGCAACTTAAATACTAAATCACTGTATCAGCATGACAGCTAAACCAGAACAAAAATACCCATTAACCCCTGAAGTTTTTGCCGCTCTTGAAGTCACGAAGCGTGGCTGTGATGAGCTATTGGTCGAGGCAGATTGGGTGCAGAAGTTGGCGCGTAGTCAAGCCACGAATACCCCGCTGAGGATTAAATTGGGTTTAGATCCTACTGCGCCAGATATTCATCTAGGGCATACGGTAGTTTTGAACAAATTGCGTCAATTACAAGACTTGGGTCATACAGTGATCTTTTTGATTGGCGACTTTACCAGCATGATCGGCGATCCATCTGGACGTAATGCTACTCGCCCCCCATTAACTCCTGAAGCTATTGCGATTAATGCAGAAACCTACTATCGCCAGGCGAGCATGGTTTTAGACCCTGCAAAAACGGAAGTGCGTTACAACAGTGAGTGGTGTGATCCATTGGGCGCACGCGGCATGATTCAGTTGGCTGCTAAATACACTGTTGCACAAATGCTAGAGCGCGATGACTTTACTAAGCGCTATCGTAATGGTGTACCGATCTCCGTGCATGAGTTCTTGTATCCATTGATGCAAGGTTATGACTCAGTAGCGCTTAAGAGTGATCTGGAGCTAGGTGGTACTGATCAAAAATTCAATCTTCTCGTTGGGCGCGAACTTCAGCGTGAGTATGGCCAAGAGCCGCAATGCATTTTGACTATGCCACTTTTGGTTGGTCTAGATGGTGTTGAGAAGATGAGTAAGTCCAAGGGTAATTACATTGGCATCAGCGAACCTGCTGGCGAGATGTTTGGCAAGCTAATGAGTATCTCCGATGACTTGATGTGGGATTACTTCACCTTGCTCTCATTCCGTCCCATGGCAGAAATTGATTTAATGAAGCAAGAAGTAGCGGCCGGTAGAAATCCACGTGATTGCAAAGTGATGCTCGCTCAAGAAATTGTGGCACGTTTTCATACGCAAGCGGCGGCAGAAAAGGCTCTAGATGACTTTAATCACCGCGCTAAAG
This sequence comes from Polynucleobacter sphagniphilus, assembly GCF_029892205.1. Classification (NCBI taxonomy): domain Bacteria; kingdom Pseudomonadati; phylum Pseudomonadota; class Betaproteobacteria; order Burkholderiales; family Burkholderiaceae; genus Polynucleobacter; species Polynucleobacter sphagniphilus. Next base: position 205,943 of record NZ_JARXVX010000003.1, read on the forward strand.
GTGGCATACCGGATGACATTCCAGAGGTGACCCTCACAGGTGCTCCAATGGGAGTCGCCAATTTTCTCAAGGCTGCAGGGCTTGCTCCATCTACCTCAGAAGCTAATCGCAATATCGAGCAAAACGGTGTGAAGATTGATGGCGCCACCATCACCGATAAGCAACTCAAGGTTGAAGCTGGGACCTATGTGGTGCAGGTAGGTAAACGTCGGTTTGCTAAGGTCGCACTCAGTTAATTAAAAAACCACCCTCGGGTGGTTTTTAATAGGACTTGAGTTTGCTCTTTCAATCGAGCAGATTATTATTCGGAGGCGTTAAGCCAAAGTGCTCATAGGCTTGCCGGGTTGCTATGCGACCACGTGAGGTGCGTTGCAAATAGCCCTGCTGAATCAGGTAGGGCTCTAGGACATCTTCAATCGTATCGCGCTCTTCGCCAATGGCTGCAGCCAAGTTATCTATTCCGACCGGCCCACCATCAAATTTATGCAAGATGGCTTCGAGCAATTTGCGATCCATCACATCAAAGCCGCTAGGATCTACGTCGAGCATCTTCAAAGCCGCGTCAGCCATGGCTTTAGTAATGGTGCCAGTACCTTTGACTTCAGCATAGTCACGCACCCGGCGCAGCAGGCGGTTTGCAATACGTGGAGTGCCACGAGCGCGCTTGGCAATTTCTACTGAGCCTTCCGGGTCAATCTTCGCTTTGAGTAGATTGGCTGAACGATCAATAATTTTCGTGAGCTCTTCAGTGGTGTAAAACTCTAGACGCGCCACAATCCCAAAACGATCACGCAATGGGTTGGTGAGCATCCCAGCGCGGGTGGTTGCACCAATCAGAGTAAATGGCTTGAGATCGATTTTGACGCTCCGAGCAGCGGGCCCTTCGCCAATCATGATGTCTAGACTGTAATCCTCGAGTGCAGGGTAAAGAATCTCCTCAACTACAGGAGACAAGCGATGAATCTCGTCAATAAACAAGACGTCGTTTGTTTCTAGATTGGTTAGCAGGGCTGCTAGATCACCTGGCCTATCTAAGACCGGACCACTGGTTTGGCGAAGATTCACACCGAGCTCACGGGCAATGATATGCGCCAGGGTTGTTTTACCAAGACCTGGAGGGCCAAATAGCAATACATGATCAAGTGCTTCTTGACGGGCTCTAGTGGCGCTAATGAATATCTCTAATTGAGCGCGCGCTTTGGTTTGACCAACATATTCATCGAGTTGTTTAGGGCGCAGTGCTTTTTCAAAAACAGCTTCTGCATTACCTGCTGAGCCACTCACAATGCGATCACCGTTTTCTGGTAAATCGTCGGGAAGAGTGCTTAGATCGTCAGTGTGTATCGCCATACCGCAAGTGTAGTGGGTTTAGCCTTTAGATAGGTACTTCAGACCCAGACGGATGCCATCGGATACGGAGCTGTCCACCGGAATTTGTTTGAGCGCCAAAAGCGCTTCTTTTTCTGAGTAGCCCAACGCAAGCAGAGCCTGTAGTACCTCACTACTCGCCTCGATAATATGAGGCTTGCCTGTACCAATACCAAGATCAGGAGCTAGTTTGTCTTTCAGTTCCAAGCAGAGGCGTTCGGCCGTCTTTTTGCCAATACCCGGAACCTGAGTTAAGCGACCTGCTTCTTGCATGGCAATTGCTTGGGCTAGTTCATTCACACTCATGCCTGAGAGCACGGCTAATGCGGTGCGGGAGCCCACGCCGCTAATTTTGATTAAAGCCCTAAAAGCCTCACGCTCAGTTTCAGTAGCAAAGCCAAAGAGTTGCTGCGCATCTTCGCGTACCTGAAAGTGGGTCAGGAGAGTAATCTTTTGATTGACCTCCGGTAGCTGATACAGCGTGCTCATAGGCACGTCAATTTCATAGCCAACCCCTTGGCAATCAACCAATAGGCGGGGAGGGTGAACCGAAATTAAGGTTCCTTGTATACGACCAATCATGTCAGGATCTTACCTTGTTTCCATTAATTCATTGAGCGTTTACTTGCTGCGCTTCTTGGTCGCCAGTGCACTGCTGATTGCTTTTGGAATATGAGCATGGTGTGCTGCGCAAATGGCTACTCCTAATGCATCGGAGGCATCTGCACCAGGCGCACGGCTTAAACGCAGTAGTCGCTTAACCATCTCTTGCACTTGGGGCTTAGCGGCTCGACCCGTACCAACAATCGATTGCTTGACACGTAAGGCACTAAATTCATCTACGGGTAGTTTGGCGGCAACCAAGGCTGCGATCACGGCACCCCTGGCTTGGCCTAGCATTAAGGTCGAGCGTGGATTGACGTTTAAGAAGACCTCTTCAATGGCAGCCGCCTGGGGTTGATAGGTATCGATGACCTCTTTGATCCCAGCATATAAAGCGCCAAGGCGTTCAGGTAAGCCTTTGGCTGGATCGCCACTTTCAATCGTCCCAGAGGCTACATACGTCAACTTTTGGCCTTCGACATCAATCACGCCAAAGCCAGTAATACGTAGTCCTGGGTCGATTCCTATCCAGCGCATGGCTTCTTAATGACGGAAATGACGAGTACCAGTAAAGATCATGGCAATGCCATGCTCATTTGCTGCCGCAATGATTTCATCATCACGCATACTGCCCCCTGGCTGAATAGCGCAACTGGCGCCACCATTGACTACCACATCAAGGCCATCGCGGAAAGGGAAGAAAGCGTCGCTAGCGACCGCAGATCCTTTCAGGCTTAGGCCAGCATTTTCAGCCTTGATACTGGCCATCCGTGCAGAATCTACTCGACTCATTTGGCCGGCGCCAATACCGAGAGTCATCCCATTGGCGCAATAGACAATCGCATTCGATTTCACAAATTTGGCAACACGCCAAGCAAATAACATGTCATTCATCTCGCTGGGAGTTGGCAAACGTTTGCTAACTACGCGCATTTCACTTTCAAGAACATTTTTAGCATCTGGTGATTGCACTAGCAAACCGCCACCAACGCGTTTGAAGTCAAATGTATTAAAGCCGTCACCCAATGGGATTTCTAATAGGCGAACATTTTGTTTGGCAGCAAAAATTGCTTTAGCTTCATCGCTAAAGCTGGGGGCAATCAACACTTCCACAAATTGCTTAGAGATTTCTTGAGCAGCAGCGCCATCACATGGCACATTAAAGGCGATGATTCCACCAAAGGCGGAGCTTGGATCGGTTTTAAATGCCTTTTGGTAAGCCTCAAGCGCATTGACGCCCACTGCTACACCACAAGGGTTGGCATGCTTAATGATGACGCAAGCAGCAGCGCCACCGGCGTTATTTGCAAAGCTCTTTACGCACTCCCAGGCAGAATCTGCATCTGCAATATTGTTATAAGACAGCTCTTTACCTTGGAGCTGCTTGTAATTAGCTAAAGCACCTGCTACTGGTTGAATATCTTTGTAGAAAGCAGCGGACTGATGTGGATTCTCACCGTAACGCATCTCTTGAACTTTTTCAAAAGCAAGATGCAGTGTATCGGGATAGGCAGAGCGTGCTTTGTGATCTAGTGCATCATCTAATGAAGAAAGGTAGTTTGCAATGGCACCGTCGTATTGAGCGGTATGCGCAAATACTTTCTTCGCAAGACTCAAATTCGTTTTGTATGACACGACATTTTGATTGGCTTTCATTTCTGCCAATACAGGCTCGTAATCTGCTGGTGAAATCAATACAGTGACATCTTGATGGTTCTTAGCAGCAGCGCGCAGCATGGCTGGTCCACCAATATCAATATTCTCTACTGCATCTTCAAAAGAGCAGTTTTCACGCGAAACTGTTTCATTAAAAGGGTAAAGATTGATCACCAGCATATCAATGGTATCAATTCCATGTTCTTTTAATGCAGCCATATGCTCAGGGAAGTCCCGGCGCGCTAGCAAGCCACCATGCACCATAGGATGAAGAGTTTTAACCCGGCCATCGAGCATTTCTGGGAATTTGGTGAGTGAAGATACTTCAACTACGGGCAGTTTATTTTCTGCCAAGAGTTTTGCCGTACCGCCTGTAGAGATGAGCTTGATGCCCTGCTCATGTAATGCTTTAGCAAAAGGCACAATGCCATTTTTATCGGAGACGGAAAGAAGAGCTGTGCGGATCATATTGGAGATAAAGAGTAGTTAAAGTTTGATAGATAAATTGATTTACTTGATGAGTTTGTGCTCTAGTAATTTTTTATGCAGCGTATTGCGATTGATCCCAAGAAATTGTGCAGCCAAAGATTGATTTTGTTTGGCATGTTGCATTACTAACTCAAGCATGGGTTTTTCGACTACCCCCAAAACCATTTGATAAATATCGTTTGGAGGAGTTCCCTTCAGATCATCAAGATAGCGTTGTAATTGGGTTTCAATACATTCGGTGATGGGGTGTTTATTGGTCATCGTCAAAAGAGGGCGGGCTTGTTAAGCGGCCTCTAAAAAAAGTAATTGATCGGAATGGGATTTCATCTCATCAAAAAAATCATTCACCATTTGCAACTGGGTTTTGCAATCATCAGCAGTGTTCATGCGCTGCCTAAAGGCATGAGAGTCGCGCAAACTTTTGCAATACCAGCCAATATGTTTTCGGGCCGTACGCAAGCCAATGTATTCACCATAAAACTCATAGTGATCTAGCAAGTGGGCATTCATGATGCTTTGAATTTCTTCGATTTGTGGGGTTGGTAATTTCCCACCCGTTTCCAAAAAATGATTAATTTCTCGAAAGATCCAAGGGCGACCCTGGGCTGCACGACCAATCATGATGGCATCTGCACCCGTAGTCTGTAAAACAAACTGAGCCTTTTCGGGGGTATTGATATCACCATTGGCCACCACTGGAATACCAACACTATTTTTAACAGCAGCAATCGTTTCGTACTCAGCCTCGCCGTGATACAAATCTGCCTTTGTGCGACCGTGGACAGTTAGCATGGAGATACCAACTTTTTCTGCCAACTGAGCAATTGCGATCGCATTCTTATGCTCGCGATCCCAGCCAGTTCGAATTTTCAATGTCACTGGAACGGCGTCCGGCCCAACACCAACTGCTTGTACTACCGCTTCCAGAATTTTTTCTACCAATGGTTCATCACGCAAGAGGGCCGAGCCCGCGGCAACATTACATACTTTTTTCGCTGGACAACCCATATTGATATCAATAATTTGGGCGCCATGATCAACGTTGAGTTTGGCCGCGGCTGCCATCATTGCCGGATCAGCACCTGCAATTTGTACAGCAATCGGCTTGAATTCGCCTTGGTGGTTGGCGCGACGCTGGGTCTTTTCGCTCTTCCAAAGGAGTGCATTTGAAGCAATCATCTCGGAAACTGCATAACCTGCACCCAACTTTTTACACAGTTGTCTAAATGGACGGTCCGTTACTCCCGCCATGGGGGCAACAAAGAGTCGATTTGCGAGAAGGTGAGGACCAATCTTCATTAAAAAAGTCGGGGCTGTGAAATGTCGCTGTGGCGGGTTGGAAAGCATGACACTTTAGCACAGGAAGGGGGTAAATTGCCTAAAAAATAGGCAAATCCAGTCTAAAAATGGTAAACCTGCAGATCTGAGTTAAACAGGCCTAACGGCGACCAAACATCATTTGGCGGGCTAAGGCTATTTTCACTGGAGGAAGCCACTGCAGACTCGATAAAGCCAGTCCGCGAGCCAGTACAACGGGAAGAAGATTGGACGTAAATACCCGCGCCATGATGTCTGTTAAACCAATGGTGGCCGTTCGGTCCGCTTTGCGGCTAGTTGCATAGTCTTTGAGGGTATGAGGCAGAGATTCGGATGATGATTCTTCTGTTCCCGAATACAGCGCTGAGAGTTTTTCAGCCAAAAGATAGGCGTCACGTAGGCCTAGATTAAGACCTTGGCCGGCAACGGGATGTAAGGTCTGGGCGGCATTACCAATCCAAACCTCATTGCCTTGGGTAATTTCTTTGCGATAGTTCAAGCCCAGTTCATACAGTCGCCGATCGCGCACTTTTAAGAATTTCCCCAGCCGAGTGCCAAACTCTTTTTGAAGTTCAGTCAGAAAATCGACATCATTGAGATCTAGGCGCATTTTTGCTACCGCAGGTGAGCTGCACCAGACTACATTAAGGGTATTGGCGTCATAGTGGCTGGGCAGGATCGCTAGGGGACCTTCTGCAGTAAAACGCTCCCATGCTTGATAGGGGATAGCGCTTTCTACTTCAACCAAGCCAACCAAAGCTGACTGACCATAGTCACGGCCAGATTCAACCCAATCTTGTGTTTTAAATAAGCCACCTTCGGCATGCACAATGCATTTGGCGTCTGTTGTAGGACTTTCTTGATTGGGTGCGATGTGCTCCCAAGCAAAATTGGGGGATGTTTTCTGAATTGCCCTTAGGGATTTGCGTAAGGTCAGGTGAATATCGCGATAGCGAATGATGTGGCCCAGAGCATCCTGATGAAGCTCTTCACGTGTCATCAAGGCGCGACCAAAACGACCTGATTGGGAAACATGTACCCGATGAATATCAGCCGCTTCCTTGGGCCATGCCTTGATCGTATCTAGTAGCAGCTTACTGCCGTGTGAAAGAGCAATACCGCGACTATCAGCTGCCACAAGATCCGCATCATCGGCTGGATTGCGATCTTGCAACACGAGTTTTGCCTCTGGAAATTTTTGCAGACACCATGCTGCGCAAGCTAGACCAACAGGACCGCCGCCTTGAATCAAGATATCGAAATGATCGTTGCTCATGCGCTGACTGGTTTAATGCTGCATTAATGCTTGAATTTCATCGGGGTCAACTGGCACACCACGGGAAATTAATTCACAAGCCGAGTTTGTGACAACGGCATCGTCTTCAATACGGATACCAATATTCCAAAACATTGGATCAATATCATCGGCTGGTCTGACATAAAGCCCTGGTTCAATAGTCAGCACCATGCCAGCCTGGAGTTTGCGCCATGGTTTTTCACTTGCCGATGCTGATGTGCTAGCTTCGCGATATGAGCCAACATCATGGACATCCATTCCCAACCAATGTGAGGTGCGGTGCATATAAAAACGACGATAGGCCCCAAGCTCAATAGCATTATCTAGTGAGCCTAACTCAGCACGCTTTAATAACTTTTCATCTAGTAAGCCTTGGGTTAAGACTCTTAGAGCAGCCTCATGTGGCTGTATAAAAGTATTGCCGGGACAAGTAACCGCAATGGCTGCCTCTTGGGCGGCGAGTGTAATCTCATAAAGCGCGCGCTGCGGACCGGTAAACGCGCCATTTACCGGGAAGGTGCGTGTAATATCAGATGCATAACCATCTAACTCGCAACCTGCATCGATTAAACATAAGTCGCCACTCACCAATTCTGTAGAGCCTGCGCGGTAATGAAGAATGCACGAGTTAGCACCACCTGCCACAATACTGTTGTAGGCAACACTTTGTGCGCCACTGTTACGGAACTCGTGCAGTAATTCGGCTTCGAGGTGGTATTCACGCATACCTGGTTTGCAGATTTGCATGGCACGTATGTGAGCGCGCGCAGAAATAGCAGCTGCTTTACGCATGATGTCCAGCTCATGAGGATCTTTAAAGAGACGCATTTCGTGGAGCAGGGCATCTACATCATGAAACTGTGAGGGGGGATTGATTCCGGAACGTCCCTGTTGGCGAACTTGCTTCATCCAATGGCGGAGTCTGCGATCATCCTCAGCGCTTTGAGCTAGGCGAATATAGACAGCATTTTGATCAGCTAATAGCTCTCCCAGCTTTACATCTAAAGTCTGGTTGCTGTGTGCGTATTGCACCCCCAGTATCTCAGGAGCAGCCTGAGGCCCTAGGCGGATGCCATCCCAAATTTCTCGTTCGGCATCTTTTGGGCGGCAAAACAGATGAGACTCTTGGCTATAAGAAGCGCCATTCCTCTGAACGATGATGACAAGGGTCGCCCCTGGCTCTTCAAAGCCGGTGAGATAAAAGAAATCACTGTCATGACGATAGGGAAATTCACTATCGCGATTGCGAGCAAGTTCGGGGGCAGTGTTGATGATGGCAATGCCGCTACCTGTTTGCGCATGTATTTGCCTGGCTAATTCATCCCGACGTTTTTGATAGATTTTGAGATTATTCATGCGCTGCGTTGAGTTCGTTTAAGCGTTGTGGAGTCCCTACATCGTGCCATGGACCAGTATATTTTTCAGCGGTGACTCTATTTTCCCTCATTGCTGCTCTTAATAAGGGAGCTAATTTTGTAGGCTCACCTCTTACCAAATCCTTAAATAAGTCTCGATGGTAAAGGCCAATACCAGAAAAGGTGAGTTTTTCGGCATCAGGCAACGCGCTATCTGAGACTTGCGAGTGATACAAATAAAAGTCGCCTTCTGGATGCTGCACGGGGTTGGGCACCAAGATCAAGTAGGCGAGCGGTTTGTGTGGATCTGCCAGCCTTTCAAGGCGAGTGAACTCATCGAGCAAATGATCCATCGGAAAGTTCGGGCAAAAGACATCTCCATTGATTACTAAGAAGTAGTCATGGGGGTCTAATAAGGGGAGTGCTTGGCAAATACCACCAGCAGTCTCTAAGGCAATCATTTCAGGAGAGTAGGTGATTTGTAGCCCAAACTGTGAGCCATTTCCCAGCGCATTTTCAATCTTCTCTCCCAGCCAGGCATGATTGATGACCACGTTTGTAATACCGGCTTTTGAGAGTGCTTCTAGGTGCCAGCTCAGCAAAGCTTTGCCTTTTATTTTTAATAAAGGCTTAGGTAGATCATCCGTTAAGGGACGCATGCGCTCACCTCGACCGGCAGCAAGCAATAAGCAAGGTAAAGAAGTGGGCCTAGTCATTCTGGTTTAGGCGAGTGGCTTCTAAGATGCGCGCTAAGGGCTTTAATTCAATATAGCGATTGGCTGTAGCAATGGCGTAATCGAGAACCAAGGGAATATCTTTGAGATAACCATCCTTACCGTCACGATGGAATAATCTTGCAAAAATACCCAGAACTTTGAGGTGGCGCTGTAAACCCATCCACTCAAAATCACGATAGAACTGTCCAAAATCACTTGGCATTGGTAATCCAGATTTGCGCCCCTCTTCCCAAAATTGAATGACCCAGTCAATCACCATTTCTTCGGGCCAGGCAATATAGGCATCACGCCATAACGAGGCGGCATCATAAGTAATCGGGCCATACACCGCATCTTGAAAATCTAAGATGCCCGGATTATTTTGGGCGGTTACCATTAAATTGCGCGAATGAAAGTCCCGATGCACAAATACTTTTTCTTGGGCTAGATTATTTTCAATAATCAGTGCAAAAGCCTGCCGCATTTGTGCCGTTTGTATTGCACTAAGCTCCAATTGAAGATGCTGCTTTAAATACCACTCTGGGAAAAGATCGAGCTCTCGTTGGAGTAGGGCTTGATCATAGTTGGGTAACACATTTGGTTTGCTGGCTAACTGCATTTGAACTAAGGCGTGGCTTGCATCTCGGTAGAGGGCATTTGCACTTTCATTATTAAGGGCTTCTAAATACGTTTTATGACCAAGGTCACTTAACAAAAGAAAGCCATCCTCAATATTTTGTTCTAGTATTTGAGGGACATGTAATCCTGCCTCAAATAGCAATAAATCGATCTCAATAAAGGCATCCAAAGGCTCATGTTGGGGTGGGGCATCCATCACGATCAGGGTCGGATAAGTGGGGTTTTTTGACTCAATCCGAAAATACCGCCTAAAGCTGGCGTCAGCTGAGGCGGGTGCCAATGTGGCTAGATCTAATTGCCAGCTAGGTTCAAGGCCCTTTAGCCAGCCACGAAGGGTGTCAATACGAGTATTAGTCATGGTCGATTCGTATAATAAGCTCGGTCTGCATCTATGAATCATTATCGCCGTCGCGCCGGTTTTTGCGCCCCTCTTTTTTTAGCTTTAGCCCCGCGCGTCATGATGGGGGTTGTAATGCTGCATTTTGCCCTTCCGGCAAATGCCCAGGCTCCTGCGCCTTTACCTCCAACGGCTCAATCTTTGGCAAATGCTGGCAACACCATTTTGATCCCGGATCGTGGGGAGGTGACAGTGCTCAAGCTGGACGATCAACTGCGTCTGGGTAAGCCAATTGAGGATGGTAAGGCGCTCACTTTTACTTCAAGTGATTCGATAGATGGTGTGGTGGATCGTGAGATGGTCTTGCGGGGGCGCGCACAGATTCGGCGCAATGGTGCGGTATTAAAAGCAGATGAGGTTCACTATAACCCCGATACAGATATTGCAGACTTAGTTGGCAATGCTGAAATGTCAAAAGGGAATGTCACCTTCAAGGGTCCGACTGCACAATTTAAGGTTGATGCTCGTGAAGGTGAAATGAAAACACCAAGTTACGAGTTGCGGGATAACCGTGCTACTGGTACTGCTGATAAATTAACCATTCAAAGCTCGGATATTTTTGTCTTTGATAATGCAACTTATTCGACCTGCACTCCTCAGAATTTAGACTGGTATTTTTCAGTTGATCGAATGGAGATTGATAACGAGCAAAAAGAAATGGTAGGCACTGGCGGTGTCTTGCATGTATTTGATGTACCCGTTGCCTATGTCCCTTATATAACAGCGCCCACTGCCAATCAACGGCGCTCAGGCATTCTGTCTCCAGTGGCTGGTTATAACTCCAATAATGGTTTTGATATAACGCAGCCCTATTATGTTGACATTGCCCCCAATCGAGATTTACTAGTTTTGCCTCGCTATATGTCTGACCGAGGATTGCAATTAGGCGGTCAGTACCGTTTCTTGGATCCTTCGTATGTTGGCACTTTGGCAGGTGATTACATGCATGACATCAAAACAGGCACTGATCGCTGGCGCTACGATTGGCAACAGCGTCAATTGTTTAGTGGAGCGATGGGGCCTGGAGGCGTACCTATGCCAGGTAGCTGGACAGGTTACGCCAATATAGCCCGCGTTTCTGATAGCGCATATCCTACCGATTTCTCGCAAAGTATTGCAGGAGTGGTTACCAGTCAGTTTCGCCAAGAGCTGGGGACATCGAAAGGTCTCACAGGAGATTTAAGCAATTGGATAGTTTCAGCAAAAGCCACTACCTTTCAGACTCTTCAGCCCGATCCGATCAATATTGTGCAAGCACCATACAACTTGCTGCCTAATATCACGGCATCCTATAACAATCGTTTAACGCCTACTGTAGCCGATCCTACAAGCAAGTATGTAGCCCTGCCATCTGGACCGACCAATACCTTTTCAGTGGATTTCTCACGCTTTCAGTACAACATTCAAGGTAATCTAGCGGCAACTGCGCCAGGCGCATATAGTCAAGCAGATAGAACTATTCTGCGTGGTGCCATGGCCTACCCTGAGATCACCCCTGGTTACTACATTACGCCTAAGATTAGTTTCCAGGCAAATAATTACAATGCAACTGCTCTCAACCCAGGCACCGCCCCAGCGCAAGGATTTGTTTTGCCAACGTTTAGCGTGGATTCTGGCTTAACATTTGAGCGTGATGCAGCTGAATTACATAGCTTCTTTGGGCGTGATATGGTGCTGACGATGGAGCCACGTGCTTTCTATGTTTATACGCCCTATCAAAATCAATCTAACACCCCTTTATTTGATACCGCTGATGGTGGTTATGGTTTGAGTCAAATATTTGCTGAAAATAATTTCATTGGCGGCGACCGAGTTGCCGATAATAATAAATTAACGATGGGTCTGACCAGTCGCATGTTAGAGGCTAGCTCTGGTGCCGAGCGCGCAGTCTTTACTTTGGCTCAGCGCCAAGAGTTTACTGGGCAAAAAGTCGGGCTCTATGGCACTGTAGTTGATCCGAGCACCTATTCTGATACATTAGGTGCGGCATCGGTGCGTTTGCTGGGTAACTTTAGTGCGGACGTATTTGCGGACTATAACGCGCAATTGAATCAGTTTGCGCAAACAACCTATGGTGCCAGTTGGCGACCAACCCCAGGCAGAAGTCTCAATATTGGCTATCAAACGCTCTGGACCCCGCCGACGGTAGCATCCCCGCAAAATAACGTACTCGCAGCACCTGCGGCCACCACGGTGAATCAGTACAACATTTCTGGGCAGTGGCCTATAACGCGTGAGATCTCCGTCGTGGGTCGGTGGGGATATGATGCCTTAACTTCAAAAACCCTTAATACATTGGCTGCTATGGAGTGGACTAGGGATTGTTGGACATTCAGGGCTGCCTATTCTCAGATCACTAACCCCACCCTAGTCACTCCTTTGACGACGCAAATTCTGTTTCAAGTCGAATTTAGGGGCTTTGGTAGCGTCGGCAGCAATCCAGTTGATATTATGAAGCTTAACGTACCTGGATATTTACCTACTTCTAAGCCAATACCACCATCAACATACGAGAACTATCAATGATGTTTTGCAGAATGCGATTTCAAGCGATGTTTGCCCTTACTGTATTTATGGGGCTATTTCTGTTGGGTAACACGAGCTTTGCTCAGGATGCTTCGAAAGCCGTTGCGCCATCAACGGACAACAAGACTCGCAATATTAACGGGGTAGCAGCCGTTGTAAACACCGGCTACATCACGCGGAAGGATATCGATGATCGAATTGCAGAACTTCAGAAGCAGGGAGTAAAACTGCCTGAGGGAGTGAACTTAAGAAAAGCCATCTTAGATCGCCTCATTATTGAAAAAATTCAACTCCAAAATGCTGAGGAGCTTGGAGTTACTGTTTCAGATAAAGAGTTGGATAAGATTATTGCGGACATGGCCGTAAAAAATAAACTCACTTTGGCGGAATTTAAAGAGAAGGCAGGCGCAACTGCCGGTAGTTTTTCTAAGTACAGGAAAATGCTGCGCGAAAACATACTGGTTTCTCGCTATCGTGAGCATGAGGTGGATGCAAAAATTACGATTTCAGAAGCTGAGATTGATAACTTTATTGCTGAGCGTAATCGTGCGATGGCTCAGCCCGCACCTCAACCCTCCAGACCTGCTGCAAAAGGTGAGTTGGAAGAAATTGATGTCGCTCAAATTTTTGTGCCAGTTGATCCTGCAGATGGCCCAAAGGCTCAGGCTGATGCGAAGAAGCAGGCCGATGCTTTATTGCGTGAAGGTCGAAGCAAGGCGGACTTCCTGCAGTTGGGTGCAACTGCAGCAAAGGAAAATCCAAAAATTAAATTTCAGGAAATGGGGTATCGCACTCCTGATCACATCCCTCAATTATTTAATGACGCCATCAAAAACGTTCCTAGTGGCCAACTGCCTAGTGCAGTTGTAAAAAGCCCCGCTGGTTATCATGTACTCAAAGTGTTGGATCGTCGTGCGGCAGTTGCTGCGCAATCCCCCCAGGCGGTTGCTGCACCAGCAGTCACCACCACACCAAAAAATATTATGATCACCCAGACCTTGGCGCGTCATATTTTGTTGCGTCAACGTGCTGGCCTCAGCGATCAGGATGCTGAAAGACGTTTAGCTGGCTATCGTGACCAAGTGCGTGCTAAAACAGCTGACTTTGGTGAGTTAGCAAAAAAATATTCCGAAGATGGATCCGCTCAAAATGGTGGAGAGCTTGGTTGGATGGGGCCTGGTGAGCTGGTTCCGGAGTTTGAGCAAACCATGAATCGTTTACAAATTGGCGAAGTGAGTAACCCTGTCAAAACCCAATTTGGTTGGCATCTCATTCAGGTATTAGAGCGACGCGAAACGGAATTGACTGTGGATAAGCAGCGTGAATTTGCTAAAGCAGCTATTCGTTCGAAAAAAATGGATCAGGCTTACGAAGATTGGGTGAATGAATTGCGCGATACGGCTACTGTCAAAATCCTTAACTTAGACGATGCAGCAAAAAGCAGCCGTTAATTTAGTGATTAGTTCCGGCGAGCCAGCCGGAGTTGGTCCAGAGGTATCTTTGGCTGCTGCTTTACATTTTCTTGATGAGCGGCCAAATGTCAATCTGACAATATTAGGTGATCCAAGTCTATTAAAGATCTCAGAAGCGCTTCCCTTAAGTCTTGCTGCGCGCCTTCAGATCGAGCCAATTGAACTCATTGAGGCGGTAGTTCCAGGCAAGCTCAATAGCAAGAATGCAGCCTATGTATTGAAGATGCTCGATACTGCTATTGATGCCTGCCTTGAGGGACGTTTTGATGGCATGGTAACTGCTCCATTACAAAAGAGTGTGATCAATCTTGCGGGAACGCCATTTAGTGGCCATACCGAGTACCTGGCTGAGCGCAGTCGAGTGGGGCATGTAGTAATGATGTTATCTGCACCCCTACCAATTGGATTTTTAGGTTTGCTAACCCCAAGAGATTTGCGGGTTGCTTTAGTGACAACCCATTTGCCTTTAAAAGCAGTGCCTAGTGCACTCACACTTGATCTAGTTTTGGAGACCATTCAAGTAGTTGCACGTGACTTGCATCAGCGTTTTGGGATTGCTCAGCCCGTCATCCGTGTGGCCGGTTTAAATCCTCACGCTGGTGAATCTGGCTATTTAGGGCGAGAAGAAATTGAATGCATTACCCCAGCGATAAAGGCTGCACAGGCTGCTGGTATTGCTGTAACTGGCCCTTATCCGGGGGACACCATGTTCGATACTGCTGCATTAAATACAGTGGATGCTTTTATTGCGATGTATCACGATCAAGGCTTGGCGCCATTTAAATTTGTGACATTTGGTGGTGGTGTCAATGTCACTTTAGGCCTGCCTATTATTCGTACCTCAGTGGATCATGGCACTGCCTTAGATATTGCAGGCAAAGGTATGGCAGATTCCAGAAGTATGTTGGAGGCTTTACGTTTAGCTTATCAATTGGCCCTTAATCAAAAGAAAAATTCATAAATGGTGCATCAGGCTCGCAAACGTTTTGGACAAAATTTCTTACAAGATACAGGCGTCATTTATTCAATCGTATCTTTAATTAACCCTCAGTCCGATACGCATCTCATTGAAATTGGTCCGGGTCTAGGTGCGTTAACAAGGCCCTTGCTCAGTAATGTGGAGCAACTCGATTTATTGGAGATTGACCGAGATTTAGTAGCCTTCTGGAATCAGCAAAATTTAAGTGGACTGAAGGTCATTGAAGGAGATGCCCTCACATTTGATTTCTTGGGGTGGGCGACAGATCGTTCTACTGGAAGTGGGCTCTGCAAGGTAGTGGGTAATCTGCCATATAACATTTCTTCCCCATTGTTATTTCATTTAGTGTCTGCTGCTAATGTGATTGATGAGCAAGTTTTTATGTTGCAGGCAGAGGTAGTTGAGCGCATGGTAGCAGACGCAGGAAGCTCAGATTTCAGTCGTCTATCGGTCATGTTACAGGCACGCTATCACATGGAGCAGGTGTTAGAAGTGCCACCCGAGGCCTTTGATCCGCAGCCTAAGGTCAATTCTGCTGTAGTACGAATGATTCCAAGGGCCGACTTTAATTTAAGTGCGACACAGTGGAGCGCTTTGGAGAAGGTGGTTGCAGCAGCGTTCTCGCAAAGAAGAAAAATGCTGCGCACTAACTTGCAAACTTATTCTGAAAAACTGGCTCTCACTGAGCTTGAGTTAAAAGCTAGGGCACAAGATATATCGGT
Source organism: Polynucleobacter sphagniphilus (assembly GCF_029892205.1). Lineage (NCBI taxonomy): Bacteria > Pseudomonadati > Pseudomonadota > Betaproteobacteria > Burkholderiales > Burkholderiaceae > Polynucleobacter > Polynucleobacter sphagniphilus. The sequence continues at coordinate 221,479 of NZ_JARXVX010000003.1, forward strand.
AGATCGATATATTGAGTGGGCAAAAATCTTAGCTGTCTGAGTAGGCGCTCGGATCAATCACCCGCATTTCATTCTCAATCCAGCTTTCAACTTCTTGATGGAGTTGACCGCCAGTTTTACCAGCCGATGAAATAGCGGGGCCGATTGAGAAAATCACAGTGCCAGGTTTTTTTAGAAAACGATTCTTCGGCCAGCATCTACCTGCATTATGCGCAATTGGGATGACAAAGGCTTCGGTTGCACTAGCCAGTCTGGCGCCACCTTTGCTATAAGGTTTATGAGTACCTGTGGCTGTTCTAGTGCCTTCAGGAAATAACATGATCCATTTGCCTTCGGCCAAACGCTTGCGACCTTGATTGGCAACCGAGATGGCTGCAGTTTCTTTACTCGAGCGATTGATGTGAATCATCTTTAGTAAAGCTAAGGCCCAGCCAAAAAAAGGAATCCAAAGCAATTCACGCTTAAAAACAAAACAAAGTTGTTTCGGTAGCAGGGCAATGTAGGCAATGGTTTCGTAGGCTGACTGATGTTTGCTTAAAACTACTACTGGCTGGTCAAGCATTGCGTTCATATGCTGCATGCCGCGGATCTCATAACGAATATGGCAAAGGTGCCATAGCAGCCAAATAACCACCTTATTCCAGAGGCCGATAAAGCGATAGCGATTTTCTGGGTTCAGAAATGGAAAAGCAATAAAACACAGCACCGACCAAATGGGGGTGAAGATCACCAAAAAAATAGCGAATAGGATGGAGCGTAAATAAATCATTTGTGTTTTAAGACTTCGTTCCTAAGAGTGTATTCGTAAAGGCCAGTAGATCTTGATGAATTTCAGTGCCCTCTGGTAGACCCCCTTTTGACAGGGTTTTCTGGCCTTTGCCAGTGAGCACTAAATGGGGTGAGGCACCCAATGCTACCCCTGCCTGTAAATCTCGCAATGAATCTCCAACGATTGGTACGCCTGAGAGTGGGCTGTCACTGTCATTTTTTTTGTAATGTAGCGCTATTTGTTTCATGAGTCCTGGTAAGGGCTTTCGGCAATCACATTGCTGGGCATCGGTATGGGGACAGAAGAAAATACTATCTATCTGACCACCTAAAGGCTGCAGTAATTTTTCCATTTTGTTATGCATAGCATCCAGATCATTCATACCAAAGAAACCCCTTGCTATACCGGATTGATTGGTGGCAATAGCGATTTGATAGCCCGCATGATTGAGTAGGGCAATTGCTTCTAAGCTGCCTAGAAGCGGAATCCACTCATCACTGGATTTAACGTAGTCATCCCGATCCTCATTAATCACCCCGTCGCGATCGAGAATGATTAATTTATTGGTGTTACTACTCATGCTAATTTGCCGAGGTCGGCAATCAGATTCATTTTTTGGTGCAGTTGTTGCAGGAGTGCTAAGCGGTTATCGCGCAGCTCTGGATTGGGGTCCATTACCATGACATCAGCGAAGAATTGGTCAATAGGTTGGCTCAGCGCCACTAGTGCTTTTAAGAGCTCTACAAATTGGCGCTGTTCATAGGCTAATGAGAGGGCTGGGCTGATATTTTCTAGGGCCTGATAGAGCGCGATCTCTGCCGGATTGTGCAAAAGGGCTTTGGAGCACATGGCAGGTATTGCAGTCGTTGTTTTCTTTAAGATGTTGCTGATGCGCTTATTAGCTGCTGCTAATTGGCTTGCTTCAGTCAGAGCATTGAATTCACGCAAGGCAGTTAAGCGATCAATGAGGTCATTTAACTGGGTAGGAGATTGAGAAAGTACGGCATCAATTTCAGCGCTAGTAAATGGCTTGCCCCCAACAGATTGATCTTTCAGGTAAGCACGCAAGCGATCCAGAATAAAGACATAGATGTCCTCAGCCTTGGCTTTTTCTTGTACGTCTTTTTGGGGAAACTGCGCTTTTGCAAGCTCAATGAGTTTAGGTAGATGGAGAGCAAGATTTTTTTCTAGCAAGAGGCGGCAAATACCTAGCGCATGACGACGTAGGGCGTACGGATCTTTATCACCGGTTGGCGCTAAGCCTACTCCCCAAATGCCAACCAATGTTTCCAACTTATCGGCAATGGCCAAGATCGAGCCTGTTTGGGTTGTCGGCAATGCATCTCCTGCAAAGCGGGGCATATAGTGCTCACTGCATGCGCTGGCTACTTCTGTATCCTCGCCATCGTGGGTGGCGTAGTAGCGCCCCATGATGCCTTGTAATTCTGGGAACTCACCCACCATATCGGTCAGCAAATCAGTCTTAGCAATTTCCGCTGCACGATTAGCTAATTTGTCATCCACACCCAATTGTGTTGCGATTCCGCTAGCAATGGCTTGCACGCGCAGGGTGCGATCTAATTGATTGCCGAGTTGATTGTGATAGACCACTTTACCCAGGTCCGCTACCCGCGCTGCGAGCGTACGCTTTTGATCTTGCTGAAAGAAAAAGCGCGCATCTGAAAGGCGGGGGCGCACAACGCGCTCATTACCAGAAATAATCGCTGCAGGTTTATCGGTTTGAATATTAGAAACAATTAAAAAACGATTGCGTAGCTTGCCTTGTTTATCCGTCAATGCAAAATACTTTTGATTGGTTTGCATAGTAAGGATCAGGCATTCCTGAGGTACTTCTAAGAATTCATTATCGAAATGGCACTCGTAAATAGCTGGCCACTCTACCAGGGCTGTTACTTCATCTAATAGGCTATCAGGCATCAATACCAAATCATCGCCAGCCGCTTTTAATAGAGCAGTTTCAATAAATTGACGACGCTTGTTAAAGCTAGGCAATATTTTGGCATCCGCTTGCAAAGCAGATTCATATTGATCTGCTGATGCAATGGTGATGACGCCAGGGGCTAAGAAGCGGTGACCTTCAGTTTGATTGCTTGCATTAATTCCTAATGCGCTGATATTCAAAGAGTGATTGCCATGTAAGGCAATGATGCGATGAGCAGGACGCGCAAATTGAACATCAGCAAGTGCACCATTTTTTTGGAGCACTTGGTAGTGCATCATCTTGGCAATCGGTAGCTTATTCAAAGTTTGAATCAGTGCAGTTTGGGCCAAATCTTGCAGGGAGGCACCTTTGGCGGTGATATTGAGGTAGAGCGCTTCGTTCTTACCTTCACCTGATTTTTCTAGGGTGGCGATATCAATATCCGCATAGCCAAGTGCGCTTAATTTTTTGAGTAAAGGGGCAGTTGGTTTGCCATCAGCATCAAAGGCAATACTGGTGGGCAATAATTTTTCTCTTACAGGGTAATCTGGGGCTTGACTCAGGACATGGCTAATATGCACTGCCAAGCGACGTGGTGTTGCATAACTGGTCACGATGGAATCGTCACCTGCTAAACCAGCATGCTTTAGGTGGCTGTAAATACCTTCGCTAAATGCATCACCTAAGCGGCGCAATGATTTTGGAGGCAGTTCCTCAGTAAATACTTCAATCAACAAATTGGCTGATGGGGAAAGCGTATTGGGTGTACTCATATTTAGATGGCGGTGCTTAAGCGATAGCTTTGGGTTGGCACATTGGGAATCCCAGCTTTTCTCGAGATTCAAAGTAAGCTTGTGCAACTGCGCGGGAGAGATTCCGAATACGGCCAATATAGGCTGCACGTTCGGTAACGGAGATTGCGCCGCGTGCATCAAGCAAATTGAAGGTATGCGCTGCTTTTAAAACCATTTCATAAGCTGGTAATGCCAAAGGTACTTCCATGAGGCGCTTAGCTTCGCTCTCATAGTTTGAGAAGTTTGCAAATAACAAATCAGTATTGGAATGTTCGAAGTTGTAGCAAGACTGCTCTACTTCGTTCTGGTGATACACATCACCATAGGTAATGCCATCGGCCCACACAAGATCGTAGACGTTAGAGCAGTTTTGGATATACATGGCCAAGCGCTCAATACCGTAAGTAATTTCGCCCAGTACCGGCTTGCAATCTAAACCACCTACTTGCTGGAAGTAGGTAAATTGGGTTACTTCCATGCCGTTCAGCCAAACTTCCCAGCCCAGTCCCCAGGCGCCTAAAGTAGGGTTCTCCCAGTCGTCCTCAACAAAACGCACATCGTTTTCTTTGAGATCTAAGCCCAAGGCGGCCAATGAACCTAGGTACAGTTCAAGAATATTTTCGGGTGCTGGCTTAAGCACAACCTGATATTGGTAGTAGTGCTGCAAGCGATTTGGGTTCTCGCCATAGCGCCCATCTTTGGGTCGACGCGATGGCTGGACATAGGCTGCTTTCCAAGGCTCTGGGCCGATAGCGCGTAAGAAGGTGGCTGTATGAGATGTACCGGCACCGACCTCGAGATCGATAGGTTGCAAAAGGGCGCAACCTTGTTGGTCCCAGTAGTCTTGAAGTTTGAGAATGATTTGCTGAAATGTGAGCATGATTAACCTAGCTAAGCCATTGATTTTACATGGCTAAGACAGCAAAGCTTTAAAAGCGTTTTTGCCGAATAAAGCCTAAAACAAGCAGAAGGCAAGCCAAACTCAAAATAGGGGCATTACCCCAGCGGACATAAGGCGTTTTGCCGCTGTAGGCCTGTAATTTTGCGCTTAAGGTCGCTTGGGTAAATTGCGGTAGTTCCGCTAAAACCCGACCATCAGGACCTAAAACTGCTGTCACCCCGGTATTAGTGGCTCTGAGTGCCGGTAAACCAGTCTCAAGAGAGCGCAACTGGGAAAGGCGTAATTGCTGGGTAGGGGCCTGAGAAGCTCCAAACCAGGCTAAATTGGTCATATTAATTAATAGGTTGGCTTCTTGATCTGAATTGCGCAGGCGAGTTGCCAACTCACCGCCAAATACATCCTCATAGCAAATCGTAATGGCTGCATAAAGCGGTTCTTCATTCTGTCTGGCGATACGGAATAGGGGTTGATTGGTGGGGCCGCGTGCGAAATCACTTAAGGGCACGCTAAATGCATTCACGAACCAGCGAAAGCCCGGTGGGATGAATTCTCCAAAGGGCACAAGGTGGGATTTGTCATAGCGATAAGGTGGGTTGTGATCACTCAGTCCAAGTGCGCGATTTGAAAACTCTCGGCCATCAGGCGGATTTTCATGGTAACCAATCGCCCCAAATAGAAGGGTACTGTGGTTTTCATTGGCTAAGTCTTGTAAACGATCTAAGGTGCCTATGGGCAGGCTCATTTCAGGCCAGGGAAGCGAAGTCTCTGGCGAGACAACCAGCTGGGCCTGTGAATGGATCATTGCATTTTCATAAAACTGTATTTGCCTAAACATACCTTCACGACTAAAGACAAGGTGTTGGGCAAAGTTTCCTTGAATCAGTTCAATGCTGAGGGGTTCGCCGGTTGGCTTGGTAAAAGCCCACAAACCTGGGAGCTGTGAAAGTACTGTAAGGCTGAGAGCAAAAACCAGGAGTCCACGTACATTTTTTCGTAATTGCAATAGTTGCCAGGAGCTCAACACGACAAAGAAGGTACAACCCAAGCCCCCTAAATATGGAGCGATGGATGCAAAGGGTCCATGTACCTGTGTTTCGGCAAGTCCGAGCCAGGGAAATCCAGTAAATAAAACGTTGCGCACATACTCAGCCAGTACCCAGCTAGCCCCAAGAATTAAACCTAAGATGGGTGATTTTCTGTAATAGAAAATAGGCAAGCAGGCGAGTACAAAAAATAATGTTGTGTAAGAGGAGAGTAAGAACACTGCAGCAGCGGAAAGGATGGGGTTCATCCCTCCAACATCATGCAGGCTGATATAGATCCACCACAGTCCGCACACGAAATACCCGAGCGCAAAGGAGGCCGATGCCGTAAGGTGAGTTTTAAGTGAGATTGCTGGTAACTTAGCTAATTGCCAAAAAATAAAACCCAAAATAGGAATTTGTAGCCAGCCACCAAGAGGCAACTCGGCAGCCCCCGCCAAGATTGCACCTGAGATAAACAGGGTGATCAATGTTGTGGTGAGTTTGTGCTTCATGAACTGCCCATCTAGCGAGCTCAATCTGGGTTAACTTTTTTAGGAATCTGCCGAGCCAACAAGATGTGAATTTGGCGCGGATCAGCTCGCTGCACTTCAAATGCAATCCCATCCATCTCAATGAGTTCACCCATCTTTGGTACACGACCAAGATGCTGAATGACTAAGCCAGCCACAGTTTCAATGCCATCATCTTGGAAGTTGGTTCCCAGCATCTCATTAAATTGCTCAAGCTCCGTGATGCCTTTTACACGGATATCACCATTGTCTAAGGCAATCAGGTTATCGGCCTCTTCATCAATGTCATGCTCGTCTTCTATGTCGCCCACGATTTGCTCTAGAACATCTTCAATCGTAATAATTCCTGCAACGCCGCTATATTCATCAACCACAATTGCTAGGTGATTGCGATTGTCTTTAAAGTCACGCAAGAGCACGCTCAGACGCTTTGATTCGGGAATAAATACTGCAGGTCGCAACCAGTCGCGTACTTGAAAATCTTCCTCGCTCGAATGGCGCAATAAGTCTTTTGCCAGTAAGGTTCCAATCACATTGTCTCGGCTGCCGTCGAATACTGGAAAGCGCGAGTGCGCTGCTGCAATCACATTTTTAATGATTTCGCTAAGGGGTAGATTGATATCGATCCAATCAATTTGGGCGCGTGGCACCAAAATATCACGAGCACATAATTGCCCCACTTGAAACACACCCTCAATCATCGAGAGTGCATCAACATCAATCAGCCCTTCCGTTTGGGCCTCTCTGAGAGTGTGAATGAGCTCTTGGCGACGCTCTGCTGCGCTGGTGGGTTGAGGCGTTAGAAACTCAGTCAGTCGTTCTAGTAGGGATTTAGCGGGGTCAGGCATCTTGGAAGAATAGCTTAGAAATAGGTTAACTTGATGAAAGGCGATGGCTTCTTAGATGGCAAGGGGTAAATAGGGGTTTGTAAAACCCAAATCTCGCAGAATCTTGATTTCCAGCTTTTCCATCTTCAAAGCTTCGCGATCATGCTCATGGTCATGGCCTTGAGCATGGAGACAGCCATGAATCACCAAGTGGGCGAGATGCGCTTTGAGGGTTTTTTGTTGCTCTCGAGCTTCTTTCTGAATGACGGGTAGACAAAGAACAATGTCAGCTAGCAACTCTTTTTTGGAAAGCTCGTATGGAAAGGTCAAAACATTCGTTGCTTTATCTTTATTCCGAAATGCACTATTGAGTTTTTTGCCTTCTGCCGCATTGACAAAGCGCAAGGTGATCAATCCAGAAAGTTTGCAAGCCTGCTGTACCCACTTTTTCATCAGCGTAGTGGAGATAACTTGGGTTAATTTTTTCTCAAGTGCGGGGCTACCATATTGAATTTCAATAGCAAGTTTGGCTTCAGTTTTCATAGGCAAGAGCTGGCTCACCGCGCAGGGTGTAATTGAGAACCTCGGTAATGTTAACGTCGATCATTTGGCCAATCCATGAGTCGATATTGTTTGTAGGGGCAGCAATATGAATGACGCGATTGTTGGCTGAGCGACCTTGCAGATTTACACCATCTTTTGCGAGACCTTCAATTAAGATTTTTTCTGCATTACCGAGCATCCCTTTGCTGATGGCAGTCGCTTGCGATTCGACTAAAGCCAGCAAAGTTTGTAGACGCTTTAGCTTCACTTCATAAGGAGTGTCATCAGCTAAGTTTGCGGCGGGTGTGCCAGGGCGCGGGCTAAAGATAAAGCAAAAGCTATTGTCGAACTGAAGCTCTTGCACCATCTTTAATAATTTTTCGAAATCGGCCTCTGTCTCGCCAGGAAAGCCCACAATGAAATCACTCGATAGAGTAAGGTCTGGTCGGACTGCACGCATTTTGCGGATGATGCTTTTATATTCCAATGCCGTATATCCACGCTTCATTGCTGAAAGAATGGTGTCCGACCCATGTTGCACAGGTAAGTGGAGGTGGCTGACTAACTTCGGCACTTTGGCATACACATCAATTAAGCGTTGCGTAAATTCTTTTGGGTGGCTGGTAGTAAACCGAATGCGCTCTACCCCAGGAATCTCTGCAATGTATTCAATTAGCAAGGCAAAGTCAGCGATCTCTTCTGTGCCACCCATCTTACCCAAATATGCATTGACGTTTTGACCAAGCAGCACAATTTCTTTAACGCCTTGCGCTGCTAGTCCTGCTACTTCAGTGAGCACATCATCGAATGGGCGTGAGACTTCTTCCCCACGAGTGTATGGAACCACGCAGTAACTGCAATATTTAGAGCAACCTTCCATGATCGATACATAAGCCGACCCCTTAGTTTGGCGAGAAGCGGGCAGGTGATCAAACTTTTCAATTTCAGGAAAAGAAATATCTATTTGAGGTACGCCGGTCTTTTGACGATCGGCAATTAAATCGGCGAGGCGATGCAATGTTTGGGGACCAAAAACGACGTCAACATAGGGTGCTCGGCTAATAATTTGCTGACCCTCTTGACTGGCTACGCAGCCACCAACGCCAATCAGTAAATGAGGCTTTGTTTTTTTCAGTTCACGCAAGCGCCCCAGATCTGAAAATACTTTGTCTTCTGCTTTTTCGCGAATTGAGCAGGTATTAAGTAGAACAATATCTGCATCCTCGGGGGTGTCGGTTGTTTCCATACCAGAATCAGCATGGAGGAGGTCGGCCATTTTTCCCGAGTCGTACTCGTTCATTTGACAGCCGAAGGTTTTGATATAGAGCTTTTTCATATGCCGTTCTCAGGTTTATAGCTGGGGGCCAAGCTCAGATTTTACGTGATAAGCACTCTTACATGAGGCGGTAAACCAAAATCGTCACGATAGTAGGGGGCAAAGCGGCTAGCAAGAGCAGGCTTGCTGAAACCGCAGCGTTAGGAAAGTAGTTGCGCAAAATGGCAATTCCTGCAGGATTTGGGGCATTGGCGATCACTGTGAGTCCGCCGCCTGCAACTGCCCCTCCGACTAAGGCAAGCTTAAATTCAGCAGAAGTACCAGTAACCAGAGAGCCTAAATAAGTCAGCGCAGCATTATCTGTAATGGCCGTTAAAGCCATACTGCCATAAAACACAGCAGTTGGGCTCATGTTTTCTAGGATGGGTTGCAGCCACCAACTTTGGAGCGCGCCTAACACTACTAGGCCTGCAAGGAAGAATCCAACCAAGAGAGCCTCTTTCAAAATCAGGCGACTCTGAAATTTTGGATAGGCAGTGGTGTAGCCGATAAAAAAGAGTAGGAGCCACATAAAAATCACTGGATCATGGGCAAAGTAAACCACGCCAAATAAAAATAATAGGTGAATCAAAATCACCGTTAGAGGTATCTGCGCAGTGTGATCCCCTGTTTCTGGTGCAATCAGTTGCTTATGAAACAGGAGGGTAATTGCAAATGCATTAATAAAAATAGCAATGATTGACTCTAGGCCAAAATGAGCAAACATGAATGCCGAACTCCATTCCCAGGCTGTGGCAACCATGAGTACAGGAGGCGCGGCAAAATTAGTGAGCGTGCCGCCAATAGAGATGTTTACAAATAAAACACCCAATGTGCCAAACAGTAAAGCCTTTGAGCATTGATGGCGATATACCAGGTCACGTAATAGGAACGCTGCCAAAGTCATGGCGGCAGGTTCTGTAATGAGGGAGCCAAGCAGCGGGGTAATAAATAGGGTTAGAAAATAGAGCGTAGGCGCTTTTTTGGTACGCAAAACTAATTGAATGACTCTTGAGAAGCCATATAAGATTTGTGTAGCTGCTTGTAGTATGGGTTTGCTGCCAGCCACAATCATGATCGCAAATACAAAGAGGGGTTCTGTGTAATTGCGGGTGTTTAAATAGTGCTTCGCAGTCGATAAATCATCAACAAAGCAGATGTATATGGCAAGAACAGCTGCCCAGAATCCAAAAACGATTTCGACTTCACCCAGCAAGTGCCATAAGCCGGCATGTCTGGGTGATTTGCTGGCCAGGGTTTCAAAATAACCAGTACAGAAGGTGTGTATGACGGCAATAGCAAAAATAATACTGGCGCCAAGTTCAGTCGGGGTAAAGTTCATAAAGGCATAGTATCAGGAGCAAGGTTTAGGTAAATAACCTTATGATTTATCAAACATTAATGAAGCTATCAGCAATGGAGACAAAAGTGAAATTAAAAGTAGGCTATCAAGATTTGATTGCGCGTGCAATGGCAAATATTGAAACGGTACCGCTCTCGCAGGCGCAGGAACTTTTGAATGATGAAAACACGGTTTTTGTAGATATTCGCGATGTGCGAGAGCTTGAACGTGAGGGCATGATTCCAAACGCTTTGCATGCACCGCGTGGCATGCTCGAATTTTGGGTTGATCCAGATAGCCCATACTACAAACCCATTTTTGGTGAAGGCAAGCGCTTGGTGTTGTATTGCGCTTCCGCATGGAGATCTGCGCTAGCAACTGCAACACTCCAGGAGATGGGGGTACCTCATATTTGCCATCTTGAGGGTGGGTTCTCTGCCTGGAAGAAAGCAGAACTACCAACTGCAGCCAAAGCTGAAAAAGCAAAAGGATAAATTCATCATGAGAAAAGTAGCGGCGCAATTTGGTGTGGGCGCACTCCAACAAAAAATGTCCGTGGGTGATTTGCACTTTTTATCTGATGCTGAAGTTATTAATGGGGGCTCTGGAACGGGCCCTTCACCGCATGAGTATTTAGCGGTCGCATTGGCTGCTTGTACCACGATGACTTTGAAGATGTACTCGGGCCGCAAGGGGTGGGATCTACAAAATGCGATAGTGACTGTTCATGCTGAGCGGGTGGATGATGTGGAAAAAATGACGCGGGATATTGAACTTGTCGGTAATTTAGATGCCGAACAGAAAGAGCGTTTAATGGATATCGCTAACAAATGCCCTATACACAAAGTCTTAACTGGAGAGATCCAAATAAAAACCCAGCTAGTAAATTAATACAAGCTGGGTTTTTATTGATTAACTGCTAAAGGGTACTGCGCTTACTTCATGCCAATTTAATTGGGGGCATTATTAGGCGCATTATTTTTTCCGGCGTTATAGCCAGAGTTATATTCAGCGGCCTGATTCTTTTTGTAGGCATCATAAACATAGCCAGATGCAGCGCCAACAGCCGCTCCGCCTACTGCGCCCCAAATAGGGTTGCCATGGAAGATGGCTGTGCCAACTGCACCTGCAGCTGCACCGATACCAGCACCCGATAAGGTGCGTTGTTCTGTATTACTCATGTTGGAGCAGCCAGCAATAGCAACTGCAGTAGCTGCGATAGCGATTATTTTTTTCATATCAACGGTTCCTTATATTGGTTGAATTATTTACGGCCGCAAGGGAAGCGCATTGCCAAAAAGCCTAGGACCGTTCCTGCAGCTGGTTTGTCTGCTAGCTCTGGGTTGGCGCCAGCAAACTTCACGAAATCCGCAATCACATCATCCCGTTTTGGGGCGGGTTGTTTTACGCAAATGAATGGCTTGGCACGTTGTGGGTGACGAGTGGCTAAATAGGTGTCATAGATTGCAGTGGTGTAACCAATGCAGAAGCTACGTGACTCAGGGCTGGCCGGCAATTTACATTCATTCACCAGCTCTTGCGTACTCAGCACCTGAATTTTTTGCTGTGCCTGCGCCAGGCCAGAAAATGCGCCAAGAATGGCTAAAACAACTAGTACTTTTTTCATGGGTTCTCCTTGAGGTGTATGTGGCTAGATCATAAACCTTATTTTTCTCTGTAAATCATGTTCCGACCTATTTTGGAGGGTTAGTGAGCTTAGTATTTTTACCTATAATGGGCTCATGGCTATATACGAACTAGACGGAAATGCACCTCTCTTAGCAGATGGTGCTTGGGTCGCCGAAAGCGCCGAAGTAATTGGTCAGGTGCGGCTAGATAAAGACGCGAGTGTGTGGCCCAAGGTGGTTATACGCGGAGATAACGATCTGATTCATATTGGCCAAGCAAGCAATGTGCAAGATGCTTCCATTTTGCATACGGATCCCACTTTTCCATTAATCATTGGAAAAAATGTGACGGTAGGTCATCAAGTGATGCTTCATGGCTGTCAGATCGGTGATGGGAGTTTGATTGGAATTGGTGCCGTTATTTTGAATGGGGCGAAGATTGGTAAGAATTGTTTGGTTGGCGCGGGCGCGCTGGTCACTGAAGGGAAAGAATTTCCTGATGGTTCCATGATTTTGGGAACACCGGCAAAGGTGGTTAAAACATTAACAGCCGAGCAAATTGCTGGTATTCACGACATATCCGAGCGTTACGTTAAAAATGCCCAGCGATATCAGCAGACGCTTAAAAAAATTGCTTAAGTAGAGCCTTTAACCGTGTTCTACGTTATTAATGTAGTCCTGCCTATTTTTGCACTCATACTGCTTGGTTATGTTTCAGGTCGAACTGGTAAATTAGGAAAAAACGCCTCAACCGAACTCAATCGCTTTGTCATCTGGCTAGCCTTGCCAGCTCAACTATTTCATTTTGCGGCGAACAGTACCTGGCAATCACTTTGGCAACCCGAATTTATAGAGGCCTTTGGTGGAGCCGGCCTTTTGGTGTACTGCTTGATTTTTGGGATCTCCTGGTGGCGCAAGCGTGATTTAGCGCTCGCGAGTTTTTCTGGCTTAAGTGCCTCTTACTCGAATACCGGATACATGGGTATTCCCTTGTGTATCTTGGCGCTGGGTCAGGATGGTCTGGCGCCGGCAGTCATTTCTACTTTTATTGTTTTTGCACTATTTGCTTTAGCCACAGTCTTTATTGAGATTGGGATGCTCTCCCATAAAAAGCCCCATGAAATTGGATGGAGTGTCCTCAAGTCTCTCTGCACAAACCCTTTATTAGTAGCCCCGGTTGCTGGTCTGGGATGGTCTTTAAGTGGTATTGCCTTGTATGCGCCGCTTGAGCAAGTGATTTCTTTTTTGGCTGCAGCTGCTAGCCCCTGTGCACTGGTTTCAATCGGCTTATTTCTTTTGCAAAAAAGTGAATTCAATTCCTCTGAAGCATGGTTCATTAGCATTGCCAAGTTAATTCTTCAGCCATGTCTTGCCTGGGTGATTGCAGGACCTATTTTGGATTTATCCGAGCCATGGCTCAATGCGGTTGTCATACTGAGTGCATTACCTACGGGAACTGGGCCCTTTATGTTGGCTCAGTATTACGATGCTAACAGTGGCAATATCTCTCGAGTTGTGTTGTTAACCACCTTAGGATCTTTACTGACGCTTTCATTGATCCTGATGTGGAATAAAGGCTTTTAATTACTACCTACTTCTTTTTTTAGGAAATTCTTCAAACTGATTTAGACTTTCCTTATGCATGAAATTAATTTTTGGATCAGTGTCGTTGCAACGATTGCCTTTGCAGTCACTGGGGTGTTGGCAATTGCTGACCGCGGCGTTGATATTTTTGGCGTGATGGTGCTTGGCGTCATTACGGCAATTGGTGGGGGCACGATCAGAGACATCATTTTGGGTGTTCCTAGTTTTTGGTCTGAAACGCAAATGTATGTTTGGCTCGCTCTAGCTGCCAGCATTGCCACTTTTGTTGCTGAATCTTTTTTTACACAACCTCAAATTCACCGGACAATGCTTTATATCGATGGTTTTGGGGCCGCATTGTTTGGTATTGCTGGGCTTGATAAGGCCTGGAATCTGAACTTTGGCTTGCCAGTCGCCCCTGTTATTTTGGGTGTAGTGACTGCAATTGGTGGTGGTTTATTGCGAGATGTATTGGCTGGCAGAAAAACACTCCTGATGTCGCATGAGCTTTATGCCATACCAGTCACCTTGGGTTGCTGTCTGTATGGCCTTGTGCTGCAATTCTTTCCTCAGTACACAGTACAAGCTTCAGTGATTTGTATTGCAATTATTTTTGGCATACGTGTGGCCGCAATCCATTGGGATCTGAGGGTGCCCAAACTATTTATTACGCAAACGCGTTAATAGATTGCTTAGCCAATTGTTCAATGATGAAAACATCCCTGTAGCAAATCCTTTAGTCCTCGGCGCCTTCCTAATCCCACAAGTTGCGCTGTTGATTGCGATTGAGAAGGGCGCGATTTTGATCGGCGATCGATGTATCTCGGGGACCAGGAAAAATAGCAATGGGTTCACCTGCTTGCAGCGCTCCTGTTTGAATGACGCGCAAGTACCAGCCGCAAAAGCTAGACTGGAGCATCGCCTTAGCTGCCCCCTTATAGCCCATTTTGGCATTGAATTTAAAACAAGGCTCTCTCAGTTTGACAACTGAAAACTCAAGCTCACCAATAGTGAGTCTATCGCCAACAAATACTTCATGCTCTAGCAGACCTTCAATCGTGAAATTTTCTCCAACAGCGCCGGGGTTTAATTCAACTATCTGTTTAGTTTCGCGGGTGAGTAGTTCATTCCAAAAGGCGTAATGTTCTGCAGGGTAAACATAAATTGCTTTTTCAATACCGCCATGAACACTCAAATCTGCCTGTTCATCTCCTTTAATACCAAGCCTGCCAATTTCGACTGGGACAGGATTTTCTAAATTACTAATGGAAGTTTTATTAATTCCCGAGGCAACTACCTTGTAATTTGGATGATGTGATCCAAAGAGTGGAGTCACTTTGCCGGAGGAAATAGATAGCAGGCGCATAATTTAGATCATAAATCCATTCCAGGGAAGTCAATGTCTTTCTATATCAAAGTGCTTACTGTTCTTGTGTGTGGGCTGCTCAGTCAGGGCAGTTTTGCGAAATGGGAAGAAGAGCGCGATATCACTACAGATCGTCGCCAAGAGCTGGTGTATTACTTTAAGATGAATGATCAGGGCCAAAAATTGGTTTTAGATAAATATCAAAAGCGCCTGATTTTTATTCAAAAAGATCGACTGTATAAGCGCACTATTACGCAAATTAAGATTGATGGCGTGCCAGTGGAGGTGATGAGCGATCCCTTTTCGCATTATCCCGAGCAAACTGCCATTACCTTTGAAAACAAAGACGAAGTGCTCAAGAAACTCTTTTTAGCTAAAAGGGTGGAAGTGAGCGTTTTTTATAATCGAGAGCCAGGCATCAGTGTTTTCCAAATTAAGTAGCATTTAGTTAGTACTTTAGTTTCAGCCTAAAACCAAAGTACTAACTTAATACCCTGGAATCTTGATTTCTGTCATGTGCTGGTATTTTTAGGCTGCTATCTTTCTCTTAGCAATCATTTTTATTGCTAAGGAATAGATATGAAAGTAAATTACATTCTTGTAAGTCTTTTACTTGGGATGCTGATCGGTGCAGTGAGTGCAAGCTCAATAGACCCAGATACCCCACTTTCTCTTAGGGATGGCCTCACAAAATACCTTAGGGCAGATCCTACAGAGGCAGGCTATTTAGTTGATTAACTAAAGCTGCGCAGGAAAGCGCGTTTAAGCTCCCAATCGCTTGTGGTTTGGGCACATTTAGACAGATGCTTGTCTATCATTTATAATAACCAGTTCGGCGAATTAGCTCAGCTGGTTAGAGCGACGGAATCATAATCCGCAGGTCCGGGGTTCAAATCCCTGATTCGCCACCATACAAAAGGCCATTGCCAGTCGGCAGTGGCCTTTTTCTTAGGCTTAATTGGGTTTGTCTGATGGCTAAATTTTGGAACTTTGTTCTTTTTCAGGCCGGTTGGTTTGCCTGCATCATTGGAGCAGCCAATCAAAGGGTATTTTGGCCAGTGCTTGTGACTTTGGCTTATCTCGGTATTCATATTTGGCGCTCCCCATCCCCTAAAAACCAGCTTAGTCTTGTGCTCAAGGTGTTTTTATATGGCCTGGGCGCTGACACGCTGCTACTTCATTTGGGGGTAGTGCGTTTTTACGACACTTGGCCCAGTATTTATCTGTCGCCATTATGGATGTGGACACTCTGGGCGCTGGTAAGTAGCACTATCAATGGGTCTTTGGCCTGGCTCAAGGGCAAGCCCCTTCTAGGCGGGGTATTGGGGGCCATTTGCGGCCCAGTTTCCTATGGCGCTGGCATTCAGATGGGTGCTGGAACCTGGGGTAGTGGTAATCAAACTTGGCAATTTGTTGCTGTGGGCCTGATTTGGGGCTTAGCCATTCCCCTATTTTTGAGCTGGGAAGAGTCTGCAAATAGGAAATTTCTGGCTCAAAATACGTAATGACTTGAAAAAAGGTGCTTGCAATGAGTACTGTTTTTATATACAGTAGCCTCTAAGTTGTTCAGCAGCATATAAAACTTCGGGAACTAGCCCAATACATAGCGAAAAGGAATTCAAAATGGCCTTCGATGATAAGAAAAAATCAGCCTCATCAGAATTTGATGGAATGAGTGGAGACAAGCAAAAAGCACTAACGGCGGCCCTGGCTCAAATTGAGAAGCAATTTGGTAAAGGTTCAATCATGCGTTTGGGCGACGCAGAAATTAACGAAGATATCTCCGTGGTATCGAGCGGTTCACTTGGGCTGGATATTGCTTTAGGAGTTGGCGGCTTAGCACGCGGTCGTGTCATCGAAATTTACGGTCCAGAATCTTCTGGAAAAACTACCCTCACTTTGCATGCTATTGCGGAAATGCAAAAGTTAGGTGGAACCTGCGCCTTTATTGATGCAGAGCATGCGTTAGATGTGCAATATGCCTCACGTCTTGGTGTTGACGTAAATAATTTATTGATTTCTCAACCAGATACTGGTGAGCAAGCTTTAGAAATTGCAGACGCTCTAGTGCGTTCTGGCTCGATTGATTTGATCGTGATCGACTCGGTGGCCGCTTTAGTGCCAAGGGCTGAAATTGAAGGGGACATGGGTGATTCATTACCCGGTCTGCAGGCGCGATTGATGAGCCAAGCCCTGCGTAAGTTGACTGGCGCTATTAAGCGCACGAATACAACGGTGATCTTTATTAACCAAATTCGTATGAAGATTGGTGTGATGTTTGGCTCACCTGAAACGACTACTGGCGGTAACGCTTTGAAGTTTTATGCCTCGATGCGTTTGGATATTCGCCGCATTGGTAGTATTAAAAAAGGCGATGAGGTTGTCGGTAATGAAACTCGTGTGAAGGTTGTCAAAAACAAAGTATCCCCTCCATTCCGTGAAGCTATTTTTGACATCATGTACGGCGCTGGTATTTCACGTGAGGGTGAAATTATTGATATGGGTGTCGAGGCTGATCTCGTTGAGAAATCAGGCTCTTGGTATAGCTATAACGGCGACCGTATTGGCCAGGGCAAAGACAATGTGCGTGAATTCTTAAAAGAGAATCCTGCCATCGCTAAGGATATTGAAGCCAAAATTCGCCAGAAGCTGGGCGTAAAGGCGGGTTCTGCCGTGGTGAGCGATGTGCTTAGTGAGGAAGAAGAAGTCTAAGTAATCGATGTCAGACTTAGGTGACAAAGTGAAACAAGGCCCGAGTCTAAAAGCTCGGGCTTTGCGCCTTTTATCCTTGCGTGAATACAGTCGCAAAGGTTTGGCAAGCAAGCTGGAAGAGTCTGAGGCTAGACGCTTGCAGCGTGCATCCCTGAATAACAAGGAACCTGAGGTTTCCGGCAAACCGATAGCGCTGCAAATTGAAGAGGTACTGGATGATTTTGAGGCGCGCGGTTGGCTCTCAGATGAGCGCTTTGCAGAATCCTTGGCTCGCCGTCGTAGTGAGCGCTACGGAACTCGCAAAATCCAAGAAGAGCTACAACGCGCTGGCGTGGATAGTAATAAAACGCTTGATTTACTTCAGAGCCTGAGAGATTCTGAATTTGAGCGCGCAAAAGAGCTCTGGCTCAGGAAGTTTGGTTCGATGGCACAAGAGCCAAAAGAGCGGGCCCGTCAATACCGCTTTCTGGCCTCAAAAGGATTCAGCTCGGCGATCGTTGCAAAGATTATTGGCGGCCGTTCAGACTAGGGCAAGTACGGAGTAGGCCGGTCAAAATGCCGCGTTGCAGCATGATAGACTCATAGAGTCGGTAAAACCATTCACATTTATTGAATTTCAACAAAAGTAATTGGGTTTGCTAATCCTCGTCGCTTGCTAAAAAAGATACTGTTTCGGGAGTAATTATGAAAATTCACGAGTACCAAGGCAAAGAACTTCTGCGCCAATTTAATGTGCCTGTTCCAAACGGCATTCCTGCTTTTAGTGTTGATGAGGCTGTATCAGCTGCCGAAAAATTAGGCGGCCCAATATGGGTTGTCAAGGCGCAAATTCATGCGGGTGGTCGTGGTAAAGGCGGTGGTGTCAAATTAGCCAGAAGTATGGATGAAGTAAAGAAATATGCTTCTGAAATCTTAGGCATGCAGCTCAAAACACATCAAACGGGACCGGAAGGTCAAAAGGTAAATCGCCTTTTGATTGAAGATGGTGCTGATATCAAAAAAGAGTACTACTTCAGCGTAGTGACTGACCGTGCATCACAAAAGAACGTGATTATGGCTTCTAGCGAAGGCGGTATGGATATTGAGGAAGTGGCTGAGTCACATCCCGAAAAAATTATTAAGGTATTTGTTGATCCATTGATTGGTCTGACAGATGCTGATTGCACCGTGATTGCTAAAGGAATTGGTGTTCCAGATGCCTCCATTCCAATGGCTAGTGAAGTATTTAAAAACCTCTACAAAACCTATTGGGAAACTGATGCCTCTTTGGTTGAGATTAATCCATTAATCCTTGAGGGGAATGGCAAGATCAAGGCACTGGATGCCAAATTCAACTTTGATCCCAATGCTTTGTACCGTCATCCAGAAATCGTTGCTTACCGTGATATCGACGAAGAGGATGCTGCTGAGATTGAGGCCTCCAAATTTGATTTGGCCTACATCTCTCTAGATGGCAATATTGGTTGCTTAGTAAATGGCGCCGGATTGGCGATGGCTACGATGGATACGATCAAGTTATTTGGTGGCGAGCCAGCAAACTTCTTGGACGTAGGTGGTGGCGCTACAGCAGAAAAAGTAACCGAAGCTTTCAAGATCATGCTCAAAAATAAGAGTGTGGAAGCGATTTTGGTCAACATCTTCGGCGGCATTATGCGTTGTGATGTGATTGCTGATGGTGTGGTTACAGCCTGTAAAGCAGTCAACTTGACTGTGCCTTTGGTTGTGCGCATGAAGGGTACCAACGAAGAGTTGGGCAAGAAAATTCTTGCTGACTCTGGTTTGCCTATTATTAGTGCCGATTCAATGGCTGAAGCCGCTACTAAGGTAGTTGCTGCTGTTGCCAAAAACAAATAATCAAGGAATTTCAACATGTCTATTTTGATTAATAAAAACACCAAAGTCATTACACAAGGTATCACTGGTAAGACCGGTCAGTTCCACACTGAAAAGTGTCAAGAGTATGCAAACGGTAAAAACTGTTTTGTAGCAGGCGTCAATCCAAAAAAAGCGGGCGAATCTATTTTTAATATTCCAATTTACGGAACGGTTAAAGAGGCTGCTCAACAAACAGGCGCCACTACTTCTGTGATCTACGTTCCGCCTCCAGGCGCAGCAGCAGCGATTTGGGAAGCGGTAGAGGCAGATCTTGATTTTGTGATTTGTATTACCGAAGGTATACCTGTGCGCGACATGTTGGAAGTGCGCAATAAGATGAAGGCAAAGGAAGCTGCTGGTGGCAAGAAGACCTTGTTGCTTGGCCCTAACTGCCCTGGCATCATTACTCCAGATGAGATCAAAATCGGCATTATGCCGGGCCATATTCATAAGAAGGGTCGCATTGGTGTGGTGAGCCGTTCCGGTACTTTGACCTATGAAGCTGTTGGGCAATTGACTGCCATTGGCCTTGGTCAATCTACTGCCGTAGGTATTGGTGGCGATCCAATCAATGGTCTCAAGCACATCGATATCATGAGAATGTTCAACGATGATCCTGAAACTGATGCAGTCATCATGATTGGTGAAATCGGTGGTCCGGATGAGGCTGAAGCGGCTCGCTGGTGTAAAGAGAATATGAAAAAGCCAGTGGTAGGATTTATTGCTGGCGTAACTGCGCCTCCTGGAAAACGTATGGGCCATGCTGGTGCATTGATTTCTGGTGGTGCGGATACTGCAGACGCTAAATTGGAAGTGATGGAGGAGTGCGGTTTTAAAGTAACACGCAACCCATCCGAAATGGCTGCTTTATTAAAGGCTATGCTGTAAACAATTTATCGGATGCATCATGAGACTACAGCTCCTTAGGGAGCTGTTTTATTTGAAAGATATTGAATGGGCAGTTTGGATATTTCGACATTATTAAATCCAGTCTTTTTGACTGCGCTACTTTCAATCGTTGTAGCTAATATTTTACTGTCGGGAGATAACGCAGTAGTAATTGCCTTAGCCTCCCGTAATTTGCCAAAAGGGCAGCAAGGCAGGGCAATTTTTTGGGGCAGCGCTGCTGCCATCATTTTGCGCATCGTTTTAACGATTGCTGCTGTTCAATTATTGAATCTGCCCTACCTAAAAATCATTGGTGCAATTGCTTTAATTTGGATTGGGGTGCAGTTATTAGCAGATGGTGATGGGGAGGCTGAGACTCAAGCCCACCCCAGTGTATGGGGTGCAATTCGGACAATTTTGTTGGCTGATTTAGTGATGAGTTTGGATAACGTAATTGCAGTTGCCGCTGCGGCCCAAAAGGGGCCGGAAGAGACTCGCTTACTACTCTTAATCATCGGACTGGGTCTTTCTATTCCTTTGATTATTTTCGGCAGCACCATATTACTTAAGGCCATGAATCGCTTCCCCATCATTATTACTTTAGGGTCTGGGTTGCTTGGCTTATTGGCTGGGGATATGTTGGCTGGAGACCCAATTATTAAAGGGTTAATTCAGCAAGATGGGTTGGAAAATGCACGCACCTTATTCGAAGTAGTTGGTGTGGCTGTTGTGATTCTTGCCGGCACTTACTTGAAGAAAAAGGATTCGAAAAAGACGGACTCTTAAATCAGAGCTTTCTGATGGCGATGTGTGTTGGTTGTTAGAGCTATAAGATGGATCATCAGGGTTTAACACCAGGAGATAAAGTGATGCAAAAAAGTACGCTACAAGATCATCAGCAAAGTAATGCTTCAGAAGCTGGATTTACATTAATTGAGGTGATGGTCGTAGTTGCCATCATCGGTATTCTGGTGGCTGTTGCTGTGCCCCAATATCAAGACTATATTGCGCGAAGCCGAATCGTTGAGGGTATGAATTTATCCTCTAGCGCCAAAATGGCAGTAACGGAAGCTTTTGCAAGTCGTGGAACGGTAGCTATGGATGAGGCTACTCATGGCTCGTTCACTTTTACGCCCACTAGAAGTGTGAAGTTGATAGAGGTCACGCCATCAGGAGCCATTGCAATTGATTATCAAATTAGCGTTGCCCCTGAGGGCAAAAATACCTTGCACTTGATTCCAACGAATGAGCCAGATGCAAATGTTCCCAAGCCACTTGATCTTTCTAAGCCAGAAGGCTCAACCTGGTCAGGTGGGTGGTCATGTCGCTCTACCGAGACCAACCTTATTAGTCAGCTACTACCTTCAGAATGCAGGATAAATAGATAACTTAAGAGAGATTGGAAAGCCACCTTTTGGTGGTTTTTCTTTGCTTTGATTTAAGGTAAGACTGGCTCAGGACCTTGTATTTCTTAATTTACCACCATAGCGTATGTAGTCTTGCATAGGCTTTTCGTAGTATTGGTATACAAAGAAGGCCAAAGTCAAAACCAAGACTATAAATCCAATAAAGAAAAGGGGCGAGTAGAAAGGAATCTTAATTCCAATAAGGCCGAAAATTAGGATGATGAATAGCTGAAGTGGAAAGTGAATAAGATAACTTGAGTACGTCATATTTCCAAAAACTTCAATGAGCCGTTCGAAGGATTGCGGAAGCTTCAACTCAATTGCTGCTATATAAACAAGTGCTGGCGCATATAGTAATAAGAAAATTGGTTTTATTTTCAAGAACAAATCTTCCGTAAGGAAAGCAAAAGGTGCCAAGATGATCAGTAATGAAAGGGCAAGCAGAATATTCTGATATTTACCACCCGCTGCTTTTTTAAATGTTTGGGCAGTTAAACCACCAATGTAAAAATATAGAAGGCAATCAACTATGAAAGACTCTGTGAGGTTGTTGATCTTAATCGCACTGCAAATGACGATGATGAGTACTGTGATCCAAGCAGATGCCCCTATAAATCTGAGTATCAAGAAAAAGAAAAAATAAACCAACACTTCAACAGATACTGACCAAATTGGCGTATTGAAACTAAATCCCTGACCACCCCAATTACTGGCTAAAAATAGCTGGGGAATGAAATGCGCTATGTTGTTATTGCGATCTATAAAAAAGGATCCATGCCATTTAAAGTAAATGAACTGAAGGGCGGCCATTAAAAGTAGGGTGGCAATATGTAATGGATATAGCCTTGAGAATCTAAAAATAAAGAATTTTTTCCCGCTAATTATTTTGCGATGGATTAAGTCTTGGTATTTCCAGAGAAATATAAATCCGCTAATGCACCAAAATAATTGCACCCCCATTCCGCCATATTGGTAAAAAAATTTAAAAATGGAAAAGAAGGGTTGCTTATCGCGCTCGAAATCAACAGCTGAATAGCCTACAAATGCAAAGTGTTGATAGTGCCAAACCAATATTGCAAGAGCTGAGATAAATCTGACGACCTCTAAGCCGATTAATTTCTTTTCAGGGTATGAAGTATTCACAAAGTGCTATCGATTGTTTATCATCTGGCCTATTTAGGCGCTTTCCAATCTCCACTCTTACCACCACTTTTCTCAAGCAGTCTGATGTCATCCATGACCATGCCTCTATCGACTGCTTTGCACATATCGTAGATTGTGAGGAGGGCAACTTGAACTGCGGTAAGCGCTTCCATTTCAACGCCAGTCGGTCCTGTAGTTTCGGCTCTGACATGACAACTAATGCTACTAGTCTCTTGATTGGGTTGAAACTCCACGCTAACGTGAGTTAGTACCAATGGGTGGCATAAAGGGATTAGCTCAGAAGTTTTTTTGGATGCTTGTATGGCTGCAATTCGGGCAATTCCTAGAACATCACCTTTTTTATGATTACCAGCCATCACCATGTCAAATGTTTGGGGTAGCATAGTAATTAACCCGCTAGCCAAGGCAATGCGGTGGGTATTGGCTTTATCACCCACGTTCACCATATGAGCTTGGCCACTATCATCAAAATGCGTTAATTTATTCATGGGATAGTTTTACCATATAGGCATGCAATCAATAAAGACTTCTTCTCAAGATAAATTGTCGCACTCTATGCCCCAGAGAATTCTGGCATGCCAGTTGATTCTAGCGCTTGCTTTGGGGGGTGTTTGCCCAGCATATGCTGCTAGCGGAACCCCACCTCCTCCTGCGGATGTTTGGGGGGATGTTTCAGTTGAAGGTAATTCAGCTGCAATTGCGAATATTGGCAGGGCTATGCAATCTCCAGATGCCCAGTCATCGAACTTGCCAGTGCGAAGTATTAACTCGCAGTCCAACATTGTTTTACCGGATATGGGTGATCCTGGTGGAGACGCTTTAAATCGAGTGGATGAGCGCAAATACGGTGAAATGATTATGCGAGAAATCAGGCCAGACCCTGATTATTCTAATGATTTGCCGATCTATGATTTTTTAAATCAGATGGAGCGACGCCTGATACAGACTGCCAAGCGCTTGCAGTTAGGTGGAGCCAATGAGCAGGGTAGTGGTGCCTATAACTTTGAAATTTTTGTGGTTAAAGATAGCAGCATTAATGCGTTTGCTTTGCCGGGCGGCTTTATTGGTTTTCATACTGGATTGATAGTGAGCGCAGAAACCGATTCAGAGGTGGCTTCGGTGATGGGGCATGAAACCGGACACGTTTTACAACGTCATTTAGCGCGCGAGTTGGATAAGCAAACCACCAATATGATGATTGCCTTGGCAGGTATGGCATTAGGAGCTTTAGCTGCTTCACGTAATCCTAATGCAGGTGTAGGAATTATGCAGGGTGGGCAAGCCTTGGCTGTTAATAATCAGCTTTCTTATTCAAGAGATGCTGAACGTGAAGCTGATCGAGTAGGTTTTCAGATATTGTCCGCAAGTGGTTATGACGTCAATGGGGCACCCGATTTTTTCCAGCGTCTACAAAGAGCGACGGGGATTATGGATAACGGGGTACCAGCCTATGTTCGTACTCACCCTTTAACTACGGAGCGGATTGCTGATATGCAAGACCGAGCCCGAATGGTTAAACAAGCAACAGTACCAACGGCCATTGAGTTCTATTTTATTAAAGCGCGTGCTCGTTTTGAGCAGTCTGGAACCACTAGCGGAATGTACGATCTTAAGAATACCTTTGAGAGTTTGAGTAAACAATCTGCGCCCGGAAAGCAAATGGAGGGCTTTTATGGCCTTGCTTTAGTAGCGCAGCGTCAAGGACGCATCGATCAAGCAGAATCCTATTTGCAGCAGGCGCGCAACGTAGCACATGCATCGAGCGCGCCGGGTTCGCCTATTCAGAGGCAAAGCCTCTCTTTGGATGTAACGGCATCAGAGCTAGCTCTTGCCAAAGGCAAGTATGAAGATGCTTTGCAGATTGCCCAGGCAACCATGCGTGCCTACCCACAATCCTATGCTGCTAGTGTGGCAATGATTAATGCAGAACTAAAGCTTGGGCGCACTAACGATGCTATTGCATGGTTAAAAGCGCGCACTAAGACACAGCCTAATGAGATCCTTTGGTGGGGCTTGCTATCCAAGGCCTATGACCAAGCGCAAAATGTGCCGATGCGTCACTATGCTTTAGGGGAAAAATATGCCCTTGAGGGCGCATGGCCCTCTGCAATTGAACAGCTGAAGATTGCACGAAGCAGCGGCGGCTCTGATTTTTACCAGGCATCCACGATTGATGCTAGGTTGCGTGATATGCAAAGACGATATCAAGAAGAAATGAAAGACTTGGGCAAGAAAAAGCCGGTACCGCTTTAAGACTTTTTGGGATTTTTAATAAACTCAAAGCGTGAACTGAGCTCTTCAAAGCCAATGGGATCCAAAGGGAGTGTTGCGCCATTCCAAGCCCAAGAACCTTTGAAGCTACAAGCATCTTGATGAACTTTGGCAAAGCCAGAAAATAAGTCTAAATCATGATCATGCAGAAGTGCCACGCTCAAACGATCTAAATGGGTAAAGTGATTGCTGTTCGAATCATCACAACAATTTTGACTAATTAAGCCAGTGATATATACATTGCCGAATTCATCGCAAAGCGCACCTTCTGCTTTGATGCTGCTGTGACATTGCGTTTGCAGAATAAAGGCATCTTTATGCGGAATGAGGCGAGCTATCCATGGGGTGGCATCTAGTGTGATGTACACACGTTGAGGACCATTTTGAAAAAAGTACTGCCCCATAGAATCACGCGCATAGTTCCTGGCAATGAATTCATTTAAAGCTGAATGCACTATTGGAGATCCTGGCAATCTATGGTGCTGCGCATATTCATCGCGCATACGCCACTGTCCTCGGCGGTCTAGTGCTAGCCAGCCAAAGCACTGCGGTACATTAGGCCACTTAACAAGAGAACGTAGTACCTGTTCATCCATGATTGTGGATTAATGCAGGCCGTGAGGTGTGGAGGGTGCGTTGAAGGTTTCTTCGGTAGAGTGGCTTGCGTGTAGATGGGCGATGCGCCAGCCTTGACTATCTTGCAATAAAACTAAAGTGATGTTCAGAAAAAAAGCAGCTTCAATTTGATCAACACGCAAGTGCACTGCTTCAGTTGTATCGTAAACAGCAGCACCTAAAACAGAGTGACTGATACAGGCAATGGGTTCTAAAAAAAGCGCTTGTTTAGCAAGTAGCCTTTCAAGACCCTCCCTAATCTCAGCATGACCACTGAGACGATGGCCTTCTGGTAATACGCAAGTAATCGAGTCATCATCAAGCCAGATAGCTAATGCACCTGTAATATCTTGACGCTTTAGGGCATCCCGCCAAGCTTCTACAACTTCATCTGCATTATGAAAGAGTCTAGCTAGTTTTGACATGGCGTAATCTTTGGATTTAAGGGTTAGCGAAGCAAAGAAATAGTGTGAAGGACATTTTCGGGGGTGATGTCGTCTAAACATTTGAGATGCCCTAATGGACACTCTCGTTTATGGCATGGACTGCATGGTAGATTAAGCCACATGATTTTTGCCCTATCTGAAAGAGGGGGCGTATGTTGCGGATCGCTCGAGCCAAAAATGGCTACTTGTGGGATGTGTAGTGCAGCGCCAATATGCATCAGGCCAGAATCATTGCTAACGAGTGTCTGGCATAAGCCGATTAAAGCAATCGCTTCATCAAGAGAAGTGCTGCCGCACCAGTTATGTATCTGTGGATGTCCATTAGCACCCTGAATAATTTTCTCCCCAAGGCTGTAATCCGCTTTGCTGCCTAATAAGACTATCTGGGCATTTGATTTTTGAGCAATGACAGCCTGCGCTAGTTTTGCAAAGCGCCCTGTTGGCCAGCGTTTGCTCGGCCCATACTCGGCCCCCGGACAAAAAACATAGAGAGACTCGTTATTGATATTGGCTGCTGTCAATTTAGCTTGTACTGCACCCTTGGCATCATGAGAGATGGTGAGGATAGGATTTGGGGCTGCAGTTACTGGAGCTTGATCTAATTCCAGTAAAGATGCCAGGGCGCAATAGTGCTCCACCATGGGTGGACGATTTACTTTGCTGGGGTTTTCTAGGGCGAAGTTAATGAGACCAAAACGCATCTCGCCTCGATAGCCAAAGCGAAATGGAATATTAGCAAGCCAAGGAATCAGCGCAGATTTAAGGCTGTTGGGTAATACAAAACAAGCCGAATAATTTTGAGCCTGCAGTTCTCTAGCCAATTTTTTGCGCATCGACCATTGCAGTTGTTTGTGCTCCAGCTGTGCTTCAATGACTTGATTCACTTGTGCGCACGCGCGGTAAATGGGGGCAACCCAAGTGCTAGCTAAAACATCAATTTGAGAGTGGGGGTATTGCGCTTTGAGCTTGGCCAGCAATGGTTGGGACATGACTGCATCACCAATCCAATTAGGGGCGATGATCAGAATACGGTTCATGTGAGGTATCCCGATGCAGCACCCACATCTGCGTGGGTGCTTAACACGGTTTAATGTCCGTGCGGCTCAGTGCCAGGGATGAGTTTGTAATGAGCGCCACAATAGGGGCACTTAGCCTCGCCTGTTTCAGTGATATCTAAAAACACCCTTGGATGTGAATTCCAGGCCGGTGTTTTATTGGTAGGACAGTGCAAAGGCAAGTCCTTGCCATCAATCATTATTACTTGTGCTTCGCTCATTTTCTGCTTCCTTAATACTTAAAAGAACGTTTTATGTATTACTTGACGTAGGTAAGCCATGACTTATATTTGTCATTCTTGCCATAGACTGCTGAAAAATAAGTTTCCTGAATTTTTGCAGTAATAGGACCCTTTTTGCCGTCTCCAATAGTGCGATCATCGAGCTCACGAATGGGTGTTACCTCAGCAGCGGTACCGGTAAAGAAAGCTTCATCAGCGGAATAAATCTCATCGCGTGTGAGGCGCTTCTCACGCAGCTCAAAGCCAAGATCTCTCACGATTTGAATAATCGAGTCACGGGTAATGCCATCCAAGCAAGAGGCTAGGTCAGGGGTATAGACAATGCCATCACGCACCATGAAAATATTTTCACCAGAACCTTCGGATACATAACCTTCGGTATCGAGCAATAACGCTTCATCGTAGCCATTGGCGGTCACTTCTTGGTTGGCCAAAATGGAGTTAATGTAATAGCCAGATGCCTTAGCGCGTACTAGTGATGAGTTAACAAAGTGACGAGTAAAAGACGAGGTTTTAACGCGAATACCTTTATTCAGGCCATCTTCACCAAGGTAAGCGCCCCATTCCCAAGCGGCAATCGAAGTATGGATACTATTGCCTTTGGGGGAAATACCTAATTTTTGGGAGCCAATAAAGATAATGGGGCGGATATAGCAAGATTCCAGATTATTGCTATTAACAACATCAATAATGCCCTTGGTCACCTCTTCTTTGGAGAAGGGCATCTGCATTTGGAAAATCTTTGTACCGTTAAATAAGCGCTTGACATGCTCTGGCAGGCGGAAAATGGCGGTTCCTTGGGGGGTTTTATAGGCCCGAATGCCCTCAAATACGCCCATTCCGTAGTGGAGACTGTGGGTTAGCACATGAATAGTGGCCTCACGCCAGGGAATCAGTTTCCCATCGGACCAAATAAAGCCATCGCGGTCAGACATCGACATTTTCTTATACCTTCTGTATCTGATAAATCGGGTTAATTGGGGCGCGCTTAAGGGGCGGGGTTTAGCCCCTAGGCTCCAGATGCGTCTCAGTCTTTATTGTAGAACAGGCAGGGTAAGTCCTTTGGAGCTTGTTAGCCCGGGACGATTTAGAATGGAGTATTCCCTGTAACCCACCCCATATATCTATTTTCATGCCGGAATCCTTATATAAAGTAAAACGCTTAAGCGAATTAGCCCAATCAGGCCTTTTAAAGGGAAAACGGGTCTTCATTCGCGCCGATCTGAATGTCCCGCAGGATGATTTGGGTAATATCACTGAAGATACCCGCATTCGGGCCTCCATGCCTGCGGTACAGATGTGTTTGGACGCCGGCGCAGCTGTTATGGTTACTTCGCATCTGGGTCGTCCAACCGAGGGTGAATTCAAACCCGAAGATAGTTTGGCGCCAGTTGCCGACCGAATAGCTACTCTACTAAACCGTAAGGTTCCATTAATTAGTGACTGGGTAGAAGGTGATTTCGAGCTCAATCCTGGTGACCTAGTGCTGCTGGAGAATTGCCGCTTAAATGTAGGCGAGAAGAAAAACTCGGATGAGCTCTCTAAAAAAATAGCCGCCTTATGTGATGTCTACGTGAATGACGCTTTTGGAACCGCTCACCGTGCTGAAGCAACCACCAATGGCGTCGCTAAATATGCTCCAATCGCTTGTGCAGGACCCTTGATGGCAGCTGAGTTGGATGCTTTGAGTCGAGCACTAGCTAGCCCCAAACGTCCCTTGGTGGCGATTGTGGCGGGATCAAAAGTATCTTCTAAGCTAACTATCCTCAAGGCCTTGGCTGACAAAGTCGATGAGTTGATTGTGGGTGGTGGTATTGCTAATACCTTTATGTTGGCGAAGGGCTTGCCAATCGGCAAGTCATTGGCAGAGCCTGATTTAGTGAATGAGGCTAAAGAAATTATGGACATCATGGAAAAGCGCGGTGCGCATGTGCCTATTCCGGAAGATGTTGTAGTAGCTAATGAACTATCCCCACTGGCCCGTGCTAATCGCGTTGCTGCAGATCAAGTTGCCGACGATGACATGATTTTGGATATTGGCCCAAAGACCGCAGCGCGTTTGTCCATCATGTTGGCCCATGCTGGCACGATTGTGTGGAATGGACCTCTGGGGGTATTTGAAATTGACCAATTTGGTGGCGGCACAAAGATGCTTGCGGCTGCAATTGCCCATTCCCCCGCATTTTCAATCGCTGGTGGTGGCGATACCCTGGCAGCCATTGCAAAATATGGTATTGCCAATCAAGTAGATTACATCTCCACTGGTGGTGGCGCTTTCTTGGAATTTTTGGAAGGTAAAACCTTACCCGCTTTTGCGGTACTTGCTGAAAGAGCAAAAGACTAAACATGCTAAGAGCTACCAAAATCATTGCTACCTTAGGGCCTGCTTCTGAAAAGCCTGAAGTACTGCGCGAGATGATTCGTGCGGGAGTAGATGTGGTACGTATGAATTTCTCACACGGTACGGTAGCTGACCATCAAGCACGCCATGATTTGGTGCGGGCTATTTCGGCTGAAGTAGGCAAAGAGGTCGGCATTATGGCTGACCTGCAGGGACCCAAAATCCGCGTAGGTAAATTCGCTGATAACAAAATTGTTCTCAAAGAGGGTGAATCATTCATCTTGGATGTGCACTGTCAGCTTGGTGACCAATCTCGCGTGGGACTTGATTACAAAGAGTTGCCAGGCGATGTTCATCCAGGCGACCGCCTCTTGTTAAATGATGGCTTAGTGGTTTTGACTGTAGAGAAGGTGCTGGGTGGAGAAATCTTTACCCGGGTTGAACAAGGTGGCCCGCTTTCCAATAACAAAGGTATTAATCGTGCTGGTGGTGGTTTAACTGCGCCTGCATTAACGGAAAAAGATATTGCTGATCTCGATGCTGCGATTGCGATGGGTATTGATTTCTTGGCCATTAGTTTTCCAAAAGATGGTGCGGATATGGCTTATGCCCGCAAGCTGGCTGATGCGGCGAGTGCTAAGTATGGTGTCGGTAAGGTACGAACTATCGCTAAGGTGGAGCGTGCGGAAGCAATTGTGCCTGCAGCTTTAGAGAGCATCATTGCCGAGAGCGATGGCATTATGGTGGCTCGTGGAGATTTAGCAATTGAGGTTGGTAATGCGGCTGTACCGGCATTGCAAAAAAGGATGATTGCCTTAGCGCTCGAAGCCGATAAATTTACGATCACTGCCACCCAAATGATGGAGTCGATGATCAATGCGCCAGTGCCAACGCGCGCAGAGGTGAGCGATGTAGCCAATGCAGTATTGGATGGTACAGATGCTGTGATGCTATCTGCCGAGTCTGCTGCAGGTATGTATCCAGTGCAAACCATTAAAGCGATGGCAGAAATTTGTGTTGCGGCTGAACAATCAGATCGTGTTCAACTAGATACTGATTTCTTGGATCAAACCTTTACTCGTATTGATCAAACCATTGCTTTGGGTGCTTTATTTACTGCACATCACTTAAATGCCACTGCCATTGCAGCACTCACAGATTCTGGTTCAACTCCTATTTGGATGAGTCGCCACAATATTCATTTACCAATCTTTGCTTTAACTTCGAAGATCTCTACCCAGCGTGCTCTGAGTACGTACCGCAATGTTTTTCCAATTGGCCTGAATTACACCAAAGAACGAGATGCTGCCCTGCAAGAAGTGGAATATTGTTTGAAGGCTATGGGGGCAGTGAAATCGGGTGATGTAGTGGTTTTAACGAGCGGCGAACCAATGGGTGAGCCTGGTGGCACCAATACACTCAAAATTATTCATGTGAAGTAAGTTTTATTTCCATTTCAACTTTTATTTATTAACCTAGAATTAAGAGAACAACATGGCATTAGTTTCCCTAAGACAGCTTTTAGATCACGCCGCAGAAAACGGTTACGGCTTACCCGCTTTTAACGTCAATAACTTGGAGCAAGTTACTGCAATTATGGAAGCTGCCAATGAGGTTGATTCCCCGGTGATTATGCAAGCCTCAGCGGGTGCACGTAAGTACGCCGGCGAAGCATTTTTACGTCATTTGATTTCTGCTGCGGTAGAGGCCTATCCTCATATTCCAGTAGTCATGCACCAAGACCATGGTCAAAGCCCAGCTGTTTGTATGGCTGCTATTAAGAGTGGCTTTACTAGTGTGATGATGGATGGCTCATTAGAAGCCGATGGGAAATCGGTTGCTAGTTATGAATACAACGTCGATGTATCCAAAGAGGTAGTCAAGTTTTCCCACTCTATTGGAGTTACTGTTGAGGCAGAGTTGGGTGTGCTGGGCTCTTTGGAAACAATGCAAGGCGATAAAGAGGATGGTCATGGTGCCGACGGCAAGATGACACGGGAACAATTGCTCACTGACGTTGAGCAAGCTGCAGATTTTGTTAAAGCGACTCAATGTGACGCCTTAGCCATTGCAATTGGTACTAGCCATGGCGCATATAAGTTCACCAAAAAGCCAACAGGCGATATTTTGGCAATTGATCGTATTAAAGAAATCCACGCACGTATTCCAAATACCCATTTGGTGATGCATGGTTCATCGAGCGTGCCACAAGAATTGCTTGCTGAAATTCGTGAATTTGGCGGCGACATGAAAGAGACCTACGGTGTGCCTGTTGAAGAAATTCAAGAAGGCATCAAGAACGGCGTTCGTAAAATTAATATTGATACCGATATTCGTTTGGCAATGACTGGCGCAATTCGTCGATATCTTTTTGAGAACCCCAGCAAGTTTGATCCACGTGATTATTTGAAGCCAGCTCGTGAAGCAGCCAAGCAAGTCTGCATCGCCCGCTTTGTTGCATTTGGTTCTGCTGGTCAAGCATCCAAAATTAAACCAATTTCTTTAGAGAAAATGGCTGAACTATATAAGAGCGGTAAATTAGCTCAGATTGTGAAGTGAGTTAAAAATGCCCGCTTTGTATGCTACGAGTATTCAGTCACTGCCTTTGCTATCCAAAGGGAAGGTGCGTGATGTTTACGCCCTAGGTGATGACAAATTATTGATGATTACTACTGATCGTCTATCCGCTTTTGATGTTGTGATGGGCCAGCCTATTCCAGAGAAGGGTGTAGTGCTCAATCAAATGGCCAATTTTTGGTTTGATAAATTGGCCTCTGTCATTCCGAATCACCTCACTGGTATTGATCCTGCTAGCGTCGTTACTGCTGATGAAGTTCCTCAGGTGCAGGGTCGCGCGGTTGTTGCGAAACGTCTTAAGCCCATTCTAGTTGAGGCGGTTGTGCGCGGATACTTGGCTGGTAGCGGTTGGAAAGATTACAAAGAGACTGGCAAGGTCTGCGGCATTGCATTGCCCGATGGTTTGGAGAATGCACAAAAATTACCAGAGCCTATTTTTACTCCAGCTGCCAAAGCAGATGTGGGTGAGCATGATGAAAATATCTCTTTTGAGAAAGTGATTGAGCTCATTGGTGAAAAATTAGCCAATCAAATTCGTGAAGTGAGTATTCGTTTATACAAAGAGGCTTCTGAGTACGCCGCTACCCGCGGCATCATTATTGCTGATACGAAGTTTGAATTTGGCTTGGATGATCAGGGTCAGTTGGTCTTGATGGATGAGATCCTGACGGCGGATTCTTCACGTTTTTGGCCTGCGGAGACCTATTACGTAGGTTCAAACCCACCTTCTTACGATAAGCAATTTGTGCGCGATTGGCTTGAAACAGCTATGGTAGGTGGCAAATTGTGGCCTAAAACAGCCCCCGCCCCAGAATTACCTAGCGAAGTGATCGAAAAGACGGCAGAGAAGTATCGCGAAGCCTTAACAAGGCTAACCAAGTCCTAATTCCTGGAGTACTCAAAAGGCTGGGATAATAGGGGCTTATTGAGGAATTAAGGGTTTTTGGAGAGGCGCATGAGCAAGAAGCCATTAGTAGGAATAGTCATGGGTTCCAATTCAGATTGGGACACCATGCAACACGCAGCCCAAATGCTAGAGCAGTTTGGCGTGGCTCATGAGGCCAAAGTGGTGTCTGCACACCGCATGCCTGATGATATGTTCCAGTATGCAGAGCAAGCCCAAAGTAATGGCCTACAAGCCATTATTGCTGGAGCAGGCGGTGCAGCTCATTTGCCTGGTATGTTGGCAGCCAAAACCACCGTGCCGGTTTACGGAGTACCAGTGGCTAGTAAGTATTTACGCGGTGAAGACTCCTTACTCTCCATCGTGCAAATGCCCAAAGGCATTCCAGTGGCTACCTTTGCCATTGGTGAGGCCGGCGCTGCCAATGCTGCCTTGCATGTCGTTGCTAACTTGGCTTTGCATGATGCTGATTTAGCAAAGCGCTTAGAGGATTTCCGTGCCAAGCAGTCAGATGCTTCACGCTCCATGAATTTGCCGGGATATTAAATAGATGTCAGATCGTATGGAACCCATTTTGCCGGGTTCGTATTTAGGAATTTTAGGTGGCGGTCAGTTGGGTCGGATGTTCACCCAAGCTGCTCAAGCAATGGGCTACAAAGTCTGCGTATTAGATCCAGGTGCGGATAGTCCTGCCGGATCAATAGCTGAAAAATATATTCAAGCAAACTATACAGATAAGGCTGCTCTTCAAGAGATGGCATCTATTTGCCAATCCGTCAGCACCGAATTTGAAAATGTTCCCGCACAAGCGCTCGATGAACTTGAAGCTCTGGGTGTATTTGTAGCACCGCGCAGCAGCTGCGTATCCTTGGCACAAAACCGGGTCGCTGAAAAGAAATTCTTGGCCACCTGGAAAGCTGAAACGAATATTGGCCCAGTGCCATATTTTGTGATTGAGCATGATGCTGATATTGCCAATGCGCCAGCAGATCTTTTCCCTGCCATTCTGAAGACTGCCCGTATGGGGTATGACGGTAAAGGCCAAGTCACAGTACATGCAGCTCAAGAGTTAACCTTGGCTTGGAATGAATTGGGTCGAGTGCCTTGCGTTCTTGAAAAGCGCATGGAATTGGATTTTGAAGTTTCCGCCTTAGTAGTGCGTGGCTATGACGATGCAGTGGTGGCCTACCCTGTTTCTCAGAATATTCATCGCGATGGCATTTTGCATACTTCAACAGTACCAGCACCCTCACTTAAGCCACAGCAAGAGAAAAAAATCATTGATGCTGCTAAGGCATTGATTCGCAAGATTGATTACGTCGGCGTGTTGTGCGTTGAGTTCTTTGTTTTAAAAGGTGGCGATATCGTGGCTAATGAAATTGCCCCGCGTCCGCATAACTCTGGCCACTACACCATGAATGCTTGTGTCACTAGTCAGTTTGAGCAACAAGTTCGAGTAATGGCTCGTTTACCTCTAGGTGATACGCGTTTATTGTCATCCGTTTCGATGCTCAATCTATTGGGCGATCTCTGGTTTGAAGGTAGTGAGGATAGGCCTATTGAACCGGCGTGGAATAAAGTCCTTGCCCATCCAGATGCCAAGTTGCATCTCTATGGCAAATCCGAGCCACGTATGGGAAGAAAAATGGGCCACATCAATTGCTTGGGTGAGTCGCTTAATCAGGCCCGCCAGAGCTGTGCCGCAGTTGCTGGCGAATTAGGAATTGAGCTCTAATTAAATGCCCACGGCACCACAAACAGCAGCAGTCATTGATGAAGCGGTGCAAACCTTGCGCCATGGTGGACTAGTCGCTTTTCCTACGGAAACAGTTTACGGCTTAGGTGCAGATGCGCACAATCCAGAAGCGATTAAGAGGATATTTGCCGCCAAAGGAAGACCTTCTAACCATCCTTTAATTGTTCATTTAGCTGCTCCGGAAAAGTTCGACGTGGCGCAAGTAGATTGGGCTGCGCTAGTGAGTCCATGGGTACGCGATTTATCTGAAGAGGCGCTGCAATTAATTAGTACTTATTGGCCCGGACCATTAACACTGGTCTTCAAAAAAGATAAACGTGTTTTATATGAATTAACGGGCGGCCAGGACACGGTGGCGATTAGGGCTCCTGCCCATCCTGTAGCGCAAGCGCTATTACGTCAATTTAAGGGTGGGGTGGTTGCTCCCTCAGCCAATCGATTTGGAAAAGTATCGCCCACCAGCGCTGCAGATGTTCGTAGTGAGTTCGAGGGCATGGTAGATCTGATGATTTTGGATGGTGGCGACTGTGATGTTGGCATTGAGTCCACCATCATTGATCTTTCTTCGGGTGAACATCCTGTTTTGCTCAGACCAGGTGTCATTACTCCACAAGCTATCTTTGAAAAGACAGGTATTCGGGTTTATAAACCTGGCGAGCTGGTTAAAGAAGATGAGACGGTCCAAGATAATGCATTGCCAAGAGTATCAGGCAGCTTGCGAGCCCACTATGCACCAAGTACACCCTTACGCATGTATGGCCCGGGGCGGGTGCTCGATGCTTTGAGCGAATTTACCGACACCAAATCAAGAGTGGCTGTAGCTGTTTGGGATTCTGAATCTTCGCTAAGTGAGGATGGTCATCCTTCGGTGAATTTTGAAGAAATTTTGGTGCCAAGCGATAGTGCAGCCTTTGCAAGCAAACTCTATCGAACATTACGTGATTTAGATGCCCAGGGATGGGACCTCATTTTGTTTCCTGAGCCACCTGCTGGTCAAGATTGGGATGGTGTTCGTGATCGACTTCAACGTGCCTGTTTTGGTTCGGGTCCATCTTCCATGAGCCACGTCAGTAATTGATCATGTGCCTCTATGCCTTTCCAGGCATTAGGATGATTAATGAATGATGTAACAAGGTACATCTTTCCAGACTTACTCGTGACATAACCTGAGATTGCCCTAACATCAGCAAGTGATCCGGTTTTAATATGCGCTTCCGGCTTTTTCTTGAGGTATAAAAATTTACGCAACTGCATCATGAGACGATTTTTCATCGTCCCATCTACCCCAGCGAGAGGCAGGCTGTTATAGAAAGTCTCAGCAACGGGAAGATTGCGTGCTGTGAGTAATAGCTAATTCATGTGCGCCGCTGAAATGACTTCATTGCGAGACAAGCCCGAACCGTTTTCGATGATGAGTTCCGGAAAAGACAGACCTACTTTTTTGAGCCAACTTTGTATGACAATTTCACCATTCTCAGTGGTTGCAGGTTTGCCCATCTTCTCTAAGGCCAAGGTCAACATCAACTGACGGGCCATGACGTTATTGGAATATTTATTGATGTCCTGCACATCGTCCGACAGTGCACTCCCTTCAAATTGCAGGAGTGGTCTTGCTGTAATGGGGACGGTGCCACTTTTGCCGCTGGGTTGCTGCACCCAAGTGCCACCCGCTAGTTCCCAGGCAGCAGCAAAGCCCTGCGTTAAAAATGTATTAGCATCAATAGCAACTACGTTATAGATTGCACTACTGCAGTTCGATGGAAATGCCCCCGAGAATCTAGCAGTCATGGCTTGGGTGCTGTTAGGTGCTTCTGGCGTTAACTCAAAATGAATATCTTTTTTCCAGTTATCGCAAGCTTTATTAGTCAGGCGTAATTGGTTTTGAATTTTGAGCTGCGCTAAAGCTGGTGTGTAGTTGATGTCAATAAAGTCAGCAGTTGATGATTTACCCAATTGAAATGAGAGCGTCCTAAAGGCATAGAGTAGGGGATCTGGAGTCACGTTATAGGCGCGCAATGATTCACCATCAATCGTGCCTGCTTCCATCACGCTTTGTGCGTATGCACTTCTATCGAATGCTAAATTGCCATCGATTTTTTGGATTCCTAAATCTTGAAGATTTTTCATCATACGGGCGAGTTCTTCGGGAACTAGTTTTGGATCGCCCGTACCCTGTAAGTAAAGATTACCTTTCAGTGTGCCTTGGCTAATTTGCCCATCAGTAAATACATTTGTACGCCAACGGTACTGTGGTCCTAAGAGATCTAAGCCTGATAAGGTGGTCAGAATCTTCATAGTGGAGGCTGGATTCATGGCTTGGCTTGCGCGCCAGTCCAGCATTGTTTTAGAGCCAAGCTTGCCCGGGTGACTGGACTCTACCTCCATGACAGAAATGCTAATGGCATCCTTAGGAATTTGATTCTTTTCTAAGCTGGCTGCAACATTTTTAGGAATGTATTGCAAAGCCGTGTCTTGTGAAACCAGCTCAGGGCCCGCTCCATAAGCAAGAGAGCTAAAAGCCAGCCAAAGAACAGTTAGAAAAAAATGGGATTTAAAGATTTCCATAAGTCATAGGATAAACCCCTGGCATGAGTCTAGCTATTAAAGCGCGCTTGATATTGCCTGATGTTTTTATTTTCAGCCTCCAAGAGTTGCATGAAGTGAGCCACTCTTTCTTTTAGATTGCCTGGCTGGTCCAGTTTTTCGCAGCCTTCAATCAATCGCTTGGCACCCAAAAGCTGTCCACCACCTTTTACTTTATGAACCATGCTCTTAAATTGCATCTCATCTAATTTATCCCCAGTTGAGTCATCTGCTAGTTCAAGCAAAATATCATCATGTACCTTGATAATTTCATCTAAAACTAAAATCACATGTTTTGGATTCTCTTTTAGTAAGCTAACAAAGGCGTCAAAAGAATATTCCCCAACTTGGGCAAAGGTAGTGCTTACCTTGCTAGTGAAGTATCGCCCCAACTCATTTTCAAGAGCGCTTAAACTGAGTGGTTTAATGAGTACCCCATTCATGCCAGAAGATAAAAATTGATGGCGAGCCTCAAGCGCATAAATATCGGCAGTGACTCCGATAACCACGAGTTCATTTTGACCAAGGGCGCGGACTTGCTTTGCCAAATCAGATCCGTGCATACCCGGCATCGATTGATCCGTCAGCAAAATATCAAAACGCTTCTCCCTTAGCATTTGCAAGGCAAGTTGGGCATTTTCACAAACCTGCACTGCAATACCTAAAGCCTCTAATTGAAGAGAGAGTACTTGGCGGCTTGCAGGATGATCTTCCACAACAAGTGCTCTTAAGCCTGAATGGCCTGGCTGACCTTTGAAAAGTCGTATCTGTGCTCTTGAGCGACTATCTGAACTAGAGTTCGTCTTTAGAGTGGCTGTACAGGTTCTCGGAAAGGCAACTGAAAAATAAACGTTACTACCAAAGCCGGGAGCGCTTTCAAAATAGAGTTGGCTATTCATCGACTTGATTAAATGATTGGTGATTGTGAGTCCTAGTCCTGTGCCACGTTGTTGTTCATTTAAATTCACTTCGGCTTTAGAGGGTACTTGTTCAAAAGCTTGCAGGGCCTGTGCAATCTCTGCTTTTGCCATACCAATGCCCGTATCAAGCACTCTAAACTCGATGAGTTGACCAGCATGATCATCTGCCAACACAGTGATCGAGAAATACACCTCTCCCTCTTTTGTAAATTTAATGGCATTACTGATGAGGTTTTGCAAGATTTGGCGTAAACGCAAAGGGTCCATCATTAATACAGGAGCCAATCTGGGATCAATGATGGTGTTTAAGAGTAAATTTTGCTTAATCGCCACGGTAGTAAATGCAGCATGAATATCATCAATTAAGTTTTTTAAACAATAGGGCTCTAAATTAAGGGTAAGTTTGCCAGCCTCAATTTTGGAAAGATCCAAGACTTGATTGAGCATGCCAAGGAGGGATTCAGCTGAAGCATGAGCGCTTTTGAGCAAAGGGCGCTCGCTAGCTGGAAGCTTTTGATTATTAAGTAGCAATTCTTGCATTCCTAAAATGGCATTCATCGGCGTTCGAATTTCATGGCTCATAGTGGCCAAGAATGCTGACTTTGCAGCATTTGCCTTTTCCGCTAGTTCTTTAGATCGAATGAGTTTTTTGGTCTGATTTTGATGAACTAGTTGATTGTTGTGCAGACGCCATAAAACCCATATTCCGCCAGCAAGTAAAAAAAAGTTCAAGATCCATGGGGTGCTTGTCTGCCACTGACTAAAACGTGTGGGTAATGCTTGTGGGGCAATCGCAAAGAGTTGATCTAACTCTGCTGGATCAAGCCCCTTTGAGAATTGCTCTAGCACATCATGAAGTGTCTTGGCTTCATGGGCAATCAGCCAGCGGTAGGCTAAAGTATTGGCGTTTAAATCATCATGCCTCCAAAATAAGGCTTTGGTTAAAGAGCCCAGCAACAATAGTTCCTGATAGACGGCAGGTGGATCGATAACAAAATGTACTTCGCCATTGGCAAGCTGTGTAAACACCTGGGCATCTGAGCTGCGCCACTTGGGATGGAATTCTTGTTGAGTAAATTGATTTAGCCTATCTAGGATGAGCTTAAAGCTGGCGGGCTCATGATTTTCATGAATGCTAAAGTACACAATCGGATTAGCATTGATCCATTCTTGTTCCTTCTGGTTAAGTGAATTAGCAAGCGAGGTTTTACTCACTAATGTAAAAAATACCATCACTCCAAGAATGAATCGATGCACGCGCATGATTAACTTTCGATGATGTGATTCATGCGGCAGAACAATATCAAATCAGCAATATTGTTAATACCTAATTTATCAAATACCCTTGTTTTGTAAGTGGCAACTGTTTTATTGCTGATGTGTAGGATGTCAGAAATTTGTTGATTTGTGTTGCCCTTGCCTAAATATTTCATTACCTGTAGCTCTCTATCGGAAATGAGGGCAAGCTTATCGTTATCACTCAAGGAGCTATTGCCATTCTTACCATGCGTAAAGAAGTTATAGCCTTGCGAAATGGCAACGCAAGCGGCTAGAATCACGTCCGCTCCAGCAGTCTTATTGACAAAACCATGCGCTCCCAGTGATCTGACTCTGCCACCATAGACCGCTTCATCCAAGCTAGACAAGACCAGAATGCGAATGTCTGGGTACATTAAGCCAATACGCCGAATGACATCAAAGCCATCTGTCTTTGGCATATCAATATCCAAAATCACCATATTCGGATTAAGCTCCTTAATGGATCTGAGACATTCCTCTCCATTCTGGGCTTGACCTGCTATCTCAAATAGCAATTGGTCTTGCAACATGCTTTTTAAAGCCATCAACATTGCTGGATGGTCATCTACCAACATCACGCGTTTTCTCATTACTTGTCTCCGTTTTGGTTTTTATGAGGGTGCAGCGAAAAAATGGCTTTAGCGATTCGACTATCGTTAATGTGTAAAGTTTGGTGGCGGCTTACCGGAGGCATCATGAGTCCCCCATAGCAATGATGAATTCCAAGAGCGCTTGCGTTTTCTAAATCAATCCGCAAGGTGAGATTGCTTGCATAAATCTGAGCCGAGCATTTTTTGGCTTGTTCAATTACAGCAATCGGCAGGGCTTGATTGCGAAACTGCCCCATTTCAATATGCAGGCCATCTAGCTGCATTTCCTCTAGAAATAGAAATTGTTCCGCCGTACCAATAAAGTCCATGAGATGAAGCAAGATGCCTAAACGCCGCAGGCGCAATAGACCTTCCTTAAAGGCAAATGCTTTTTCTGCATTTGGTAAGGTTTGAATTCCCAAAGAAACTAAACCGACCGGTAGGCGGGAGTTCAGAATCAGATCGCTTAAGGCATCGATGTAATGATTGGAGATTAAGG
The DNA here is from genome assembly GCF_029892205.1 of Polynucleobacter sphagniphilus. Classification (NCBI taxonomy): domain Bacteria; kingdom Pseudomonadati; phylum Pseudomonadota; class Betaproteobacteria; order Burkholderiales; family Burkholderiaceae; genus Polynucleobacter; species Polynucleobacter sphagniphilus. The sequence goes on from NZ_JARXVX010000003.1 coordinate 262,188, forward strand.
CATGGGTGGGGATGGGGAGGATTCCGGGAATAGGGCGTCCACTGCGATACCAGTAAGAAATAGTATCGAGACCTTCCATAAACAATCTCAGTAGTTGTGTATCTGTAGCTGTGAGTAAAGGCCTAAATAGCGAGCCGGTGAGTTTTGTTCCTCCAGCATTAAAAATGGGTTCATGGCTAATTGCCTGGCGTTGTGACCAGCAATCATGTTGCTCAAGGGCTTGATCACTTAAACCGAGCCAATGGTCGCCACAGGCATCACGTACTTCTTGGAAGGGTTTGTTCTTCCATGCCTTTACAAGCGTGTACAGCCGGGATTTCGGGCTCATCAGCATTCTCCAGTGGGTAGTCATCCAGTCTAGGCAGGACGGAGTGGAGCGGTAAGGGTGTAAGGATGATTTGTCTGTAGGAAAAGACTTACTCGCTTGTCCCCAGTATAGGAAGCGCAAAATACCTTGATCAAATTATGGGTACGCACCCTTGAAATTTTCAAAGGTAGACCTATATAATCAGCACTCCCTACATGCGAGTGCTAAAAAAGCTGGATTCTTGGTAGTTTAGCCCTAGCTTCCGTGTGAAGAGATTACAAGTTATTGATTTTTATTGTTTTTTTAATTAGTTAACACTTACTAACATAGGAGAAGGAATGAATCTGCGTCCTTTACATGATCGCGTAATCATTAAACGTTTAGATCAAGAATCAAAAACTGCTTCCGGAATCATTATTCCCGATGCTGCCGCTGAAAAACCAGACCAAGGTGAAGTATTGGCAGTCGGTCCAGGTAAGCGTGATGAGAGCGGCAAATTAAATGCACTCGACGTCAAAGTAGGCGATCGCGTGTTGTTTGGTAAATATGCTGGCCAAACAGTCAAAGTAGACAACGAAGAGCTCATCGTGATGCGTGAAGACGACATCATGGCTGTTGTTCAGAAGTAATTTCGGTATTTAAGAGAGGAATTTAATCATGGCAGCAAAAGACGTTGTATTTGGAGACAATGCCCGTACCAAGATGGTTGAGGGTGTCAATATTCTTGCAAACGCAGTGAAAACAACTTTGGGACCAAAAGGTCGCAATGTAGTCATGGAGCGTTCATTCGGTGGTCCAATCGTTACTAAAGACGGTGTGAGCGTAGCAAAAGAAATCGAACTCAAAGATAAGCTCCAGAACATGGGTGCTCAGATGGTGAAGGAAGTCGCTTCTAAAACTGCTGACATCGCTGGTGACGGTACTACTACTGCTACCGTATTGGCTCAGTCCATCGTTCGTGAAGGTATGAAATACGTAGTTGCAGGTCACAATCCAATGGATTTGAAGCGCGGGATCGATAAAGCAGTTACAGCTGCTGTTGCAGAACTCGCCAAAATCAGCAAGCCCTGCACTACTACCAAAGAAATCGCTCAAGTTGGCTCTATTTCAGCTAATAGCGACTACAGCATTGGTCAGCGTATTGCTGAAGCAATGGAAAAAGTAGGTAAAGAGGGTGTCATTACTGTTGAAGATGGCAAGTCTTTAGAAGACGAGCTCGAAGTAGTTGAAGGTATGCAGTTTGACCGTGGCTACCTCTCACCATACTTCATCAACCAACCTGAAAAACAAGTTGCCATTATGGAAAGCCCATACGTGCTCTTGTTTGACAAGAAGATTGCTAACATTCGTGATTTGCTCCCAGTACTCGAGCAAGTAGCGAAGTCTGGTCGTCCATTGTTGATCATTGCAGAAGATGTTGAAGGCGAAGCCTTGGCAACTTTGGTTGTGAACAATATTCGCGGCATCATCAAGACTTGTGCTGTGAAGGCTCCAGGCTTTGGTGATCGTCGTAAAGCAATGTTAGAAGATATCGCGATTTTGACTGGTGGTACTGTCATTGCTGAAGAAATCGGCCTCACACTCGAAAAAACTACTCTTGAGCACTTAGGTCAAGCTAAGCGCATCGAAGTTGGCAAAGAGAACACCATCATTATTGACGGTGCTGGCGATGCTAAAGCAATCGAAGCGCGCGTGAAGAACATTCGCGTTCAGATCGAAGAAGCGACTAGCGACTACGACAAGGAAAAATTGCAAGAGCGCGTTGCTAAGTTGGCAGGCGGTGTTGCAGTGATTCGTGTTGGCGCTGCTACTGAAGTTGAAATGAAAGAAAAGAAAGCCCGCGTTGATGACGCATTGCATGCTACGCGCGCTGCGGTAGAAGAGGGTATTGTTCCTGGCGGTGGCGTTGCTTTGATTCGTGCAATGCAAGGTATCAAGGGCTTGAAAGGCGATAACTCTGATCAAGACGCTGGTATCAGCATCGTGCTGCGCGCAATGCAAGAGCCACTTCGTACGATCGTCAGCAATGCTGGTGAAGATGCAGGTGTTGTCGTGAATGCCGTGCAAGAAAGCAAAGGCAACAACGGTTACAACGCTGCAACTGGCGAATACGGTGACCTCGTAGCTCAAGGCGTGATCGACCCAACTAAAGTAACAAAAACTGCATTAGTAAACGCAGCTTCTGTTGCCGCATTGTTGTTGACCACTGACTGCGCAATCTGCGAAGCGCCAAAGGATGAGTCTGCTGGCGGCGGCATGCCTGATATGGGTGGTATGGGCGGTATGGGTGGTATGGGCGGCATGATGTAATTGCCGCTTTCCACAGCAAGTTCGCTGTAGAAGCAAGAGCGCCTGGTTCAAAAGACCAGGCGTTTTTTTATTCGCTCTTAGTGCAATGAGTCTTTAAAGCGAATGAAATCTTGATTGAATTGCTCTGTTGGAAAAAATAGATTCGGGTATTCCAATGAAAAAATGACGTACAAAGTAAAGCCCATCACGCACATATATAAAGCGGTCAAAAACCAATCCTCCTCCTTCTTTGCAGCCATCGCATAGCCAGTTAATAGAGCCGCAACAGAAAGAAGTAGCAATAAATAATGATCAATAATGGCCGGCGGGTGACGTTTCGCATTTAATATGCCATCCCCAATATCACTCACCAGATTGCTCAGTTGCGGCTTTAATATTTGATCGGCTAATAATTTTGTCGTGGCGGGGGATCGATTGATGGCAAGTGTGACAGCTTCATTTGTTTTAGCAAGTTGGTCACTCAACTTATCTAGGTTGTCACTTAAGTCATCCATTTTCTTGATGTTTTGAAAGGCAGCCATCCGGATATCAACCAATCTGATTAAGGCAGCTTGGGTAGCCGCTCTATCCATGGGATTTAAATATTTAGTTGACTCATAAACTTGTCTTACGCTAGCAGCCTGTTTACGCAGCAACTGAATGCGATTGTCAAAGTGTTCATTGGCGCCGCTAAAGCTAAATCCCAATACAAGCGCAGTCAGGCCAAAGATAGCGGTAGCTAGGGAATCTCTGACAATGACGGTTGAGGAAGATCTCAGGCGATAGCGACCAAATAGCCAGCCCGCTAGCAAAAAAACAATAATTGAAGCTAAAAAGAAATAAGGCGCATAGGGGAGCAAGTCAATGTGATTGCCAAGCGTGTAGTACATGAAGTGCCCTCTTATTTGTTGTTGCCCTAAGAATAAGTACATTTAAGAGCAACTGCAATAAAAAACCGCCCGAAGGCGGTCTTTTATGACTTGATATTAGTATTGTTGTTACTCCACTGCTTTAACCATCTCTTCAACCACCTTCTTCGCATCACCGAAGACCATCATGGTTTTATCCATGTAGAAGAGTTCGTTATCAAGACCAGCATAACCAGCAGCCATGGAGCGCTTGTTCACAATAATTGTTTTGGCTTTGAATGCTTCTAAAATCGGCATACCAAAAATAGGGCTGCCAGGCGTACGAGCGGCTGGGTTCACCACGTCGTTTGCACCAAGCACTAACACTACGTCAGCTTGACCAAAGTCACTGTTAATGTCTTCCATCTCAAACACTTGGTCATAAGGCACTTCAGCTTCTGCCAACAATACGTTCATATGTCCAGGCATACGGCCTGCAACCGGATGAATTGCATACTTCACAGTCACACCATGGTGAGTGAGCTTTTCAGTCAATTCTTTAAGAGCGTGCTGAGCACGGGCAACAGCCAAACCATAACCAGGCACGATGATGACTGTATCTGCATTTTCCATCAGGAAAGCAGCATCTTCTGGAGAGCCAGTTTTGTAGTTCTTAGGGCCACCATCATCGCCACCACCTGCAGCTGCTTCAGCACCAAAGCCGCCTAGCAATACGGCGAGGATAGAGCGGTTCATCGCCTTACACATGATGTAAGACAGAATTGCGCCCGAAGAACCTACGCAAGCACCAGCAATAATCAATACAGGGTTATTTAATGTGAAGCCAATACCAGCTGCAGCCCATCCTGAATAACTATTGAGCATCGATACAACCACTGGCATATCGGCGCCACCAATCGGGATGATCAATGTCACACCCAATACCAAGGCAACAGCACACATTGCTAGGAATGCGGCATGGCTACCAGTGATGTAATACGTGACGCCGGCACCAATCATGGCAATTGCCATGATGAGGTTGAGCAAATGCTGTCCACCAAAGCTGACTGGTTTGCCACTCACTTTGCCGGAGAGTTTGCCGAAAGCAATAACAGAAGCTGTAAAGGTAATTGCGCCAATAAATGCACCGATGAACAATTCAATTTTCTGTGCGCCTGTATGGTCGTGAGCAGGATTAAATACCGCTGCCACTGCGATCAACACAGCAGACAAACCAACGAAGGAGTGCATGAGCGCAACGAGCTCTGGCATCTTGGTCATCTGTACACGTTTTGCAGCTAAGGTACCAATGATGGCGCCAGCCACAACCGCTCCAGCAATTAAGGAAAACGCTGGTTTGAAATCAGCCACAAAGAAAGTGGTGATCACAGCGAGCAACATGCCAATCATGCCGAAGGTATTGCCTTGGCGTGAAGTGGTTGGTGAAGACAAGCCGCGCAGCGCGAGAATGAACAACACCGAAGAAATGAGATACGAAATAGCGGTAAGGTTTGACATGAGTTTGGTCTCTCGATTGGTCTTTTTCTGGTTTTATTTGGTTCCGGCCGCGTCAGCCTTCGGGGCTTTTTTCTTGAACATTTCAAGCATGCGGCGGGTGACCATAAAGCCACCAAAAATGTTGATAGATGCCAAAAATACGGCAATTGCACCAATGACGCTGGTCAAAGTAATGTCATCGCCTCCAATGACTTCAGTTTGCAATAGCGCACCAACAATGATGATTCCAGAGATGGCGTTGGTTACCGCCATTAAGGGCGTATGCAATGCTGGCGTAACGTTCCAAACCACGTGGTAGCCAACAAAAATAGCCAACACAAAAACAGTGATGTTTTGGACTGTGAGGATGCTTTGAAAAGCAGCGAGATCCATAGTATTTCCTTAGTTTGAATATTCTGTATTAGTTTTTGCGAACAGCCTGACCATCGCGACACATCAAGCAAGCAGTAACGATATCGTCATCACTTGGAATGGCAAGCTTGGCTTCTTTGTCGACAATCAGCTTCATGAAATCGAGCAAGTTACGTGCATACAGTGCAGAAGCATCCGCAGCCACCATACTCGCTAGATTGGTGTAACCAACAATCTTGACGCCATTGTTTTCTACAATTTTGTCAGCTTGAGTGAGTGGGCAATTGCCTGAGCCATTGTCGCCACGGCCCGCAGCCAAGTCGATCACCACGGAACCTGGTTTCATTTGCATCACAGTTTCGCTATGCAACAAGACTGGCGGTTTACGACCCGGAATTAAAGCAGTGGTAATCACGATATCGGCCTGTTGGGCTTTTTCAGCAACCAGTGCAGCTTGACGTTTCATCCATGCTTCTGGCATTGGACGGGCATAACCACCCACGCCTTGAGCGATTTCGCGCTCTTCATCGGTTTCATAAGGGACATCAACAAACTTAGCGCCCAAAGATTCAATTTGCTCTTTAGCAGCAGGGCGTACATCGGATGCTTCAATCACAGCGCCTAAGCGCTTAGCGGTTGCAATCGCTTGCAAACCAGCAACACCTGCACCGAGAATCAGTACGCGCGCCGCTTTAACCGTACCAGCTGCAGTCATCAGCATTGGCATAAAGCGCTGATACTCATTAGCAGCAATCATCACGGCTTTATAGCCAGCAATGTTCGCTTGTGATGAGAGTACATCCATGCTTTGCGCACGAGTCGTTCTTGGAGCGGCCTCCAGCGAGAAGGCGGTGATGCCTTGAGCAGCCATCGCTTCAATATTTTGATTATCAAATGGATCGAGCATGCCAATCAGCACGCTGCCAGATTGAATTTGTGCCAGCTCAGTATTTTCAGGTGCACGTACTTTCAAGACGATTTCAGCGCCCAATACATCTGCTGCTGAACCAATGGTGGCGCCAACGGCCTCATAAGCAGAGTCTGGCTGACTTGCTCTAACACCAGCATCTTTTTGGATGACTACCTGATGGCCTTGGCCAATGAGTTTTTTAACGGTTTCCGGTGTTGCGGCGACTCGCGTCTCTCCGGACCTAATTTCAAGTGGCACTCCTATGCGCATGGCATGTCTCCAAGTACAAATTTTTTAAAGAATCTATTTTAGTTAAATAGGCAAAATATTGCCCATCCACTTACCCTGCTCTCCAATAGCTTGGTCTTTGCCAAAATGTCGGTGAGATCGGGCTAAGACTTCTACAATGGGGTTTTCAGCTTATATTGAATTTTCGCATTTTTTGATGATCCCGCTCAATTCTTCACCAATCCCTGCTACCAAACCATCCAAAGTCGTCATTGGGATGTCTGGAGGGGTTGATTCGTCAGTGGCTGCTTGGATGCTCAAGCAGCAAGGCTATGAAGTAATTGGCCTTTTTATGAAAAATTGGGAAGATGATGATAACGATGCGTACTGCTCGGCACGCCAAGATTGGCTCGATGTGGTCTCCGTAGCTGATGTCATTGGTATTGATGTGGAGGCTGTGAACTTCGCCGAAGAGTACAAAGAGCGTGTTTTTGCTGATTTCTTGCGCGAATATGCCGCAGGACGCACCCCAAACCCGGATGTTTTGTGCAATGCTGAAATCAAATTCAAGGCCTTTTTAGACCATGCAATGAGCTTGGGTGCCGATGCGATTGCTACCGGCCATTACGCCCGTGTGCGCCATTCAGAACAGGGTGTGCAGCTTTTGAAGGCGGTGGATGTCACCAAAGATCAAAGTTATTTTCTGCATCGACTAACCCAAAAGCAATTGGCTAATGTGTTGTTTCCTTTGGGGGAGATCCCAAAAACCGAGGTAAGGGCCATTGCTGAGCAAATCGGCTTACATAATGCGCGTAAAAAGGACTCCACTGGCATTTGTTTTATTGGCGAGCGACCTTTCCGAGAATTCCTCAACCGCTATTTGCCGCGTACCCCAGGTCCCATCAAGACCGCCGAAGGCAAAACCGTCGGTGAGCACATGGGCTTGGCATTCTTTACCCTAGGGCAAAGAAAGGGTATCGGTCTAGGCGGTAGCCAAGATGGCAATGGTGATGCCTGGTATGTGGCTCGCAAAGATGTTGTTAATAACACCCTCTATGTGGCGCAAGGTCATGAGCATCCTTGGTTGCAAAGCCATGCGCTAGCGGCAATGGATGCCAGTTGGATTGCGGGAGCTCCGCCAGTCTCAGGACCCTACTCTGCTAAGACACGTTATCGTCAGGCGGATGCGGCATGCACCTTATCTGAGGGTGCTGATGGACCATTGAGTTTTCGGTTGGATTTCCCAGAAGCTCAATGGGCTGTTACTCCAGGTCAATCAGCAGTACTTTATAGCGGCGATGTTTGCTTAGGCGGTGGGATTATCTCCGCCTAAGCATGATTTTGCTTAATCTTTAAGCGGCAGGTGGGATGCTATCGATAAAAGATGAGCGCTGCATCAATTTTTGATAGAGCTGATCCAAATTGGGGTGTTGAGACTGCCATGCAATATGAGGGAAGCGGAACAGCAGATATCCCAAGGCGCAACCCACCGCAATATCGGCCAAGGTCATTTGATTGCCATGACACCATGGATTTTCACCCAATTGAGCGGCCATTTGGTTCAAAGCGGCTTGCACTTTGCCCATTTGGCGATCCATCCACATTTGACTCTGTTGTTCTGGTGGCCGCAAAGTGGCCTCTAAACGAGCCAAAATGCCTGCGTCCATAATGCCGTCAGCTAAAGCCTCCCAGGTTTTAACGGATGCGCGTTCACGGCCGTTATCAGGAATCAGCTTGCTCACAGGGCTCAAAGTGTCTGCGTACTCAGCAATGACTCTGGAGTCATAAATGACCTCGCCATCGTCTAAAACCAAGCAGGGCACTTTGCCCAGGGGGTTTGTGGCGTTAATTTGCGTATTGGCAGCCCACACATTATCCAAAACAAGGTCTACTTCAACCTTTTTTTCAGAGAAAACAATGCGTACTTTGCGTACATAGGGGCTGGTAAGGGATCCGATTAGTTTCATAGGTGCTCAGTATAGCGATCTTAAGTCGCGGGGTTCTCAGTGAGAACGCATTAAAATTGAGCTTTATTGATATTCAATGTAAAGGCACCATCCGTGAGTCAGCCCCTTTCAACCCTTAATGCACTTTCCCCTTTAGATGGCCGCTATGCAGGAAAAGTAGATGCCCTGCGCCCCTGGTTATCAGAAGCAGCATTTATGCGTCAACGGGTTTTTGTCGAAATTCATTGGTTGCTCGCTTTGGCAGCAGCAGGCTTGCCAGATGTACCAACTATCAGCCCAGCTGATGCTGAGTTCTTGTTATCTTTGCCGCAGAACTTTTCCGATGCCGATGCACAGCGTATTAAAGATATCGAAGCGGTTACCAATCATGACGTGAAAGCGGTGGAGTATTTCCTCAAAGAAAAAGTAGCGGGTCGTCCCGATTTGCTTAAGGCGAGCGAATTTATTCACTTTGCTTGTACTTCTGAAGATATTAATAACACTTCACATGGTTTGATGTTGCGCGGTGCGCGTGATGAAGTATTGCTGCCGCAATTGAGAAAAATCCTTTCAGTCCTCACCGATTTGGCCATTGAGAATGCGAAGGTGCCACTCCTCTCTCGTACCCATGGTCAGCCTGCCTCCCCAAGTACTTTAGGTAAAGAGATTGCCAATATTGCCAAGCGTTTAGAGCGTGCGATTACTGCGATTGCTGCAGTACCTTTGCTCGGAAAAATGAATGGCGCTGTTGGTAATTACAACGCCCACATTTCTGCTTACCCTGATTTTGATTGGGAAAATTTTTCCAAGAACGTAGTGGAGCAACGCTTGGGTTTAACGTTTAACCCTTACACCATTCAAATTGAGCCACACGATGGTATGGCTGAGTTGTTTGATGCAATTGCTCGTGCCAATACCATCCTGTTGGATATGGACCGCGACTTCTGGGCATACATCTCCGTTGGCTACTTTAAACAGCGCACTAAAGCGGGCGAAATTGGCTCTTCGACAATGCCGCATAAAGTCAATCCAATTGACTTTGAAAACTCAGAAGGCAACCTGGGTGTAGCAAATGCTTTGTTGCGCCACTTGGCAGAGAAGTTGCCTATCTCACGTTGGCAAAGAGACCTTACCGATTCAACCGTATTGCGCAATCTCGGCCCCGCTTTTGGGCATAGCGTGTTGGCCTACGATAGCGCCTTACGGGGCCTTGGAAAATTAGAGGTCAATCACGCTGCCATCGCAGCTGACTTAGATGCCTGCTGGGAAGTGTTAGCAGAGCCAGTGCAAACCGTAATGCGTCGTTATGGCATTGAGAACCCGTATGAGCAACTCAAAGAACTCACACGTGGCAAAGGCATTAATCAAGCTGATTTGCAAGCATTCGTGCGTGGCCTGGCTATTCCTGAAGATGCGAAAGCGCGCCTCTTAGAGATGACACCTTCTTCTTATTTGGGCAAGGCGGTTGAGTTAACCGAACGCCTCAAAAAGTGAGTTTGACGCCAAACCAGGGTGGTGCATCAACTTCTGATTTGGAATACGGTGCTTGCCCAACAGTCTGGTTCGCTGCATACCAATTGCTTTGGCATCTTTTGTTGCCATTGGCATTTGTGCGTCTTGCTTGGCGCGCTCGTCACTCCTTTGCCTATTTACACCACACACCTGAGCGTCTTGGTTTTGGCTATGACAAGCCCATTACTCAGGGTGCGATTTGGATTCATGCGGTATCGGTAGGTGAGACGCGGGCAGCGCAACCATTGATTGACGCTTACTTAGCGCGTGGCGAATCCATTCTTCTGACCCACATGACCTTAAATGGGCGCCGTACTGGTAAGCAATTATTTGCAAAAGAGATTGCCGCAGGGCGCGTGACGCAAGTCTATTTACCGTATGACCTCTGTTGGTCTGTTGAGCATTTCCTCAAAACGTTTAAACCGCGTTTTGGCCTTTTTATGGAAACCGAAGCTTGGCCCACTGTGGTATTTCGTTGTGCGCAGATTGACTTGCCATTGTTTTTAGTGAACGCGCGTTTATCAGAGCGCAGTGCGCGCCGCGTCAATCGCTTTGGCAAGGCGGGTCGATCATTATTTCAAGCATTCCGAGGTATTTTGGCTCAGACCCAATTTGATGCTGATCGTTACCGCAGCTTGGGCGTAAAAGATGTGCAGATTGTCGGTAACCTCAAGTTTGATGTACCGCTGGACTCTACTTTGTTAGAGCAAGGTGCCATCTGGAAAAAATCGATCCATGCTGGCAATCGTTTGATAGTTTGCGCAGCCAGTACGCGTGATGGTGAAGAGGCTATTATTCTCAAGGCATGGAAAGATTTACTGCGAAGCAATGCATTTAGCGTGCCCCCGCTGCTTTGTTTGGTGCCGCGACATCCAGAGCGCTTCCCCGAAGTTGCCGAGCACATTCGCTCTGCAAAATTCACGTTCCGCGCACGCAGTGAATGGTCTGGTATACCAAGTGACACTACAGCTGTTGAAGTGATCCTTGGCGACTCAATGGGCGAGATGCCCCTGTATTACAGTGCGGCAGATTTGGTTGTTATGGGCGGTAGTCTTTTACCCTTTGGCGGCCAAAACTTGATTGAAGCTTGTGCGGTAGGTTGCCCCGTTTTATTAGGTGAGCATACCTATAACTTTCAGCAGGCTGCACTCGATGCAATTGCAGCAGGTGCAGCAAAAAGGCTTAGCGGTGAATTGATGTTGGGTGAGCCAACTGCCCTGACAAAAGAGTTGCAGGCGCTGTTATCAAATTCGGCTGAGTTATCGCAGATGGCGCTTGCTGCGAAAAAATATGCCACTGAACATCAAGGTGCGACCCAAAGAATATTGGCCGCCCTAGATGCTAAAACAATTTAATAGCGAAGCCCTTAAACTCGGGCTCCGAAGTTAGGATCCTCGTCACGGTTCTTATCTTCAGGCTTACGTTCACCCTTCACAAGATCTTCTCTAGTAACGCCTAGCCACATCGCTAGTGCTGCAGCCACGAAGACGGAGGAATAAATACCAAACAAAATACCAATGGTCAGTGCCAGTGCAAAGTAAAACAATGTTGGGCCACCAAATACCAACATTGCCAACACCATCATCTCGGTACTGCCGTGGGTGATCATGGTACGGCTGATTGTACTGGTAATCGCATTATCAATAATTTCACGGGTATTCATCTTGCGGTATTTGCGGAAGTTCTCGCGAATACGGTCAAAGATCACAACGGATTCGTTCACTGAGTAACCCAATACTGCTAACACTGCTGCCAAGACTGAAAGAGAAAATTCCCACTGGAAGAAAGCAAAGAAACCCAAAATGATGACCACGTCATGCAAGTTCGCAATGATGCCGGCCAGCGCAAACTTCCACTCAAAACGGAAGGAGAGGTACAAGACAATACCAATAATCACAAAGATGAGGGCTTTGAGTCCATCCATCGCTAATTCTTGACCGACTTGAGGTCCTACAAATTCAACGCGCTGTAATTTGGCACCAGATGTTGAGGGATCGAGCGCCTTCATGACTGCAGCGCTTTGATCAGCCGATGAAATGAGTTTGCCTTGGGCATCTTTTTGCAAAGGCAGGCGAATCATCACATCACGTGAGCTGCCAAAGTTCTGAATCTGCGTATCGGCATAACCTAGCTTCTCGACATTGCCACGAATCGCATCTAAAGGTGCCGCCTGTGGATAGCTCACCTCCATCACAGTACCGCCGGTAAATTCAATCGAGAGATGTAGGCCGTTATGCCAGAGGAAGAAGATGGCAGCTAAGAAAGTAATGAAAGAAATCGCATTGAGCACCAATGCATGGCGCATAAATGGAATATCTTTTTTGATTCTAAAAAATTCCATGACTTATTTCTCCTGTGGGCGCCAAACTTGGCCGATAGCGAGTTTGTGAATCTTCTTGTGTCTGCCATACCAAAGATTGACAAGGCCACGTGAGAAGAAGACGGCTGAGAACATCGAAGTGAGAATGCCTAAGCAATGCACGACCGCAAAGCCTTTAATCGGGCCAGAACCAAAAGCCAATAAGGCTAGACCAGCGATCAATGTGGTGACGTTTGAATCCAAGATGGTTGCCCAGGCCTTATCAAAACCAACAGCAATGGCAGTCTGAGGCGCAGCGCCATTACGGAGCTCTTCCCGAATACGCTCGTTAATTAAGACATTCGAGTCAATCGCCATTCCAAGTGCTAAGGCCATCGCCGCAATACCCGGCAGTGTCAAAGTAGCTTGCAGCATAGAGAGTACCGAAATCAACAGCAGTAAGTTCACAGCTAAAGCGACTACCGAGAATGTGCCAAACAAGAGGTAATACATGATCATGAAGATGGCAATGGCTGTAAAGCCGATGAGTAATGACTTAAAGCCTTTTTCAATATTCTCAGCGCCTAGGCTTGGCCCAATCGTACGCTCTTCAATAATTTCCATTGGAGCTGCTAAAGAGCCTGCGCGCAATAGGAGGGCTAAGTCATTAGCACTCTCAGTAGTAGGCTGGCCCGTGATTTGGAACTTAGAGCCAAATTCGCCTTGAATGGTGGCAATCGTCAGCACTTCACCTTTGCCTTTTTCAAACAAAATCATGCCCATTGGCTTACCCATGTTTTCACGGGTCACTTCTTGCATCGTGCGACCGCTAGAGGCATCTAAGGTGATATTGACAGCAGGGCGTTGATTTTGATCAAAGCCAGCACTGGCATCGGTAATACTTTCACCACTAAAAATCACTGACTTTTTGAATACGCCTAAACGATTTTCACCAAAGCGGAAAGTATCCATCCCTGGGGGAGGTATTTCACCAACATTGATGGTTGACATGAGTGGGTCGGCAAGTCGTGATTCCAATGTAGCGGTACGACCAATAATGTCCTTGGCGCGCGCAGTATCTTGAACACCCGGCAATTGCACTACGATGCGCTCTGCACCTTGCTGCTGGATCACGGGTTCTTTTACGGCAAGTTCATTGACACGCTTATTTAGAGTGATGATGTTTTGCTTTACTGCGTTATCTTGAATTTCTTTTAAGGCGGTTGGCTTGAACTCACCCTGCAGCTTGTATGAGCCACCTGCAGGTGTGATTGTCCAAATTAATTGTGGTTGGCTGCTGGTTAGTAAAAAGCGCGCTGCCTCAGCATCTTCAGTGCTACCAAACTGAATGGTGATCGAGTCTACATTGCGATCAATCCCTTGGTGACGAATGGATTTGTCGCGTAACTGACTGCGAATATCACCAGCCAATGAGGTAATTTTCTTTTGTAATGCACCCTTCATGTCCACTTGCAATAAAAAGTAGACTCCACCGCGCAAGTCCAGGCCCAAGGGCATAGGCAGGGCATTGATTGAGCTTAGCCAGCCAGGGGTATTGGAGAGCAGGTTCAGTGCAACTGTGTAATTGGGGTCGTTTTGATCGACATTCAATTTCTGCTGCAACAGATCGCGTGCACGTAATTGTGTATCGGTATTGTTAAAGCGAATCTTAATAGAACCTACATGACCGGTATTTTCAAAAAAGATACCGGTGCTGCTCATACTTTGATCAGCCAGAATCTTCTCAACCCGAGCCTGAGTCGCCAAATCCACTTTGATCGTTGGTTTGGCCGATGAGACTTGAACCGCTGGAGCCTCGCCATAGAAATTCGGTAAGGAATACAGCGTTCCGATCAGTAATGCAACCAGAATAACTACATATTTCCAAAGAGGGTAGCGGTTCATATTGAGTTATTTCTAAGCAGATGTATTAAGCAGACTTCAGGGTGCCCTTAGGCAATACTGTGGTGATCGCAGCTTTTTGCATTTGCACTTCTGTACCAGCAGCAATTTCAACTGTGACAAATTGATCTTTCAGTGCGCTTACTTTGCCAACGATGCCGCCAACGGTAACCACTTCGTCACCAACCGTTAAAGCCTCTAACATCGCTTTAGTTTCTTTTTGGCGACGCATTTGTGGGCGAATCATGATGAAGTAAAGAACTGCAAACATCAAAATGAGGGGCAGGAAGCTCATCAAGTTATTTGAATCTGCGCCCGCAGCTGAAGCTTGGGCAAAAGCGTTACTAATCCACATAAAAACCTCCGTTAATTACCAATAAGAAACTGCGTTTGTTTTAGGGCTTAAAAGGAAAGCCGTAAACCCGCAATTCTAAACTGTATGGGGCTTTGGGGCGGATTTCAGGGGTAAATTGGCTTAATCCTGCCCTGGCTCTACGCCCCGTTGGCGATTACGGTGAAATTCTTCGCGGTAAGCGCTAAAACGACCCAAACTGAGGGCCTCGCGGACTTCAGTCATCAATTGCAGGTAATAGGATAGGTTGTGGATCGTATTGAGCTGTGAACCCAAGATCTCATTGGCCTTTTGCAGATGGTTCAGATAGGAGCGAGTGAAATGTTGGCAGGTGTAACAGGCGCACGTAGGATCTAGCGGGCGGTCATCCTCTTTGTAGCCTGCATTGCGGAGTTTAAGATCGCCAAAACGGGTAAATAACCAGCCATTGCGGGCGTTGCGGGTGGGCATTACGCAATCAAACATATCGATCCCCAGACTCACTCCCAAGATGAGGTCTTCAGGAGTGCCCACACCCATGAGGTAATGCGGCATATGCTCTGGCAACTTCGGCGCAGTGAAATTGAGGATGCGCTCAAATTCTGGTTTAGGTTCGCCAACGGATAGACCGCCTATGGCGATGCCATCAAAACCCTGTTGACTGACGGCATCTGAAGAAAACTCTCGGAGATTTTCAAACATGCCGCCTTGGACAATGCCAAAGAGTCCGTTCCCAGTATTGAGCTCACGAAAACGTTTGAGAGAGCGATCGCCCCAACGCAAAGACATTTCCAATGATTGGCGTGCTGTCTTTTCAGTGGTGGCCTGGCCTTTTACTTCGTATGGTGTGCACTCATCGAATTGCATGGCGATATCGCTATTGAGCACTGCCTGAATTTCCATCGAAACCTCAGGAGACATAAATAATTTATCGCCATTAATGGGCGAGGCAAAGGTGACGCCTTCTTCAGAGATTTTGCGCAGTGCCCCCAAGCTAAATACCTGAAAGCCACCAGAGTCAGTCAGGATGGGTTTATTCCAACCCATGAAGCGATGCAAGCCCCCATGTTTTTTAATCACATCTAGTCCCGGTCTGAGCCAGAGATGAAATGTATTGCCTAGAATAATTTGCGCTTTGGCTTCCTCGAGATCGCGGGGGGTCATCGCCTTTACTGTCCCGTAAGTACCTACGGGCATAAAAATTGGTGTTTGGACACTGCCATGCGGGAGATCTAATTGACCTAAGCGGGCTGGGCTTTGTGAATCACGCGCCAGGATCGAAAAGTTCACGGGTTTGCTCATAAATTGGTATTTGGCACTCGGGTAAGGAGCATCGCATCCCCATAACTGAAAAAGCGATAACTCTGATCAATGGCATGTTGATATGCATTGCGGATATTGTCCATGCCGGCAAAGGCGCTGACCAACATTAATAAGGTTGATTTTGGCAGATGGAAATTAGTTAACAGGCAATCCACCGCTTTAAATTCATAACCGGGGGTAATAAAGAGATTGGTCTCACCGCTAGCTTGGCCGGTAGTAGCGTGACTCTCTAGGGCGCGAAGACTGGTGGTGCCAACCGCGATGACGCGTCCACCCTGGTGTTTGGTTTGTGCGATGGCATCAATCGTTGCTTGTGGCACGGAGTACCACTCATAGTGCATCTGATGCTTGCTGAGATCTTCTTCGCGTACGGGGGTAAAAGTGCCAGCCCCAACGTGCAGGGTAACGCCTGCCTGATTCACTCCAGCGTCGCTGAGCTGCTGCAATATAGCCTGATCAAAGTGTAAGCCAGCAGTAGGCGCTGCAACGGCCCCAGGATTTTTAGCTACTACCGTTTGGTAACGCTGTGCATCTTCTTGGGTGGGTTGATGCTCGATATAAGGGGGCAGGGGTAATTCGCCAAAGCGCTCTAGCAAGCCGAGGACATTTTCCGGAAAGCGGACTTCATAAAAGCGACCGTCATACCCAATCATTTCTACAGGAAAGGTTTCGCCGGCCTGATTATGAATATGCACAATCGAGCCAGTCTTGGGAACCTTGGAGGCTCGCACTTGAACCCAGGCCTGCTTGTCGCCGCTAATGCGTTCAATTAAGAGCTCGACAATGCCGCCAGTTTCTTTTTTGCCATGCAAGCGGGCCGGAATGACTTTGGTGTCATTCATCACCAATAAATCCCCTGGCCTAATCAGGTCCACTATTTCCCGAAAGGTTCTGTCTATGAATTGGGCACTCGAGTCCCCATGAGCCTTGACCTCAAGGAGGCGGCTATCCGTGCGCTTTTCCAGGGGATGCTGGGCGATTAGATGTGGGGGGAGGGTGTAATTGAAGTCGGAGAGTTGCATAGCATTACCATCAGGTATTAGATTTTAACGATGACGACGAAGCGACTACCAACTACACTCCAAAAAATGGGTCTAGATACCCCTTTGGCGCTCGCTTTGCACTTGCCAGCCCGCTATGAGGATGAAACCGAGCTCTACACCGTAAAAGAGGCTTTGACTCGGGGAAGGTCGATTTCGGTGCAGACTCAGGGGGTGGTGATCCGTAATCAGGTCTTATTTCGACCTCGGCGGCAGCTTTTGGTCACGATTGAGGACGAGACTGCCAGCTTGCAGCTGCGTTTTCTCAACTTTTACCCCAGTCAGCAAAAACAAATGGCAGTTGGCGCCCATATTCGTGTGCGTGGCGAGGTGCGTGAGGGCTTTCAGGGTGCTGAGATGGTGCACCCAACGGTGCGCTCGGTGGTTCCTGATGCCGCTTTGCCAACGAGTCTGACACCCGTTTATCCAGCCAGCGCTGGAATTTCGCAAACAGTGATTCGCAAAGCAGTCAAACAGGCCTTGCGTGATCCCGGTATTCAAGAGCATTTGGCTGAGTTTTTGCCAAAACCACTCATGGCAGCACTTTTACCAACCCAAGATTGGCCACCATTGCAAAGCGCTATTGCTTATTTGCATGAGCCGCCAGCAGATGCTGATACGCAAGCTCTATTAGAGCGTACTCATCCCGCTTGGCGCCGGGTGCAATTTGAAGAATTGCTCGCCCAGCAAATTTCACTCAAGCGCGCACATCGTATTCGTCGAGAAAGGCGTGCTCCTTCATTTCAAGTCTTGACTGCAGCCAATAATGGCGTGGGTATTGAGGCTGGCTTGATCAAAGTCTTGCCGTTTAAATTAACTGGTGCACAGCAGCGGGTGTGGTCTGAAATCAGTGATGATGTATCCCAGACCTTCCCAATGAATCGCTTGCTCCAAGGGGATGTGGGTAGCGGTAAGACGGTTATTGCAGCCCTTGCAGCTGCGCGCGCCATGGATCATAGTTACCAAGCCGCCATCATGGCGCCTACCGAGATTCTGGCAGAACAGCACTACCTCAAAATGAAGGAGTGGTTTGAGCCTTTGGGTGTGAATGTGGCATGGTTATCAGGTAGTCTCAAGGCGAAGGAAAAAAAGCTTACACAAGCGGCGATTGAAAGCGGACAAGCGCAACTAATTATTGGTACGCATGCTTTGATTCAAGAAAGCGTTAGTTTTGCCAAATTGGGATTGGCAGTGATTGATGAGCAACATCGTTTTGGCGTCAAGCAACGTTTAGAAATTACGCAACGGGTCGGCTCGGAGTTATTTTATTGTCACCAGCTGATGATGACGGCTACCCCAATACCGCGTACTTTGGCAATGACTTACTATGCCGACCTCGATGTATCGGTAATTGATGAATTGCCCCCTGGCCGCAAACCGATTGCTACCAAAGTGGTTAAAGCTTCTCGTCGTGATGAGGTGATTAGTGGCTTGCACTCTTGGCTCGGTAAAGGTCTGCAAGCCTATTGGGTTTGCCCCTTGATTGAAGAATCTGAAGCTCTGCAATTGCAAACGGCAATGGAGAGCTTTGAGCAGCTAACCCACGCTCTGCCAAACTTTAAAGTAGGCTTAGTTCATGGTCGCTTAAAGAGTGAAGAAAAAGCGGCAGTGATGGCCGCATTCAAAGCAAATGAGATCCAATTGTTAGTAGCCACGACGGTGATTGAGGTGGGAGTAGATGTACCTAATGCCGCTCTGATGGTCATTGAGCATGCAGAGCGCTTTGGCTACGCGCAGATCCATCAATTAAGGGGGCGAGTAGGGCGTGGGTCGGCTGATTCAGTATGTATTTTGATGTATGCCGAACCACTCTCTTTGGCTGCTAAAGAACGTTTGCAGACCTTACGTGAAACCTCAGATGGATTTGTCATTGCAGAGCGTGATTTATCTTTGCGTGGACCTGGCGAATTACTAGGGGCCAAGCAATCGGGCGATGCCATGTTGCGCTTTGTAGATCTACAACGTGATGCTTGGCTCATTGAGCTGGCGCAGCAAGCGGCCGATCGCCTCTTGGCGGATCATCTGGATTTAGTAGAGCGCCATTTAGAGCGCTGGCTAGGATCTCGCGCCGAGTTTCTAAAGGCTTGATAATGAGAATATGCGCGCTCGTTTAATTGCTTACGCTTATCTGATTCGCTTGGATAAACCCATCGGCACCCTGTTGCTATTGTGGCCAACCTTATGGGCACTGTGGTTGGCGAGTGGTGGCGCGCCTCCATTACACATCTTGCTGATATTTGTAGTGGGAACCTTTCTGATGCGCAGTAGTGGTTGTGCGATCAACGACTATGCTGATCGTGATTTTGATCGATATGTGCAACGTACGAAAGACCGACCTATCACCAGCGGCAAGATCTCTGGCAAAGAAGCGGTGGCAATAGCAGCCCTTCTAGCAATCCTTGCCTTCCTATTAATCTGGCCCCTCAATGCGCTCACAAAAGAACTGTCTGTTCTTGCTTTGTTGGTTGCCGTGCTCTATCCCTTTACCAAGCGCTTCTTTGCAATTCCTCAAGCTATTCTTGGTATCGCGTTTGGCTTTGGTATTCCGATGGCCTATGCCGCGGTGCAGGATGCTGTACCTGTGGAGGCATGGATTTTGTTGATCGGCAATGTCTTTTGGGCGATTGCGTATGACACGGCTTACGCCATGGTAGATCGGGATGATGATCTTCTTTTGGGCTTACGGACCTCGGCAATTACTTTTGGAAAATTTGATGTGCTGGCAATTGCAGTAAGTTATGCAATTTTGCTATTGAGCCAGATTTGGGTAGCGCAGATAGCACATCTGGGTCCGATTTTTTGGCTGGGATGGATTGGCGCATTACTGTGCGCCACCTACCATTTAAAACTCGCTGCTACGCGGCGCAGAGAAGAGTGCTTTAAAGCATTTCGTCATAACAACTGGTTAGGCGGATTTCTATTTCTAGGAATAGCGCTAGGTTTAGCTTTTCCCTAACTCATCACCCATTGCTTTGCCGCGCTGACTAGCTGCATTAATCGCTTTTTCTAAAATGTCATGCCAGCCATGGTCTTTCATGACCTCTAGTGCAGCAGCAGTAGTGCCGCCTTTGGAGGTGACGCGCTCGCGCAATACCCCAGCATGCTCATCCGAGTTATGCGCCAACTGGGTAGCGCCTTCCAAAGTGGCATAGGCTAGTTTACGTGCCGTTGCCGCATCTAAACCCAGCTTTTCTCCACTAGATTGCATCGCTTCCAAGAAAGCAAATACATACGCTGGCCCACTACCAGAAACTGCTGTTACGGCATCCATGAGCTTTTCTTCTGCAACCCACACTGCTTGACCTACTGCATTGCAAATAGTTTGCGCTACATCACGATCAGCTTGATTAACTGCAGCATCTGCAAATAAGCCGGTAATACCTTTGCCGATCAGCGCAGGTGTATTGGGCATTGCTCGTACGCAACGCTCGTGATCCAACCAACGGCTCATGTCTTTAATCCGAATTCCGGCTGCAATACTGAGAATCAGTGGGCCGGGAGCAGAGGCATGCTTGAGTTTGGCACTTAAGTCTTTGGCAACCACGTTGAAATCCTGTGGCTTGATCGCCATCACAACGACATTGTTCTTAGAAAAATCAAAAGCAATTTGATCTAACGCGCCAATCACTTGAACGCCATAATCCTGATGCAACCCTAAGGCCGTACTTGCATTGGCCTCCACTACGCTCAATTGATTAGCCTCAAAGCCACTGGCAAGTAAGCCGCTGATCAATGCTCGACCCATATTGCCGCCACCAATGAAGGTGATGTGGGTATTTAAATTCTTTTTTAGTGTGTTCATGGGCTTATCTTAGCGCGCTTACCAAATATAGCGCTACCTATTCTGACGATGGTACTGCCCTCTGTAATAGCTGCCTCCATATCATCTGACATCCCCATAGAGAGGGTGTCAAAGAATTGATAGCCACTAACGTTGAGGTGCTTATCTTTGATTTGCTTAAAGCAATCATGCACTTGCTTAAAGGAGTTTCTTTGTTCTTGCGGATCCTGGCTTGGCGCTGGGATAGCCATCAGGCCTCGCAAGGTGAGATTGGGTAATTGCGCTACGGCATCACATAGGGATTCTGTTTCAGAAAGACTGAGGCCGCTCTTGCTGTCCTCAGCGCTCACATTTACTTGGATGCAAATCTGAAGAGCATCTAGCTCGGGATATTCGCCGCGTTGAACCGATAGTCGCTCGGCGATTTTCAGGCGATCGACACTATGTACCCAATCAAAATGCTGTGCTACTTCTTTAGTTTTATTGCTCTGTAGTGGGCCGATGAAATGCCATTGCAACCAAGGGCGCAATTTAGCCAATTGCCCCATCTTTTCCACGGCCTCTTGCACATAGTTTTCACCAAAAGCCGTTTGTCCTGCGTGCATCGCCTCTTCAATCGCACGGGCTGGAAAGGTTTTGCTTACTGCCAGTAATTGAATATCCTCAGGCTCACGATGCGCAGCTAGCGCCGCTAACTCCATCCTTTGCTTGATGAGTATGAGGTTGCTAACAATTTGACTCATTGTTTAATGGTTTGCTTTTGCGAAATCAATTGATCAATGATTTCAATCCAATGGAGTACTGGCTTGCCATCTTGTTGTAAGTGGGTGATACAGCCAATGTTTCCAGAGACAATGACATCGGCACCAGATTCTTCACAAGCGGCATGTAAATGAGTCAATTTTTGTTGGCGCAATTGCTCTGATAGTTCAGGCTGGGTAATGGAGTAGGTGCCAGCGGAGCCGCAGCACAGATGGCTGTCAGTGCATAGTTTTACGCCTATACCGATACTACTTAGCACCCCTTCGACTTTTCCGCGAATTTGTTGGCCATGCTGCAAGGTGCAAGGGGGGTGATATACCACTCCTGTCTTGGGTTCAGTGCCAATTAAGGCAATCAATTCATTCTGCAGGGCTGGCAGAATTTCTGAAATATCTTTACTGAGTTCCGAGATTCTTTTTGCTTTATGGGCATACGCAGCATCATTGGCAAGGAGGTGGCCATAATCTTTGGTCATTACTCCGCAACCCGAGGCGGTGACCACAATTGCTTCAACACCGCTTTCTATTAAAGGCCACCAGGCATCAATATTTTGCTTGGCATTAGCTAAGCCACCGGCTTGATCATTTAAGTGGTATTTCAAGGCACCGCAACAGGTGGCATTGGATGCGCTGATGAGTTGTATCTTCAGGGCATCCATCACACGTGCTGTAGCTGAATTAATATTCGGCAGCATGCCTGGCTGAACGCAACCCTCGAGTAATAGCATTTTGCGCACATGCTCGGTGTGAGGGCGCGCATAAGGATCGGTTGATTTTGCTAGTACCGCATTTTTAACCAATGGGATCTTGCGCTGGATGCTGTTTGGCATAAGCGGACGCACAAAGCGACCCAAAGTCATTGCTGTATTAAAGAGAGTGGGATTGGTTAAGCCATTTTTTAGTGCCCAGCGCGTAATGCGTGAACCGATTGGTCGGGCTGGGGTATTTTCTTCAGCCCATTTGCGCCCAATATCAACTAAGTTGCCATATTGCACACCACTTGGGCAGGTGCTTTCACAGTTGCGGCAAGTTAAGCAGCGGTCTAAGTGAAGACGGGTCTTTTCCGTGGGCGCCTGGCCCTCAGCCATTTGCTTGATGAGATAAATGCGGCCGCGCGGGCCATCGAGCTCATCACCAAGCAGTTGGTATGTGGGGCAGGTTGCTGTGCAGAAGCCGCAGTGGACGCATTTACCAAGAATGCGTGCTGCCTCTATACCTTCTGGCGTATTGGCAAATTGTGGAGCGAGTTGAGTTTGCATATAAAAACTTATGAAAGGCGATTGGTGGCAAAAACGCCAGCAGGATCAAAGGCGGCTCTGAGACGAGATTGAACGAGTTCAAGTCCCTTAGAGTGGGCTTGCTCACTCAATAGAGTGAAGCGCTGTAAGGACGGGTCGACTGAAGTACCCAGGCGGAAACACGTTGCATGCCCTCCGTGTGCAGTGGCGATTTCTTTGAGTGCTTTGAAGGTGGCTGCGTCGCTTGGACCTTTGAGCCAACGTTGTTGACCATGCCATTCAATGACAATATCTTTGTGCATCTGGCCGATGTTAAGGGGGCCGCAGGCAGCAGGTAATGCAAGTCGATATAGGCTCTCATTTTCTTGAAGCGTTTCAAAGAAAGACATTTTTTGTTCACGTAGGTTTGCCCAAAATACTTCTGCCTCATGAGGCTCAAGCGTTTTTGCATTTACTAGTGCACTCATTAAATTCCTGGCAGCTTCAACTGCTGCGACTGCGCCTGACAAACGGAAGGTGAGCTCACCTACTGAGTCAACGCTCGATTCCCCAATCCAGGCGCTGGCAGTTAAGGAGAGGGGTTGCCCTGCCCACTCATTCAAAACCTTGAGGGCATTTGCTTGAGTGGTATGACAGCGCAGGGTAGCCATTGCCTCGGGGCGCGGTAATACTTTGACTGAAGCTTCCAACAAAAGCGATAGCGTACCCAGGGAGCCTGGTAGCAAACGAGAAATATCATAGCCCGCAACGTTTTTCATCACCTTGCCGCCAAACGAGAGGTCTTGCCCTTTGCCATCCATGATGCGGGCGCCTAAAACAAAGTCCCTTAAGTTGCCGGCACTGATGCGGGCAGGCCCAGCAAGACCAGCGCCAATTGCTCCACCAAAGGTTGCGGTATCACCAAAATGAGGGGGTTCAAAAGGGAGTATTTGATTTTTGGCTGCCAGAGCTGCTTCAATTTCTTTCAGCGGCGTACCTGCACAAGCTGTAATGACCAGCTCTTCTGGTTGGTACTCTAAGATCCCCGCATATGCGCGGGTGCTTAGCTTAGTAAAGTTATTTTTGTTGCCATACCAAGATTTAGTACCGCCACCCTCTATAGAGAGGTGTGTGTTGGTTTTTGCCGCTTGGAGAATTTGCTCTTTAAATAAATCAATCTGCATAGTATGGTTTATAGCGGAGTTGCTCATTAAAAGCGCTCCAATTCTGGGTGAGGTAATTTGCCGCCACTAATACGCATACGACCATATTCTGCGCAGCGACTCAATGTAGGAATGGCTTTGTCTGGGTTGAGCAGTTTTTGTGGGTCAAAAGCACTCTTCACGCCCCAGAAGGCCTCTCGCTCTCCTTCTCCAAATTGCACGCACATCGAATTTATTTTCTCGATTCCTACACCGTGCTCACCAGTGATTGTTCCACCAAGCTCAACGCAGGCCTCTAAAATTTCTGTACCAAAGTCTTCTGCACGATGCCATTCATCTTGATCGGCGCCATTAAACAAAATGAGAGGGTGCATATTGCCGTCACCTGCATGGAATACATTCAGGCAGCCCAGCCCATATTTCTTTTCCATCACTTGAATACGCTTGAGGAGGGTAGCGATATGCCTGCGTGGAATGGTGCCATCCATGCAATAGTAGTCAGCAGCAATGCGGCCCGCAGCCGGGAAAGCATTTTTACGACCACTCCAAAATTTCAGGCGTTCAGATTCGCTGTTTGAAACTTGAATCCCACTGGCACCAGATTGTTCTAGTACTGCTGTCATGCGCGCAATTTCTTCAGCAACCTCTTCTGGTGTGCCATCGGACTCGCACAGCAAAATCGCTTCAGCTTCTAAGTCATAGCCGGCGTGCACAAACTCTTCTACAGCGCGAGTAGTGGCTTTATCCATCATTTCCAGACCAGCAGGAATAATGCCGGCAGCAATGATGGCAGCAACTGCATTGCCGCCCTTTTCAATATCATCAAAACTGGCCATGATGACGCGTGCTAATTTGGGTTTGGCTACTAGTTTGACAGTGACTTCGGTAACAACGGCCAACATACCCTCGCTACCGATGAGGACCGCTAAAAGATCTAAGCCAGGCGCATCGGGCGCTAAGCTACCAAATTCAACTACTTCACCGTTCATCAAAACTGCCCTTACCTTAAGGACATTGTGCAATGTAAGACCGTATTTAAGGCAATGCACCCCACCTGAATTCTCATTTACATTTCCGCCAATAGAGCAGGCAATTTGGGAGGATGGATCAGGGGCGTAGTACAGACCAAGATGGGCAACCGCTTCTGAAATCGCTAAGTTACGCACACCTGGCTGTACAACGGCAGTGCGTGTAAATGGGTCAATGCTGAGGATTTTTTTCAGCTTCGCCAGGGAAAGTACTAATCCTTGGGCAATCGGCATAGCGCCACCTGAAAGACCTGTCCCAGATCCGCGGGGCACCACCGGAATTTGCATGGCAAAGCAAATCTTCAAAATTTCTGAAACTTGCTCTTCGGTCTCCGGTAGGGCTACTGCCAAAGGCATGCGCCGATAGGCTGCTAAACCATCGCATTCATAGGGAATCGTATCTTCGGGCTCCCAAAGCAAGGCATGCTCAGGGAGGATGGGGCGCAATGCCGCTACCAATTTAGATTGAAGGGCTGTGATAGCGGCTAGATCAGGGGGAGGGGTCACCATATTCATATGGATCATTTTAGCCATTTACCTATAATCAGTTCATGGGAAATCGACTTTCAAAAATAGCCACCAGGACTGGGGATGCCGGTATGACCGGTCTAGGCGACGGTAGTCGCGTAGAAAAGGATCATTTACGCATTTGCGCTATGGGGGATGTGGATGAGCTGAACTCTGAAATCGGTGTTTTATTGACCGAGGAGCTGCCTAAAAGTGTTGCAGATGCCCTTTCAAGCCTTTTATTAAAGGTTCAGCATGATTTATTTGATTTGGGCGGCGAGCTTTGTATCCCGAATTACACCTTGCTCAAGCCTGAACAGGTCGAGCAATTGGATGTTTGGCTGGAGCAATACAACGCCAACTTATTGCCCTTAACCGAATTTATTCTTCCTGGAGGCACTCGCGCTGCTGCCCAGGCGCATGTATGTCGAACGGTATGCAGAAGGGCTGAGCGCTCAGTAGTTCGTTTAGGTTGGGATGTGGATATTCATGAGGCGCCACGCCAGTATCTCAATCGCTTATCTGATTTACTATTTGTTTTGGCTAGAGTGCTTAATCAAGCCTCCGGTGGTTCTGACATTCTTTGGAACCACTCCAAAGAAAAGAAAAAATAAAAAGCAAAAGGGCTAAATTACTTTAGCCCTTTTTATTTCAGCGCAGCAGTTCTTATTTTTTGCTGCGACGCTTTTTCACTGCGCTAGCAAGACGCTCTAATACCTTCACTGAATCATCCCAGTTAATGCAGGCATCAGTAATACTCTTGCCGTACTCCAGTTTGTTTGGGTCATCCTTGCCCGGACTGAATTTTTGCGCCCCATCCTTGAGGTGGCTTTCAATCATTACGCCAAAAATTTGATGCGATCCAGACTCGATCTGCTGTGCAATATCATCCGCTACCACAATTTGACGCTCATGTTTTTTGCTCGAATTTGCATGTGAGAGGTCAACCATCAAACTGGCTGGAAGCTTGGCTGCTTCAAGCTCTGCACAGGCTGCTTGAACATATTTCGCCTCATAGTTTGGCTCTTTACCACCGCGCAAAATGACATGACAGTCTTTGTTACCTTTGGTCTCCACAATCGATACCTGACCATTTTTGTGAACTGACAAAAAGTGGTGTGGGCGACTTGCCGCTTGAATGGCATCGGTTGCAATTTTGATGTTGCCATCGGTACCATTTTTGAAGCCGATTGGCGCAGAAAGTCCAGAAGCGAGTTCACGATGTACTTGACTCTCGGTTGTGCGAGCACCAATAGCACCCCATGAGATCAGGTCAGCAATATATTGTGGAGAAATCACATCTAAGAATTCACTACCAGCTGGCATACCTAGACGATTGATTTCCATGAGCACTTGGCGCGCAATCCGTAGACCTTCTTCAATGCGATAGCTTTCGTCGAGGTAAGGATCATTAATTAATCCCTTCCAGCCCACCGTAGTGCGTGGCTTTTCAAAATACACGCGCATGACAATTTCTAGTTCACCCGAGAAACGCTCACGTTCAATCAGAAGACGTTGGCAATATTCAAGTGCAGCACGTGGGTCATGAATCGAGCAGGGCCCAATGATCACTAAAAGGCGATCATCTTTGCCATGAATAATGTTGCGAATCTTCGTACGCGTTTTACTGATGAGGGATTCGGTGGCGGTTCCTGAGATCGGAAAGAAACGAATCAAATGCTCTGGTGGAGGAAGAACGGTAATGTTCTCAATACGTTGGTCATCGGTGTCAGACGTTTTGTCAACGGCTGCATACCAGTTCGCTGGATTGGTGTTTTGTTGGCTCATATATCTATTTTAAGGGTATCAGGCGGTTCCACCCACGGTAAGACTGTCAATTCGTAAGGTGGGCTGTCCAACACCTACTGGCACGCTCTGACCTTCTTTGCCGCAAACCCCCACGCCACCGTCTAATTTGAGGTCATTTCCAATCATAGAAACCTGTTTTAAGGACTCAGGACCGCTGCCAATAATGGTTGCCCCTTTGACGGGATATTGAATCTTGCCGTTCTCGACCCAATAAGCTTCGGATGCGGAAAATACAAATTTACCGCTGGTAATGTCAACCTGACCACCGCCAAAATTGACTGCATAGAGTCCGCGCTTAATACTTGCCACAATCTCTTGCGGATCATCTTTGCCAGCCAACAAATAGGTATTGGTCATTCTAGGCATGGGAATGGATGCAAAACTTTCACGTCTACCGTTGCCGGTAAGGGGCATTTTCATCAGGCGGGCATTTAAGCTATCTTGTATGTAGCCCTTCAGAATCCCATCTTCAATCAATGTAGTGCATTGAGTTGGAGTGCCTTCATCATC
This sequence comes from Polynucleobacter sphagniphilus, assembly GCF_029892205.1. Lineage (NCBI taxonomy): Bacteria > Pseudomonadati > Pseudomonadota > Betaproteobacteria > Burkholderiales > Burkholderiaceae > Polynucleobacter > Polynucleobacter sphagniphilus. The sequence goes on from NZ_JARXVX010000003.1 coordinate 289,768, forward strand.
TATATTCAGTGAGCCACGACGCCCTGTAAGCGTTCCATCATCTACTACCGTCACGCCTTTCGCTGCCACTCGTTCCCCAATGCGACCAGCAAATGCAGAGGAACCCTTGCGATTAAAGTCACCCTCAAGTCCATGGCCAACCGCTTCATGCAATAAAACGCCAGGCCAACCTGGGCCCATGACAACAGTCATTGGCCCGGCTGGGGCGGGGCGAGATTCAAGATTAATCAGGGCGCCATCAACCGCTTCATCAACGTATTGATTAATGAGCTTGGTATCAAAATAGCCATAGTCATGGCGTGCGCCGCCACCGGAGGAGCCAGATTCTCGGCGACCATTCTGCTCTGCGATGACATGAACGGAGACTCGTACTAGTGGGCGTACATCTGCAGCAAGCAGACCATCTGCGCGAACCACCAGAACTACATCAAACTCACCCGCAAGACTTGCCATTACTTGAATAATCCGTGGATCTCTCGCTTTTGCTCGCTTCTCAATGCTCTCCAGTAAGGCAATTTTTTCTTTGGGTTGCATTGAGTCCAGTGGGTTAATACCAGAGTAGAGCTTGTTCGAAATAGGATGAAATATTTTGCGTGCGAAGCCTTGCTTACCACCTGCCGGCCCAATGACTCGTGTTGCTTTGGCAGCTTTAGCGAGCGCCTCGGCATTTATCTCATCCGAGTAAGCAAATGCAGTTTTATCGCCATAAATTGCGCGCACACCTACGCCCTGATCGATGCTAAAGCTACCTGATTTAACAATGCCCTCTTCCAGGCTCCAGCTTTCACTGCGGGTGTGCTGGAAATACAGATCAGCATCATCGAGGCGATGCGTAAACATATCGCCAAAAGTATTGCTTAATTCACGCTCGGTTAAGCCGGTTGGCTCGAGCAAAATGGATTTGGCTAATTTGAGAAGATCCGCCTGTTTTTGGGCTTGGCTCCAATTGGCGGGAAACAGTGCTTCAGGTGCATTCATATTAATTTAAGCAGATCTTTTAATTTTTAAAGCTTACGATGTTTTAATGCTGGTAGCTTAGAGCGTACCTCGTTTAATTTTTCTTTGCTCAGAAGGCCTGATATAAAGCCCTCACCCTCAGGTAGGTCGCCTAGGATCGCACCCCAAGGGTCAATCAACATGCTATGACCCCAAGTGCGACGCCCATTGCGATGGGTTCCACCTTGTGCTGAGGCTAAAACATAGCATTGGTTTTCAATTGCGCGGGCGCGTAGTAGCACTTCCCAATGCTCTTTGCCGGTGGTGTAGGTAAATGCTGCGGGTATCAAGTGACAATCCACTTCGCCCATTGATCTGTAAAGCTCAGGGAAGCGGAGGTCATAGCAAACGCTTAAACCAAAGCGCCAGTGGACTCCGTTGATATCGAGCGAGACGAGTCCGGGTTGATTACCTGCCTCGATTGTTTCGGATTCCTGATAGCGTTCAGTGAGCGTCTGGAATCCAAACAAATGGATCTTGTCGTAACGACTAATACATCGACCACTGAGATCAAAAATGAGGGTGGAATTTAAAACCTTATTTGCCTCTCTAGCTTCCAGTGGAATGGTACCGGCCACCAAATAAATCGAATTGGCTTGCGCAATGGCTGCCAGCCGCTCTTGAATTGGACCCTTTCCAAACACTTCTCTCACTGCAAGCTTATCAGTATCTTTTAAGCCCAATAAGCAAAAGTATTCCGGCAGAACAACTACTTGAGCGCCATCTTGCGCAGCGAGATGAACTAGCTTGCCGGCAGCATTCAAATTCTCCTCTAAGTTCGGAGTGGAAATCATTTGCACGGATGCAATTTTGAGAATAGCGTTATCTGGAGCTTTATTCATTTATAGGGCAGGGCCAACTGGTGGTTTATCAGTCGGCGCGTTAGGTGCATTCGGTTTAGTTTGCTCTTTAAGTAATGCTTTTTGTCGAATCGTTTCTAGAGTCTTTGGATCCAGGGGTTGCCCTTTTTGATCAAGGGGAATGACCTCCGGATTGCCCCAGGAACCTTGTATGAGGTAATCAGATTGCATGCTGCGATTGATTTGATTGGTGATGAGATATTGACCTACTAGGGCGCTAAGGCCAACGATGGGATTAACAACGAAGGCCGCCACAATGGATCCAGCAGTGGCATCGAGTGTTGGGAATACTGTAACCCTTAAATCTTGCGTTTCATTAGGGATATTGATTTGGCCTACCATCGCTACACGCGCTTGATCTAACTCCATCGTAAATTGACTGGCGTTGGCAATCCCGTTGGTAATTGCAAAATTACTAACAATTGAATTAAATGGCGTACCTTTGGTGACAATGCTACCTAAGCCCCCCTGTAAATCAAGCGTAGCAAAGCGAAATAAACTTTGCAGGCTTAGTACGTTCAATAATTTGGCGGCATCAGTGTTCACTTCAAGCAGACGACCTTTTTCTAAATAAAGATCTACATTGCCCGATAGGCTCTCATAGCTGGGTGCATAGGGTGAGCCATTCCATTGCAGCTTGCCAGTGATCTTGCCATTTCCACCTTCAATCGATTTGGCATTTGTCCAGTGAGCAACTATTTCACCGGCATTTTTAATTTCCATATCGACATTGATCGCAGTTTGCTCTCCACTATCTTTTGGATTGATGCTCCATTGTCCTGAGAGGGTAGAGTTATCTTGAGGATTGGAGACCTGAATAGATTCGATGTCTAAGCCATTCCTGTTAGTGTGCGTCTTTATTTTGACGCTGCCAAGCAACGTTTTAGCTAAAGAAAAATCATCAATCGAAATATTGAGGCTCGGTATGGCATTCGGCTTGAAAGCTGTTGATGCAGAAGTAGCTTTCGCAAAACTTTTTTTCTCACCAGGATTCCCTTTATTGCCCATCTCGACCTCTAGGTTTTGGTCTGGGACTTTGAGTCGGGCTAGGTGTCCAGAGATTAGGCCGCTCGGGTTTTGTTCTGTTGGTTCGTGCCAGTTCAGTCGCCCTGAGAGATCGGCAGAGTTCAGGCGGAATCTCCACCCATCACTCTTGTTTGTGCCATCTAAGCTGAAATTCGTCCAAAGGCGATTAAAGAGTGTGAGATTTTTGACTTGGGCGTTGATGCGTGCATTATTTGCATCGCCCAATGAGGGAGCCCCTGCTAAGTTATTTTGATGGTTGGTACCGGCGTTCATAAATTGTCGCCAAGCATCTAGATCCAGTTCATTAGCCACTAAATTGAGATTGAATCCTTGGGGTGGCAAGCTTGCAGTCGCGCCAATACCAATAGATTGGCGTAATTCCTTGTCAGTACCTAATGCGCCCTGAACAAAATAGTTTTCGCCCAGTTTTCCTGACCAATCTACTTTGTTGATGCTCAAGTTTTTGTTTTTTGAGCTGGTGTAGGTCTTGACATTTAATTGCCCTAGCATTGGCACGCCCGCTAATTTTTTTGCGGGGACTGGTGCCGCGCTTGCCCAGTTCCGTAAATCGAATTGAAGGTTGGTTTCACTGCCGGCTTGATTGAAATTTAAAAGCCCTTCATAGATAGCTGAGCCACCCATCGCATTGAATGCTGGCGCGTAGTCAGATTTGAAGTTTTTTGCAAAGTAGTCTTTGAGGTATTTGGCGCTAATGTCGCCGGCAATCTTAAAGCTCGAAGTATTTGCTGTAGCAGGCGCATTAGAAATCTTGATTGAGCCGCCCAAAAAACTTGCCGTGACATCGTCAAATTCGGGATGGACTTCGGTTAACCTTACCTTTCCTGTAAGATTTTCAAGTGGTGGAAGATTGCTCCATTGCACGCGATTACCTGAAAGTGTGAGCTTGGTATCAATCCGGGGATCACCCGATCCGGATAGCGGAAACTCTATTCCTAGGTCGAGAATAATTGGACCACTAGCTGACAAGTTTTTTTGAAGCTCGGGCTGTTGTTTGCCAATGGGTGAGGCAAAAAGATAATCGAGCATCTCAAGTGCATCGCCTTGGGCTGCGCCTTGAATATTGAGTATTAAGTGATTTGCGCTGACATTTGGAATTTGTGCATGAAAATTATGCAGGGCGATATTTTTATAGTTTGCTGAAGTGATATCGACATTTACAACTGAGTTTTCTTGGCTCAGCTGACCATTGACATTGCTCAGCGACTGCCAAACACCTTGATTGCTTGGTAATAGGGGGGCAGGTTTGAAGCTTGCTCCTAAAATAGGGAGATACAGAGAGAATTCTCCCGAATTTGGTTTTGAAAATGGGATCTGATCTGGATCGCCCTTTACATGCAAGGTTCCATTTTCAATAGTGCCAGAGCCGAAACATTTTTCAAGATACTGCCTAGCATCTTTGCTCATTCCGATTGGCAGGTAGCGATAAGCCGTCACCATATTCGCTTTGACGAAATTCATATCCAAAACCATTTGGTCCGCTTGCTTTGGTGCGCCAAGCAAATAGCTGAGATTCAGTGTGGTGGTGATATCCGGATTTTTAAGGGCGAGTTGTTTTGCTTCAATCGACCATTGGCCGCGTTGTTTCGTCCAAGTAAGCACCCCATTGGCAGTATCCAGTTTAATTTTTGGATCTACTAAAAAATCGTTGATTTCTATCTCAATATTTTTTGAGTCAAGTGTAAATTTCCCGCCTTTTTCATCGCTATATAAGAGGCCTGATAAATGCGATACCGCTGGCATTGATTTGTTAATTGCGGCAAAACTCAAATCAATTAATTTGGCCTTGATCATAAAATCCAGTTTGTCTGGATTGATCCAAGATCCGGGAATGGGCAAGACTGCAAGCGCAGATTTTTTCTCTGACCAATTGAGTTCTAGATCCTGTAACTCACCTTCGGCTTGTGAGGCCTTAACCCATTCGTGTACTTTTTTGGAGAGGGGAAGATTCAGGGCAAATGAGGCTGCATCAGCCACATGAATTTTGGGTGATGAGAAACCAAACTCTTTAATTTCCCCATCTGGGCCAGGCGGACGCCAGCGGAAAGTCATAGGGCTTAAAGTGGTTAGCGGGGCGTTGCTCGGGCTATTGATATCACGCCAAGCAAAGTTTTTGGAGCTAATTGATAAAAGCCCCCGAGTATTTGCCTGGCTCAGATCGGCCTCAAGATGGCCAAACTCAATAGGCTCTTCATTTTTATTGAGTTGCACTCTGAATTGATTTGCCTTGAGATTAAATTGAGCCCCATCAGCAACTCCCCCATCTAAGTTAAGCTCGCCTTTAGAGCTGATCGTACCTTTCAGTGTATTGAGGGGTAGGGTGAAATCGGTCGCTAATTGATTGAGATTGAGATCAATAAAGTCCCAAGAAAAATGACCAACCCAATCTCTCCAGTTGCCTGGCTGTCCTCTGAGGCGGTGAACAAAGTCTGCTTGCAACTGAATGGGGCTGTTAGACCATGGCGCACTCATGCTTAGATCTGCTTTGTGGAGCCGGATCCCATTTGTCAGATGAAATTGAAAAATATTGACGGAGGTGTTTAATTTTTTATTTTGATGGTCCTGCCAAAAAATTTGCGCATCGCCAATCTCAATCTCTGATTGATCCAAGAGCCAGTTTCCTGCGGAAAAATCATCATCGTTCCCATTAATAGGGATGCCGGCAATGGATACTGCTCCTTGGGTATTTCTCTGCGCATAAATTTGTGCGCCTTGGAAATGTAGATCCTCAAAATAGGGGGCGAGGTGATAGAGTGAATTCCAACTTAGGCCACCACTAATTTTTTGAATTTCTAGCAGTGGGGGTGCTTTTTTATCTGGTGCATTGAAGCGCAATCCAGAGATCTCAAAGCGAGGCCGAATTCCTGTCCAGGAGACCTGGAGATCATCCATGGTGATATTTGCATCCAAACGGGCGCTCATCAATTTTTCGATGGCAGGTTTAGATTTCTCAATTTGAGGCCATAGCAAGAAGCGAACACCTAGATGCCCGAGGACCAGGGTTGCAATGATTGCCCCGCAAAGAATGGCCGCGCGCTTGCGCCATGCCCCACCAGTACCCACGGGGCGTTTTTGAAGCACGCTCTGCAGGCGACGCTGGATCAAATTTCTAAGCATGTGCTCTATTATCCGTCAGCCAGCGCCGGTTCGCCAAGCTATTGAGTCAGATTCTTGCGCCGGATTAAGATGGTGAAATGAGTCATTTTTCCAAGCAAATCCAATTTTTGACGACGCACTCCAGCTATGCTGCTCGCTGGCTCAATGCAAGGCCGGAATGGGTTAATTGGCTAGAGTTGCATGCAGGGCAAAAAGTCGATCCAGTTGGTATTCAAGCCCTCCTAGGAGAGTGCGCTGTTTTAGCTGCCTCTAATGGGTGTGACGAAGCTCTGTTGATGTCTCATTTACGTCTTGCACGTCAGAAATTAATGCTTTGGCTGGCTTTTCGAGATCTCAATGGCTTAGCTAGCCTCGATGAAGTAATGCGTGGCATGAGTCAGTTCGCTCAAGCGGTAATTGCGCTATGTATTGATTTTATTCGCGCTGAGCAGAAAAGTCGGTTTGGGCTTCCTTGGAGCGTAGTTCGTCACTCGGAAATACCTCTCATGGTAGTTGGTATGGGCAAGCTTGGGGGTTATGAGCTGAACCTATCGTCTGATATCGATTTAATATTTTTGTACGAGTGTGATGGCCAGACCCAAAATGGCCCTCACAGCCTATCTCATCAAGAGTGGTTTACGCGCATGGGTAAGCGCTTAATCAAGTTGCTGGCCGAGCATACTGAAGATGGATTTGTGTTCAGAGTTGACATGCGCTTACGTCCCAATGGCGATTCCGGGCCCTTGGTTTGTAGCTTGCCCATGCTGGAAGAGTACCTAATGGTGCAGGGTAGGGAGTGGGAGCGCTATGCTTGGATAAAGGGACGGTTAATTGCCCCTGCACCCAATTCGGCTGATTTTGCTTATTGTGAAAAACAATTAGATCAACTCATTCGACCGTTTGTGTATAGGCGCCATTTGGACTATGGCGTGATTGCTTCGATTCGCGACTTGCATGCCCAAATACAGATTGAGGCGGAAAAAAAATCCTCACATCACCATGGCCGTTCACAAGACATTAAGTTGGGGCGCGGTGGTATTCGTGAAATCGAGTTTCTGGCGCAAATGTTTCAGCTCATGCGTGGGGGCACAGATCCTCGCTTTCGTGTGCGACCTACCTTAGAGGTGCTCGATCTGATTGCAGAGCGTGGTTTATTGCCTCGGGATGCGGTGCTGGCCTTAAAGGCGGCCTATGTATTTTTGCGGCGCTTAGAGCATCGCATTCAGGTATGGGAGGATCAACAGACGCATTACTTACCAGAAGATGCTGCTGCTAGGATGCGATTGGCTAATGCCATGTCTGGGCCAAACGCTACTGAAGGCGACTCAACATTTTTGCAGGCACTAGAACAGCATCAGACAGCTGTTGCTGCGCTATTTGAAGAGGCTTTTGTGCTTGAGGATAAAGCGCGTTTAGAGCTCGCGCCATTAGTGGCGCATTGGAGTCCAGACCCCGTGTTATTTCCGGAGGGTTTCAAGCGCTGGGAGCTTTGGCTTGATAGCGCTAGGCAAAAACATTTACCGGAAAAAAGTCGCTTAATTATTTTTAATCTGCTTAATAAGGCAACTGAATATTTGCAGGCAAATGAAGTCAATTCGCAGGCGGCTGATATCACTATCTTGCGCCTTTTTGATTTGCTTGAATCGATTTCCAGAAGAAATGCTTACCTGGCGATTTTGGCTGAATACCCCAAAGCCTTGCTCAATGTATTGGCTTTGCTGAAATCATCCCAATGGGGAGCCGCCTACCTGAGTGGTCATCCTTATTTATTGGATTATTTGCTTCATTCTCGTGCTGAGCAGTTGCTGATTGATGAGCCTAAGCGGTATTGGTATGAAGTTAAGGAAAACCTCGACATGCGCCTGGATGATGCTCAGAGTAACGGTGAGGGTTCTGAGCAATCGCTCGATATTTTGCGGGTCACGTATCATACCGAAACCTTTATTACCTTGTTGGCTGATCTAGGCATTGGTATAGAGCGGGGGCTTTCAGTGGAGCAGGTGAGCGATCATCTATCGGCACTCGCCGATTTAATCTTGCAGGCGACCTTTGAGCACGTGTGGCCAAGCGTTGCCCAAAAATTTGGCCTGAGTTCGTCATTGCCCCCATTTGCCATCATTTCTTATGGCAAGTTAGGCGGCAAGGAATTAGGGTATGCATCTGATTTGGACCTAGTCTTTTTGTATCAATCAGAAGGTGCTGGTTATGCCGATCAAGAAATTTATACTTTTTTGGCTAAGCGCATGATTCATTGCTTGACTGCATATACTGCTGCCGGCACTCTTTTTGAAATTGATACTCGGCTTCGCCCAAATGGTTCGGCAGGATTTTTAGTTACCAATGCCGATGCTTTCAGAAAATATCAGCTACGCGAGGGCGATAATTCCGCTTGGGTATGGGAGCACCAGGCTTTGACTCGCGCACGCTGTTCTGCAGGTAGTCCGGTAGTGGGTGCATATTTTGAAAAAGTGCGCTCTGAAGTCTTAAGACAACAACGCAACCAGAAAATACTCCGCGCAGAAATTGTGGACATGCGCATGAAAGTCCATGCGGGGCATCCAAACCCTACAGTGCAATTTGATTTAAAGCACGATGCTGGTGGCATGGTTGATATTGAATTTATTGTCCAGTTTTTGGTGTTGGCCTTCGCACATCGTCATGAGCAGTTGGTCGGAAATCTCGGCAACATTGCACTTCTCAGAATTGCTGGGAACATTGGATTAATAGATGAGGATTTAGCTATCAAGGTGGGTGATGCCTACCGCTTGCTCAGAGCGCGTCAACACCGCTTGCGTTTAGATGGGGCAGAAAAGATTCGCGTGACTTTGGAGTCAGAGCCCAACCTCATTCAAGCGAGAACTTCGGTCTTACAGCTCTGGAGAAACGTTTTCAAAGTCCCTATCGATTAAGGCAAGCAAGCGTTAACTTTGCTCAAGTAATTCGCGGGCATGACGGCGTGTGGTGTCAGTAATCGTTGCGCCCCCCAACATTCTGGCAATTTCTTCAACACGCTCGGTTCTGCTAAGAGGGCTTACCTGTGAGAGTGTGGTGTTGCCAGCTTGTGACTTGCTGACTTTGAGATGGTGATTTCCTTGGGCAGCAACTTGAGGTAGATGGGTTACGCACAATATTTGGTGCGATTGACCAAGCTGCCTGAGTAACTTTCCGACTGTTTCAGCAACTGCGCCACCAATGCCGGCATCAACTTCATCAAAAATAAGGGTGGGTGTGAAGGATGCCTCACTCGTGATAACACTAATCGCCAGGCTGATACGAGCAAGTTCTCCTCCTGAGGCCACTTTAGCCAAGGGCCTGGGTGTACTGCCTGCATGACCAGCAACCAAGAATTCAATTTGCTCTAAACCATTGGCGCCACCTTCGCTTAAAGGATTTAAGGCGATCTCTAGTTGACCGCCTACCATCGATAGGCTTTGCATAGCAGTAGTGACCATTGCCCCAAGCTCGCTAGCGGCTTTGCTGCGTTTTTGAGAGAGGAGTTTGGCCTGTTTTTGATAAGTTACTTCTTCTTGCATGACCTTGTCGCGCAAGGCTTCAATATTTTGTGAGGCGGTTAAGGCTTCTAAACGCTCATCTGTTTCTAGTAAAAGTGCTGGGAGCGCAATGGCCTCTACTCGGTACTTGCGAGCAGCAGAATGCAGTGCCTGCATGCGCTCTTCAATTTGGCTAAGGCGCTCTGGATCCAGGTCTGCTTTTTGTAGATAACGATTTAAGCCGTGCACTGCTTCACCTACTTGAATTAAGGCTGACTCCAGTACTTCACTCATCTCTTTGAGGAGCGGGTCATGCTCCGCTAAAGTGGCAATACTCGCACTTGCTTTGGAGAGGGTCGATTCAGCAGAGTTCTCGGCTTCGCTTAAGGCTTCAATGGCCTCTTGGCAACCAGTAAGAATTTTGGCGCCATTCGCAAGGCGACTATGTTCGCTTTGGACATGCTCCCATTCACCTACTTGTGGAGATAGTTCAGTGAGTTCCTCTAGTTGCCATTCAAGTCGTTCACGTTCACGCTCAATATCTTGTCCAGCATTTTCGGCTTGTACTAATTTGCGGCGCGAGTCGGCAAGTTGTTTAAAGGCAGCAGCAACTTCTAGTGCTAGTGGCATTAAGTTTGCATGGCGATCGAGAAGTTCACGTTGCGCCCCTCCCTTCAGAAGGAGTTGATGCGCGTGTTGACCATGAATATCAACTAGCTGATCGCCCGCTTCACGAAGTTGGCTGAGCGTTGCCACGCTGCCATTGATAAATGCTCGACTACGGCCATTGCTTTCAACCGTTCTTTTGAGCAAAAGACTGTGACCTTCTTCTTCCAATGGAAAGCCTTGTTCATCTAACCATTTTTTGAAGTGATCTATTTGCCCCGCCTCAATCTGGAAAAGTGCGCTGATTTCAGCGCGTTGGCAGCCTTCCCGCACTTGACTGCTATCTGCACGCTCGCCTAGAACAAGGCCGAGGGCATCCAAAAGAATGGACTTGCCAGCACCGGTTTCTCCGGTGAGGACGGTGAATCCGGAGGTGAAATCCAGCTCGAGCTGGTCAACAATGACAAAGTCGCGAAGGGTTAGGATTTGAAGCATGTATTAGCGTACCGAAGAACTCGACATTAGAAAGTCGATGGATACTCGTTCCAGTGTAATTTTTCACGCAAGGTTTTGTAATCGCTATGTCCTCGAGGGTGCAAGAGGGTGATTGATTTCTCAGACTGACGCACTTCAATTTTGTCGCCCGATTGCAATTCTGTTTGAGATTGCATGTCGAAATTCACAATCACTTCACGCCCGTCGACCACTTCAATACTGGTAACGGCGTCTTCGGGCAAGACAATGGGGCGATTGGAGAGGGAGTGCGGCGCAATTGGCGCCAACAGAATGCCTGCCACTCGAGGGTGCAGAATCGGTCCGCCCGCGGAAAGTGCGTATGCGGTAGAGCCGGTGGGCGTCGAGACAATGAGACCGTCAGAACGCTGGTTATACATAAATGACCCATTGACGCAAACCGCAAGTTCGACCATGCCAGAAGTGCCGGAGCGGTTGACCACCACATCGTTTAAGGCCAAGGCGCGGTTGATGATCTGCGCCCCCCGCAAAACAATGGCGTCTAAAAGGGTTCTGGAGTCCGCCTCATATTCTCCGCCAATGATTTTTGGAAGAACCTCTTTTACATCCTGAATGGGAATGTCTGTCATGTACCCAAGACGGCCCATATTGATGCCAACCAAGGGCACTTTGCTGCCGGCTAACTGACGCCCAATGCCGAGCATGGTGCCGTCACCCCCCAAAACCACTACCAAGTCGATACTTCCCGCAAATTCAGCGGGACTCTTGCTTGGGTGGGAGCTTAAGTTCAGGTGAGTGGCCGTTGCTGTTTCAATAAAGACCTCGCAGCCCAAGTCGCTGAGCATCTGGGCTAGGTCAATGAGGTGCCCCTCGATACCATCAGCTTGAAATTTACCGACCAGCGCCACCCGGTTAAATTCGTTTTTGGCAGATTTTTGGGATGGGCTTAACATATAACGATTAAACCATAGGCATAAAATCCCTTCCACCATGGATGATCGTTCCCGCGCTTTACTTAAAACCCTCATCGAGCGTTATATCGAAGAGGGTCAGCCCATTGGCTCGCGAACCCTATCTCGCTTCTCCGGCTTGGATCTATCTGCAGCTACGGTCCGTAATGTCATGGCTGATTTAGAAGAAATGGGCCTAGTTACCAGCCCCCATACCTCGGCTGGACGCATTCCTACGCCTAGGGGCTACCGCCTATTTGTCGACACCATGGTTACCGTCCGCCCCCTAGAGGAAATAGCGGCTAGAGAGGTGGAAAGAGGCCTTTTGCCTGATTCTCCTTCGCGGGTTTTAAATTCAGCGGCGCAAATCTTGTCCAATCTGACTCATTTTGCTGGGGTAGTCATGACCCCAAAGCGCGCTCAGGTCTTCAAGCACATTGAGTTCTTGCGCTTAGGGGAAGGGAAAATTCTGCTCATTGTGGTGACCCCAGAGGGCGATGTGCAAAACCGTATTTTGCCGACCACTCAGGATTACACACCCAGCCAGTTAGTTGAAGCGGGTAATTACATTAATGCCCAGTTTGCTGGGAAGAGTTTTGACCAGGTTCGTATGCACCTGAAATCTGATCTGGATACCCTGCGTGCTGATATCTCAGGTTTGATGGCGCTGGCGTTGCAAAGCGGCGTATCCGATTACGGCATGGGAGAGAGTGACATGGTGCTTTCTGGCGAGCGTCGTTTATTGAATGTGGGTGATCTCAGTTCCAATTTAGATAAGCTGCGCAAGATGTTCGACATGCTTGAGCAAAAATCAGTTCTTATGCAGTTGCTCGATGTCTCCAGCCATGCTGATGGGATTCAGATCTTTATTGGTGGAGAGAGTGACTTATTGCCCTATGAAGACTTAGCTGTCATCAGTGCGCCGTATAGTGTGGATGGTCAAATCGTTGGGACCCTAGGCGTGATTGGACCAACCCGTATGGCTTATGACCGTGTCATTCCGATTGTGGACATTACTTCAAAATTACTATCAGGTGCCTTGAGTAGCTGAGCGAAAATTATTTTTTATAGAAGACGGATCTATCTTGAATCAAAATCCCCATTTGCGCCCCTCCAAGACAGCTGTTGTATTACTTAATCTTGGTACGCCTTCAGCCCCAACGCCCAAGGCAGTCAGAGCATACTTAAAGGAGTTTCTCTCTGACCCACGCGTAGTAGAAATTCCAAAAGTAATTTGGTGGTGCATTCTGAATGGCATTATTTTGCCGATTCGAAGTGGTGCTTCAGCTAAGAAGTACGCCTCTATTTGGCTGCCTAAATTGGGTTCGCCGCTGATGCATTACTCCCGATTACAAGCTAAAGAGCTCGGAGAACTATTTACCAATCAGGGCCACTCAGTTTTAGTGGATTTGGCAATGCGTTATGGCGAACCATCCACTAAAAAGGTTTTGGATGAGCTCAAGGCGCAGGGTATGGAGCGCTTATTACTTTTGCCTTTGTATCCACAGTATTCAGCCACTACTACTGCTTCTAGTTTTGACGAAGTGTTTCGTGTACTAGGAACTTGGCGCGATCAGCCTGAATTGCGTCTGATAAAGCACTACCACGACAATCCTGCTTATATTGCTGCCTTGCGTGACCAGGTCTTAGAGGCTTGGGATAAAGATGGGCGCCCTGATTTTGCAAGAGGTGATCGTTTTGTAATGTCCTTTCATGGACTGCCTAAACGCAACTTAATGAAAGGCGACCCCTATCATTGTGAATGCCTCAAAACAGGCCGATTATTGGGCGAGTCTTTGGGCTTGGAGCGCGGGCAATATCTAGTTACCTTTCAATCCCGTTTTGGTAAGCAAGAGTGGTTAAAGCCGTACACAGCTCCTACTATTGAGAAGTTAGCTAAAGAGGGATGCCAGCGCCTTGATATCTTCTGTCCAGGCTTTCCAGCCGATTGCATAGAAACGCTTGAGGAGATTGCCATGGAAGCACGTGAAATCTTTTTGGAGCACGGTGGCAAGGACTATCGCTATATTCCCTGCTTAAATAGCAACCCCAAATGGATCGAGGCTTTGGCTAATATCGCCCACGATCATTTGCAGGGTTGGCCCCTGAGCTCAGAGCCCGAGGCAGTGTTGAATGAGCGCAATGAACGTGCTGAGTTGGCTAAAAAGGCATTGACTTGAATTTCGGGTACTTGAAAACCAGTATATTGACCCAATATCCCCAATAAGCATTATTCGTAGCCGTTTTTAAAGAAAAGTGAATTCCTAGCCATGACACAAGAAAATCAGAATCCAACCGAACCAAGTAAAGAGAATCTGGAAGTTGAGCCGCAGGTGGCCGATGGCGCAGAGCCTGAGTTAATGGTTGAATCCAGTGCACAACTGATTGAGGAATTAAATCAAAAGTTGGGTGAGATGCAGGATAACTTCCTGCGCGCCAAAGCTGAAGGAGAAAATATTCGCCGCCGTGCTGTTGAAGACATTGCCAAGGCCCATAAATTTGCAATTGAAAGTTTTGCTGAGCATTTAGTTCCGGTAACCGATAGCTTATATGCCGCACTGAGCGCCGAAGCAGTCGATGCCAAAGCCTTTAAAGAGGGTCTCGAAATTACACTCAAGCAGCTACTGTCTGCTTTTGAAAAAGGTCGCATGACCGAAATTAATCCAGCTGTAGGTGATAAGTTTGATCCTCATCATCATCAAGCTATTTCAGCGGTGCCTTCAGAGCAAGAGCCAAACACGGTGGTTTCAGTCTTGCAGCGAGGCTATTCGATCGCTGATCGGGTGCTCAGACCCGCATTAGTGATGGTGAGCGCCCCAAAATAAGGGGTTTTCTGGGGATTTTGCTCAAAAATCCTAAAAAAGAGAGAAAAAAAGGCAGATTTCTGCCTTTTTCCTTTTTTAACCCTTGAAATAGTCTTTTTAGACCCCACTTATTGAATATCGATTTATTCGCAGCAGCACATCAGAGATTACATAACAACTTAATTTTTTGGAGCAATTATGGGAAAGATTATCGGAATCGACTTAGGAACCACTAATTCGTGTGTTTCAGTCGTTGAAAACAACGCACCAAAGGTGGTTGAGAACGCAGAAGGCGCTCGCACAACACCATCAATCATTGCTTATGTTGAAGACGGCGAAGTATTGGTTGGCGCACCTGCAAAACGTCAGTCAGTAACCAATCCGAAGAACACCATTTATGCAGTAAAGCGTTTAATGGGTCGCAAATTCACTGATCCAGAAGTGCAAAAAGACATTGGCCTGATGCCATATTCAATCATTGCTGCAGATAACGGCGATGCTTGGGTTCAAGCACGTGATAAAAAAATGGCGCCTCAGCAAGTTTCCGCTGAAATTTTGCGCAAGATGAAAAAGACTGCCGAAGATTACCTGGGTGAAGAAGTGACCGAGGCGGTGATCACCGTACCTGCTTATTTTAATGATAGTCAGCGTCAAGCAACCAAAGATGCTGGCCGTATTGCAGGTTTAGAGGTAAAGCGCATCATTAATGAACCAACAGCAGCCGCTTTGGCATTCGGACTGGATAAGCAAGACAAAGCAGATCGCAAGATTGCGGTGTATGACTTGGGTGGCGGTACATTTGACGTATCCATCATTGAGATTGCAAACGTTGATGGTGAGAAACAATTCGAAGTACTTTCCACGAACGGTGACACCTTCTTGGGCGGTGAAGACTTTGACCAACGCATTATTGATTGGATCATTGATGAGTTTAAGAAAGAACAAGGCGTTGATCTGAGTAAAGATGTATTGGCATTGCAGCGTTTGAAAGATGCTGCTGAAAAAGCCAAAATCGAATTGTCCTCAGCGCAGCAAACAGAAATCAATCTACCTTACGTCACTGCGGATGCAAGCGGTCCAAAGCATTTGAACTTGAAATTGACTCGTGCCAAATTAGAGTCCTTGGTAGAGGAGTTAATCAAGCGTACAGCAGGCCCATGCTTAATGGCGATTAAGGATGCTGGCGTTAGCGCATCTGAAATCGACGACGTGATTTTGGTCGGCGGTCAAACCCGTATGCCTGCAGTACAAGACAAAGTAAAAGAAATCTTTGGCAAAGAGCCACGCAAAGATGTGAACCCAGATGAGGCAGTGGCAGTTGGTGCGGCTATTCAAGGTTCCGTATTGTCTGGAGATCGTAAAGACGTATTGCTCTTAGACGTTACCCCATTGTCATTGGGTATTGAGACTTTGGGCGGCGTGATGACTAAGATGATTCCAAAGAACACCACGATCCCTACTAAGCATTCACAGGTTTACTCTACCGCTGAAGATAATCAGCCTGCAGTGACCATTAAGTGCTTCCAAGGTGAGCGTGAAATGGCTGCGGCAAACAAGTTGTTAGGTGAATTCAATCTCGAAGGGATTGCCCCTGCGCAACGCGGTATGCCACAAATTGAAGTGACCTTTGACATTGATGCCAACGGTATTTTGCATGTCACTGCAAAAGACAAAACCACTGGCAAAGAGAACAAGATCACCATTAAGGCAAATTCTGGTTTGACCGAAGAAGAAATTCAGCGCATGGTGAAGGATGCAGAAGCTAATGCTGAGGAAGATAAGAAGGCACTTGAGTTGGTGACCGCGCGCAATACTGCAGATGCCTTGGCTCACTCAACCAAGAAGGCATTGGAAGAGCATGGTGCTAGCTTAGAAGCTTCCGAAAAAGAAGCGATTGAGGCTGCTTTGAAGGAGTTAGACGAAGCCATCAAAGGTAGTGATAAAGCTGCTATTGAGGCGAAGACGGAAGCTTTGGGTAAAGTCAGCCAGAAGCTGGGCGAAAAAGCGATGGCTGCTGAACAGGCTAAAGCTGGTGGCGCAGCTCCAGGTGCAGCGCCGAATGAAGCCCCTGCAGCAGATGCTGACGTGGTTGATGCTGACTTTAAAGAAGTGGATGACAAGAAATAATTCAGAGTCATTATTCATCAGTGAGTAGTAAATAAATAACAAGTCGGCCCCGTGCCGACTTGTGTCATTGAAGTAGTTGAGAGGAATGTTGTGTCAAAAAGCAAACGCGATTTTTACGAAGTCCTGGGCGTAGCCAGAGGTGCTAGCGACGAAGAGTTAAAAAAAGCTTACCGTAAGTTGGCGATGAAATACCATCCGGATCGTAACCCGGATAGCAAAACTGCCGAAGCCCAATTTAAGGAAGTCAAAGAGGCGTATGAGACGCTCACTGACCCTAACAAGCGTGCTGCATATGATCAATATGGCCACGCTGGTGTTGATCAATCGATGGGTGGCGGCGGTTTCGGTGGTGGTGGCTTTGCTGATGCATTCGGGGATATTTTTGGGGATATCTTTGGTCAAGGTGGCGGTCGTCACTCTGGCCCTCAGGTCTACAAGGGCGCTGATTTACGCTACAACATGGAGATCACACTTGAGCAGGCAGCTGAAGGCTATACCTCTCAAATTCGGGTGCCTAGTTGGAGTGCATGCAAACCATGTCATGGCACTGGTGCTGAGCCTGGAAGTAAGCCAGAAAAATGCTCAACTTGCGATGGTCACGGCCAGGTCCGTGTACAGCAAGGCTTCTTTTCAATGCAACAAACTTGTCCCAAGTGCCGCGGCACAGGCGAGTACATTCCTAAGCCATGCAAAACATGTCATGGTAGTGGGCAGCATAAAGAGCAGAAGACTCTAGAGATCAAGATTCCCGCAGGTATTGATGATGGAATGCGTGTGCGGTCCGTTGGCAACGGTGAGCCCGGTTTGAATGGCGGTCCATCTGGCGATCTCTATGTAGAAGTCCGAGTCAAACCTCATAAGGTGTTTGAACGCGATGGCAGCGATCTCCATGTGCAAATGCCAATCTCTTTTGCAACAGCTACCATTGGTGGTCAGATTGAGGTGCCAACCCTCTCTGGTCGTGTTGAGTTTCCGATTCCTGAGGGAACTCAGACGGGCAAGACATTCCGTTTGCGCAACAAGGGCATTAAAGGTTTGCGCTCCACCCTGGTGGGCGACTTATTTGTGCATGTGATTGTGGAAACGCCGGTAAAGTTAACCGATGAACAGAAGAAGTTATTGAAGAAATTTGATGACAGCCTTAAATCGGGCGGTGACAAACATAACCCGCATCAAAAGGGTTGGTTTGATGGCGTAAAGAGTTTTTTTAGCTAAAGAAGAATGTGTGAGCTTAGCCAGCAAAGCCGTGCTCTGGTCCGGGGAATATCCCAGTTTTTACTTCCCGAACATAGGCTTTGATGGCAGCTTCAATTGAGGCGTGGCCATCTACAAAGTTTTTAACAAACTTGGGTGGCTTACCGGGGCTAATGCCCAACATATCTTGCAATACTAAAACCTGACCAGAGCAATCTGGTCCAGCGCCAATTCCAATGGTTGGAATTGCAAGGGATTTTGTAATTTGTTTACCGAGTGATGAGGGAATTGCTTCGAGCACAAGCATTTGCGCGCCTGCCTCTTGGCACGCAAGTGCCTGTTCACGCATCAGGGTTGCCGCATCTTTAGACTTGCCCTGTACTTTATATCCACCAAGAACATGAACTGATTGTGGCAATAGTCCAAGATGCGCGCATACTGGCACACTGCGCTCAACCAAGTATTGAATAATTTCAATTTGCCAATCTCCACCCTCGAGCTTGACCATATCCGCACCAGCACGCATTAATTGTGCAGCTGAGTCCAGCGCTTGTACTGGATCGCCATAACTGGCAAATGGTAAATCAGCAATAATGAAGGCATGAGAATTAGCACGCGCTACACACTCGGTGTGGTATGCCACTTGTTCTACGGTGACAGGTGTGGTGCTACTATGGCCCTGCACTACATTGCCCAGTGAATCACCAATCAAAATGGTTTCAACACCACAGCGATTTAAGAGGGCAGACATGGTGGAATCGTATGCAGTGAGCATGGCGATCTTCTCACCCTCAGTGTGCATAGAGAGTAGCTTGGTAATTGTGATTGGCTTGTCGCCCTGTAGGTAGCTCATGAGCAAAGTTTACTAAACTTAATGAGCGGCTTGCTGGTATGCGTCTTTTTCTGTGCAGCCACAGTTTCTGCAGCTTAGTTTTTCGATGCTCTGATGGGCCACTTTGGGTAAGTAGGCTTTGAGTTCACCCCAATTGGGTAAGAAGAAATCAGGTGCGATTTCAAGCAGGGGTAGCAATACAAATGAACGCTCGATGATGCGAGGGTGTGGCAAGGTGAGCTCAGTATCAGTTTGGGAGACCCCTTCAAACGAAAGGATATCAAGATCTAAGGTGCGTGGCGCATTGGCATAGGGGCGCTCGCGACCAAACTCTTGTTCTATTGCCTGGCAAATGTGCAGCAAGCCATATGGACTGAGCTGGGTTTCAATTTCAATGACTGCATTAATGTAGTCCCCACCCACCGCTTCCACGGGAGCACTTTGATAGAAGCAGCTTTTGTTGAGAATTTGGAGTTCGCAACGTTGCGCTAGGCAGACGATAGCATCGGTAATTAACTGGCGAGTGTCGCCAATATTGCCACCAAATCCGATAAATGCTCTTGCCATACAAGTTCCATATTGAAGATGAGTCTACTTTACTCAAGTTCTGATAAGTTTGCTTAGCTCGGTGTTGTTTCGCTCGGTGCGTTGACCTTGGGTTTTCTCCGGCGCCGTCTTTTAGCAGCAGGCGCAGTATTGACCGATTCATTTTTCACGGCTGCCATCAAGGCCTCTTGGCCAGCAGGGTCAGCTGCAATAAAGTCAGTCCACCACTGGCCAAGACTGGCATTTTTTTCACCGGATGCACAGCGCAGTAGCAGAAAATCGTATGCCGCTCTGAAGCGAGGGGATTCAATCAGGCGATATGGGTAGCGCCCAACCCGTTTCTCAAAGCGGGGCTGCATTGACCAGATTTCGCGCATATCGCTTTCAAAGCGCCGCTGGATAGTCATGCCGCTACTTTGGGTGGCAATCGTCTCGTCCATTGCATCATGTAGCGCAGGAATGACCGAAACACCATTGGCAATATTCTTTTTCCAGTTTTTTAATAAATCAGGCCATAGCAATGTGGCAAATAAAAAACCTGCCGACACCGTTTTTCCGGATTGAATGCGATGATCGGTATTGCTGAGAGCAAGACGCACAAATTCATTGGCTTCTTTGGAATCAGTGGTTTGATCGAGAATGGTATCGAGCAGTGGGAGTAGGCCATGATGAAGTCCTGCATTGCGAAGGCCTTGTATTGCTGCCCAGGCATAACCAGACATCAGTAGTTTCAGAATTTCATCAAAGAGACGGGCAGCGGGAACGTCATGTAAGAGCTTTCCTAATTTAGCTATCGGAGCGCCGGTTTGTGGATCCAAGGTAAAACCAGTTTTGGCGGCAAAACGAATAGCCCGCAACATACGGATAGGATCTTCGCGGTAGCGTTTAGCTGGATCACCGATCATCCGCAGGGTTTTCTTCTGCATGTCAGCCATACCGCCGTGATAATCCAGTATGGTCTCTGTTTGCGGATCGTAATACATGGCATTGATGCTGAAATCGCGACGGTTAGCATCTTCACCTTGTGAGCCCCAGACGTTATCGCTCAGTATGCGACCACTTTCAGCGACATGATCGCCGGCATTTTCGAGTAAAGCTCTGAATGTCGAAACTTCAATAATTTCAGGGTGACCTTTGCCAAAAAAGGTGACGTGCACAATTTGAAAGCGGCGCCCAATCAGACGGGCTTTGCGGAATAATTTTTGAACTTGCTCAGGGGTTGCATTGGTGGCTACGTCAAAATCTTTTGGGCTGATACCCAGCGCGAGATCTCGAACCGCTCCACCTACGATAAATGCCTCATAGCCTGCTTGTTGCAGTGTATGTGTGACCTTAACCGCATTTTTAGAAAGTAAGTGCGGATCAATGCGATGTGATTTTTTTGGAATGCGCTTAGGGGCACCGCTGCGATTGACCGCAGTAGGTCGTTCCATGGGGTCGCGGCGCAAAATGCGTTTGATAAATTTAGTGATCATGCAAACAATTCAAGGATGGGCCAGTTACGCTTGGTAGCTTCTTGGCGCAAGCGGTCATCTGGATTGGTGGCGACTGGATGACTCACTTTTTCTAAGAGAGGCAAATCATTCATCGAGTCTGAATAAAAATAACTACAAGGCAAGTGATCTAGATTGAGATTTTGTTTTTCTAGCCAGTCATTCAGGCGAATAATTTTTCCTTCACGAAAGCTTGGTTCGCCTCTTACTTCGCCTGTGAAATTAGCCAATGGATTATTGTCAAGAGTGGCCGGTTCAGTTGCAATGAGATGCTCAATGCCAAATGCCTGCACAATCGGGCGCGTCACAAAACTATTGGTTGCAGTGATCACGCAGCAAAGATCGCCGGCATCTTGATGTTTTTTGACGAGGTCAAGCGCTTGTTGGCGCAATTGACCGTTGATCACTTCTTGCATAAATGCATCATGCCATTGTTTGAGTTGTTCGCGAGAATGCTCAGCCAAAGGCTTTAAGGCGAAACGCAGAAATTCTTGTATATCGAGCTTGCCTTCTTTGTAGTCTTGATAGAAGCGCTCATTTTGTTGGGCGTAGTATTTGCTATCAACCACACCAATGCGGGCCAAAAATTGCCCCCACTCATAATCGCTATCGCAAGGCAGAAGGGTGTGATCTAAGTCGAAAAGTGCTAATTGGGTCATTAATTTATTTTGGCTGCAAAAGCTCGCGAACAAGTGGCAAGGTTACAGCACGTTTTGTTTCTAGTGAGTACGCATCTAAGGCGTCGATTAAAGCCATTAAATTAGGCATATCTCGATAAAAGCGGTTTAAAAGCCAGGGCAGTACATCGGGCGATAAGACTAAACCCCTTTCTAGGGCCGCCTGTTGTAAAGCAAGTATTTTCTCATCATCATTGAGCAAGGTGGTTTGGAAAATCAAGCCCCATCCCAGACGCGTACGCAGATCTTCTCGGAGTTTAAGGGAGCTGGGGGCTGCATTACCGGCCATAAAGATGTGAATAGCTTTGCTCGCTTGTACTTCATTGAGAATGCGGAATAAGGCGCCAACGCAACGCTCATCTAGGCGATCAACATCATCCACACTAATTACCGAGGGCGTGTCACTCAGTACAAAGCTTGGTAGCTCTTCTTCAAGGCGTATCCAAGAGATGGGCTCATGTGGCCCAAGCGAAAAATGCCTTAAGCCCATTTTTTCAGCGGCATACCCAAGCGCGCTCAGTAGGTGAGTTCGACCCGAGCCTTCTGGGCCCCACCAATAGATCCACCTTTGATTCAAGGCGTTTGATTGCGCTGTGAGGGACTTTCTCTTTTCCCAATTGGCCACAATTTCACGCAAGGTGGACAAAAGGGCGCCATCTTGTCCCGGTAGGAAGTGGTCCAGACTGGCCTGTGGCGGGCTAGTGAGATCAAGGGCAAACTGACGTGGCAGCAAAGTATTGAGCATTACAGCTAAAAATTATTTTTGATACCAGGTGCTTTGGGTATATCGCGCCCAAAAATACTTGATGAGTACCAGGCTGACTGCGCTAATTGGTAAGGCCAATAAGACGCCAAAGAAACCAAATAATTTACCAAACAAGAGAAGGGCAAAAAGTACCGCCACAGGATGAAGGCCAATGCGCTCACCAACTAAACGTGGAGTTAAGAAGAATCCCTCTAAGAATTGACCCAAACTAAACACAATGATTGTGCCCAACACTTGGGTGCTAGGGCCAAATTGCAGAAGTGCTGAAATTAAGGCAAGCGTAACCCCGAGTGTGATGCCTACATAAGGAATGACAACCATGAGCGCGGTAAAGACGCCAATTGCTACAGCGCCTTTGATGCCCACGATGCTTAGGCCAATGCTATAAAACACTGACATGACGGTGATCACAATAATCTCCCCTCTGAGGTATTGGGAGAGCAACCCATCGGTATGCTTGGCTAAATGATGAACCGTATCTTGGGCTCTAGTGGGCACTAATGTTTTGAGGAGTTCGAAAAAATGAGTCCAGTCAATAAGCAGATAAAACATGACAAACAAAATGAGGATGGCGTTAGCAAAACCAGCAATTACAGAGCTGCCAGATACTAAAACCGTCTCAAGGGTGGTCCCCATCAGTGTGTCAGCATTCTCGCTAATGTGCTCGGTAATTCTCTCGGTAAGGGTAGTTTTTAAGTTACCCCAATCCACATCAATATGAAATTGACTGAGTTTTGGGCCGAGCCAAGTTTGGGTATTTTGGATCCAACCCGGTAATTGTTCTTTAATCAGGGGAATTTCTGTCTTCAGTAGCCCAATAAATAGGCCAAGAACCAAAAAAATGACTCCCAAGCCAATAATCATCGAGAATATGGCAGCAAGAGCTCGGGGCAAGTGGCGCCTCTCAAGCCATAGGCAAACTGGCCTCAAAGCATAAGCCAGGATAAATGCAGCAAGAAAAGGGGTAAAAATTTCAGCCATCTTGTATGAATCCTCTAGAATTCAATGATTCTACCGATCAAGTACCGTTTTTACTAATTCTCTAAATTTGCCATGACATCATCAAACGCATCATCCTCTAAAGGCCTTTCCTACCGCGACGCTGGCGTCGATATCGACGCGGGTGATGATCTGGTTGATCGCATTAAGCCCCTAGCCAAGAAAACCATGCGCGAGGGCGTTCTGGCGGGTATTGGCGGCTTTGGGGCCTTATTTGAGGTTCCTAAGCGCTATAAAGAGCCTGTATTGGTATCCGGAACCGATGGCGTTGGCACTAAGCTGAGATTGGCTTTTGAGTGGAATCGCCATGAAACCATTGGCCAAGATTTAGTGGCCATGAGCGTGAACGATATTTTGGTACAAGGTGCTGAACCACTCTTTTTCTTGGATTACTTTGCCTGCGGTAAATTAACAGTAGATACCGCGGCGACGGTGGTGGCTGGGATTGCCCATGGCTGTGAATTATCTGGCTGCGCTTTGATTGGTGGTGAAACTGCTGAAATGCCCGGCATGTACCCCCCAGGTGAATACGATTTAGCTGGTTTTGCTGTCGGCGCAGTAGAAAAATCCAAAATCATTACCGGTGCAAGTATTGTTCCGGGTGATGTGGTGTTGGCGATCGCCTCTAGCGGCGCACACTCAAATGGTTATTCATTGGTGCGCAAAATTATTGAGCGGGCTGGCGCAAAGCCAAGTGATGATCTAGGCGGTCGTCCTTTGGGTGACGTGGTGATGGCACCTACAGAAATTTATGTGAAGCCCTTGCTTAAATTGATTGCAGAAATTGATGTGAAGGGTATGGCCCACATCACCGGTGGCGGCTTGGTGGACAACGTTCCTCGGGTACTTCCTCAGAATGTCCAAGCGGTATTGCACCGTGATAGCTGGCAGATGCCAGAACTCTTCCGTTGGTTGCAGATGAAGGGTGGGGTTGCTGATGCAGAGATGGTTCGTGTATTTAATTGCGGTATTGGCATGGTGGTGATTGTCTCGCCTGAGCAGGCAGAGCAGGCCATTGCCTCATTAAATGCGCAGGGCCTCAAGGCTTGGACCGTAGGCGATGTGGTTGAGCGTCCTCAGGATGCCCCTCAAACCATTGTTATTTAATCTGATCCCTAATACTTTGTTGGCAGAATAATACTGCTTCCTCTAACTCCGTTGGGTTGAAGGGATCAAATGTATTTCTGCCGCTCATGGCACGCAGCCAGGTGAGTTGCCGCTTACCAAGTTGACGAGTGGCGGCCAAGGCTTTGTAGCGCATTTCTTCCCAGCCAATTTCCTGATCTAGGTAAGACCATACTTGGCGATAGCCTACAGAGCGAATCGCTGGCAAGTCAGGATGAAGCTTGGGATGAGCGTGCAGTTTTTTCACTTCCTCAAGCAAGCCACTGCTCAGCATCTCGTCAAAGCGCTTTTCTAGATTTTGATGTAAGCGGGTGCGATCGCTTGGCTCTAAGGAAACTAGCGTAATCCATTCTGGGATATCTGAACCTGCTCTGCCGTCTTCACTTGGTGAATCCGCCAATAAAGATGACATAGTTTTACCTGTTAGCTCATACACCTCAAGCGCACGCTGAACTCGTTGGGAGTCGTTTGGTTTGAGTCTGGCTGCAGTAAGCGGGTCGATGGCAGCTAGATCTGCATGCATCGCAGGCCAGCCGATTTGCTTGCCACGTTCATCTAAATATGCACGTATCTCTGAATTGGCTGGCGGTAATGCAGAGAGCCCATGAGCCCATGCTCGCCAATAGAGCATCGTCCCGCCAACTACCACGGGGATATGCCCGCGCATACGAATCTCAGTACAGAGCCTCTTGGCATCTGTAGCAAAACGTGCTGCCGAGTAAACCTCGTTTGGTTCAATGATGTCAATTAAATGGTGCATCACCAAGGCTTGCTCAGCTTTGGTGGGTTTAGCACTTCCAATATCAAGACCTCGATAGACAAGGGCCGAGTCCATACTGATTAATTCAATTGTTTGGCCAATTGAACTGGCGTATTGCGCCAGTGACATCGCGAGATGGGTTTTGCCTGCGCCCGTAGGACCCACAATACATAATGTTTTGAGGGGATTAGAAGCATGCTCAGGCTGAATGTTGGGTTCAGTTTGCATACCCCCATTATAGGAACTTAAAACCAATTATCCCAAGCCAAGAGCCTGTTAATATGCTCTTCAAATTCATAAGCGGAGTGCGTGTTGGTTGATACCCTTTTACAAATAAGTGATTTATTGCTGCATATCGATAAGCATTTGGATGTGATCATTGCGCAATACGGCTTCTGGGCTTATGGCCTCTTATTTGCCATTGTCTTTGCTGAAACTGGCCTGGTGGTAGCCCCCTTTTTGCCCGGTGACTCACTGTTGTTCATTGCTGGCGCTTACTGTGCCACTGGGCATTTTGATATTGGCGTCCTCTGTCTTGGTTTATTGCTCGCAGCGGTTGCCGGTAACACAGTAAATTATTTCATTGGACGCTGGATAGGTCATCGCGTGTTCAGTAGTCAATCTGCTTGGATTGATCAAAATGCCCTGCGTAAAACCCATTCGTTTTATGAGAAGCACGGCGGCAAAACAATTATCTTGGCGCGTTTTCTGCCTATTATTCGCACCTTTGCACCTTTTATTGCGGGCGTTTCAGAAATGAACTTTGCGCGTTTTCAGTTATTTAATATTGCGGGCGCAGGTTTGTGGATTGTGGGATTGGTTGCCGCAGGCTATTTCTTTGGAAATATTCCCTTGATACGCCAAAACCTCAATGTCATTGTTCTCATTGGCGTGGGCGCAGCGGCCTTGCCAATTTTATTGGCAGGACTCTACAAGTTATTGAAGTCAAAGAAAAAGGGCTAACAACTACCCTTGAGGTAACGCCTTAGTGCAGCTTAGTTTGGCCCTCAAGCGTAGCGATATGCTCTCTGATTTCGGAGGCATCTTCTGCTCCAGGCGCCTCACTGAGATAGCGTTGCATATCCGCTAAAGCCGGACGAACGTATTCCAATTGTGCAAAGATCAACCCGCGATCACGGATCTCTTCTACTGATTCTGGTAAGAGGATGACTAATCTCTCTTGTATGCCAAGGAGACGCTCCCAGCGCTCATCTTCCGAGTAAATCATTTTGAGGTTACGTAAAAAACGCGAGAGAATTTCTCTTGGACTGGAGGCGCGTAAAAAAAGATTTAAGGGTAGACTCAGTTCACCTCGATAACCTTTGGCATCAAGGTAGGGATCGAGCATTTCTTGCAGTTGATTCTTGGAAAGCGAATCGCCTGTTAATGGGTCCATGATGATTTCACCTTGTTGCAGGGAAATACGCATCATGAAGTGATTCGGAAAAGAAACCCCGCGAATATTTAACCCAATCTGCTGCCCTAATTCCATCATGAGGATAGCTAAGGAGATGGGTATGCCGCGCCGGTTCTCAATAATTTGGTGCAAATATGAATTTTCAGGCGCATAAAAATCATTGGGGTTGGGGCCAAATCCAAGCTCAGTATAGAAGAAGTGTTTGAGGATTTGCAGGCGCTGAATCGGGGTGGTATCCGGGCTAATACGAGTCCGTAGTTTGCTGGCCAACTGATCGATTTGATCGAGCACTCCCTGAACATCTAGGTCGGGATAGGCATGCTGAGCTACTGCTACCGCCGCCTCAGTTAAGGGAAAGTGCTCGTCCTCTGTAACCAGGGATGTGAAGTAGTCAAGCTGTTGTGTTGGCATATGCTCTATTTTGCATGACGCAGAAATTTTTGCCAGCGAATTCCAACTAAACCCAGTGCGGCAAAGTAGACGACTGCTGCTACACCTAACCACAAAGCCAATAAGCTGATGCGCCACCACGGCGTGCTTTGCAAGGCTATCCAGTTATGAAAGTGGGCGGCGTAATAGAGTACCCCTGCAAATGGAATGAGCGCAAAAAATAGTTGACTCAAATACTGCAACCAAGATGCTGAGGGAAGGGCTCCGCGCTTGCTAAGGCCAACCCAAAGAAGGGTGGCATTTAAGCAGGCCCCCAGCCCAATGGATAGTGCAAGGCCAGCATGACCAAACCAGGGTACAAAAACCAGATTGGCTAATTGGGTGGCAACCAGCACGAGCAAGCCAATTTTGACAGGCGTGCGAATATCTTGGCGAGAATAAAAACCAGGCGCTAAGATTTTTACCAAGATCAAGCCAATTAAGCCAACACCATAGGCTGCCAAGGCGCGCTGCGTCATCAAGACATCAAGCGCACTAAATTTGCCGTAGTGATACAGAACTGCCGCCAAGGGTTCGCCAAAAATAAAGAGGGCGAGCGCGCAAGGCGCAGCTAGCAAAAAGGTTAACTGTAATCCCCAAATGAGGAGCTCACCCGCATGCTTGAGGTCATTTTGAGCATTCGCTTTGCTCAGACTAGGCAGGAGCACGGTACCCAGCGCTACTCCTAAAAGGGCGGTGGGAAATTCCATCAGGCGATCAGCATACGAAAGCCACGAGACGCTCCCGGCAGGTAGTCGCGAGGCGATATTGGTATTGATAATCAATGAAATCTGCGCAACTGATACCGCGAAAACGGCTGGCCCCATCAGTCGCATGACCCTTCTTGCCTCAGTATTTTGAGCGGCCGCCTTGATGGCTTTGGGCCACAAAGCTATTCTGGGCAAAAGTTTCAATCGCGCCAGAGCTGGAATCTGGATGCCAAGTTGCAAAAAGCCGCCCAAAAGCACCCCAATGCTCAGGGCATAAATCGGTTGCTCTAGATATGGAGACAACAAAATAGCGCTCCCAATGAGGGCTAAATTGAGTAAAACCGGGGTAAATGCTGGAATGGCGAAGCGCTGAAAGGTATTGAGGATGCCGGCCGACAGCGAAACCATTGAAATTAGCCCAATGTAAGGGAACATGATGCGTGTCATAACAACACTTGCCTCGTATGCTGGACCGCCTTTAAAGCCCGTAGCAATCACTAGAATCAGCAAGGGGGCCCCTACGACACCAATACATACCGTAAGCAGCAAAGCCCAAAATAAGAGCGTAGCAACGGCATTAACGAGGACTTGAGCCTTTTTTTGGTCGCCTTGAGTAGCCATTTCACCCAAAATTGGGACAAAAGCCTGGGAAAAGGCCCCTTCGGCAAATAATCTGCGTAGCAAATTGGGGAGCCTAAAAGCCACATTAAAGGCATCAGTCCACTCGGAAGCCCCAAAACTACGGGCAATTAGGGTCTCCCGCAAGAGGCCTGTAATGCGGGAGAGCATCGTAAGGGAGCTGACTTTGGCGGCAGCGGAAAGCAGATTCATGGGTCGATTTTCTCTTATTTGTCAGGCGACTGGGCTTTTTTGCCCCTTTAATGTAAAATCTTGGGTTTTGGTGGGTCCGCAAAGAAAGCTGGCAATCCCATACAAGTTTCAGTTAATCGTATTTTGTAATTTTTATATAGCAAGGTTTAAAGATGGCCAATACCGCACAAGCGCGTAAACGCGCACGGCAGGCAGTAAAACAGAACGAGCACAACTCTAGTTTGCGTTCAAAGCTTCGCACCTCCATTAAGGCGGTTCGCAAAGCAATTGAAGCAGGTGATAAAGCTGCTGCCGCTCAAGTTTTCATTGCAACTCAATCAACAATCGACAAGATTGCTGACAAGAAAATTGCACACAAAAATACTGCTGCTCGTCAAAAGGCACGTTTGTCTGCAGCTATTAAGGCAATGGCAGCGTAAGACGTAATTTGTTTTAGGCTGGCAAGCGTCATGCTTGCCTAGGCCCGCTCCTTATCAGAGCGGGTTTTTGTTTTTAAGACTAGGTTTGTGGTTCGGGTTCAAACTCACAAGCTTCTTCGATGGGTAACTCATTGTCTTTGGCAAAGTTCATAACGAAGTCGAGCGCTCTTGGATCAAGATCGCCCAGTCTGGTATCAATGACAACGCATTTCACTTTAGCAATAACAACTGGTCTGGCATAAGGCGAGTAAGTGAAGCGGGGGTCGCCAGCATCGCCTGGCGGGCGAAATGTAGCCATCACTCCGCATAGACGTTCAGCCCAATCGCTGGGCCGAAATGGCTTGCCAGAAGTTGTAATGCCTTGAATGAAAAGCTTTTTGTGGTTCAAGTTGGCGTCAGGATCGTAGTAGAAATAAGTAGCAATAAGCCTCTAAGCTTAACAGCCTCGAATGAGCTTAAGATGACTTTAGGAACTATTTTCGTGCAGTTGAATGCCCAAAGAAAAAAATGCAAGCTAAAACTTTAGTAGAAAGCTCAACAATGACATCTCTGGCAAAACCCCAAGCGCCCGGTCAGGTCAGGCATTACTTGCAATTTTCTGACCTTTCTCGAGAAGAGTATGACTATTTGCTCGAGCGTTCTGCTTGGCTCAAGGCTAAATTTAAGAGCTATGAGACTTGGCATCCATTGCATGACCGCACCTTGGCAATGATTTTTGAAAAGCATTCCACTCGTACACGTTTATCTTTTGAGGCGGGTATTCATCAATTGGGTGGACATGCTGTCTACCTGAATACTCGCGATACTCAATTGGGCCGCGGTGAGCCAGTAGAAGATGCCGCCCAGGTGATCTCTCGGATGACTGACATCATCATGATTCGCACCTTTGGGCAAGAGATCATTGAGCGTTTTGCTGCTAATTCACGCGTACCCGTCATTAATGGTTTAACCAATGAATATCACCCATGTCAGGTTTTGGCTGATATTTTTACTTTTGTCGAGGCACGCGGCCTAATACAGGGTAAAACAGTTGCTTGGGTGGGTGATGCCAACAATATGGCGTACACCTGGATTCAGGCGGCCGAATGTTTGAATTTCCAAATTCGTTTTTCTGCCCCCAAGGGTTATCAACTAGATAGCTCGCGCCTCACTGGAGCAGCCTTAAATCACCTCACAGTATGTTCAGACCCTAAGGATGCCTGCAAGGGTGCTGATTTGGTAACAACAGATGTTTGGACCAGTATGGGTTACGAGGATGAAAATGCGTCACGTATGAGCGCATTTAAGGAGTGGATGGTTTCACCCGAGTTAATGGCGCTAGCAAAACCGGACGCTCTGTTTATGCACTGCCTCCCTGCACATCGTGGCGAAGAGGTGGCGGCCGATGTCATTGATGGTCCACAAAGTATTGTGTGGGAAGAAGCAGAAAATCGCTTGCATGTGCAAAAAGCCCTCATGGAATATTTGCTCTGCGGTCGCTTGGATTAAATATATTTAGTTTTTCGAGTTAATTTTTTATTGAATAGAAATCATGTCAGATATTAAAAAAGCAGTGTTGGCGTATTCCGGTGGTCTTGATACCAGCGTTATTTTGAAGTGGCTACAAGATACTTACCAATGTGAGATCGTGACTTTTACGGCTGACTTGGGTCAGGGTGAAGAGCTGGAGCCTGCGCGTGCAAAGGCATTGCAATTTGGTATCAAGCCAGAAAATATTTTTATTGATGACCTGCGTGAAGAGTTTGTACGTGACTTTGTATTCCCTATGTTCCGTGCCAACACCATCTACGAGGGCGAGTATTTGTTGGGTACATCTATTGCGCGCCCTTTGATTGCTAAACGCCAAATAGAAATTGCCCGCTTAACCGGTGCTGATGCGGTGTCACATGGTGCAACGGGCAAGGGAAATGATCAGGTTCGTTTTGAGCTTGGTTACTACGCTCTTGAGCCAGGAATCAAAGTGATTGCGCCATGGCGTGAATGGGATCTGCTATCACGCGAAAAATTAATGGCCTACGCTGAAAAGCATGGTATTCCAGTCGAGATGAAGCATAAGCAAGGTGGCTCACCCTATTCCATGGATGCCAACCTCTTGCACATTAGCTATGAAGGCCGTCATTTGGAAAACCCCAATGCCGAGGCTGAAGAATCAATGTGGCGTTGGACTGTTTCACCTGAAAGGGCCCCGGATGCTGCTCAAATTATTGAAATTGAATTCCGTGCAGGAGATCCAGTAGCGATTGATGGTAAGACTTATAAGCCACATGAGTTATTAGCTGAGTTAAATCGCCTTGGCGGAATGCATGGCATCGGTCGTTTAGATTTAGTCGAAAACCGTTTTGTCGGCATGAAGAGTCGTGGATGCTATGAAACCCCTGGTGGAACTATCTTGCTTAAAGCGCACCGCGGTATCGAGAGCATCACCCTTGATCGTGAAGTGGCTCACTTAAAAGATGATTTGATGCCTCGCTACGCTAGCCTGATTTATAACGGCTTATGGTGGGCTCCAGAGCGTATTGCCTTGCAAACCTTAATTGACCACACCCAGCAAATGGTAAATGGCGTGGTGCGTTTGAAACTCTATAAGGGCTCGGTCTCAGTCATTTCGCGCGATTCAGCAAATACATTGTTCGATCAAACAATTGCTACTTTTGACGATGATGGTGGCGCTTATAACCAAGCCGATGCTGGTGGCTTCATCAAGCTCAATGCTTTGCGTATGCGCATTGCTGAGACTGCTAAGCGCAAGCGCGCTAAATAATTTTTTAACGATGTTGATTTGAAAGAATAAAGATGCAATTTGATCAAGTATCAGTAGGTAAAAAAGCGAATGTATTTTTTGATGGTAAATGCGTCTCACATACCGTCACCTTGCCAAATGGTGTGCGTAAGTCTGTTGGTGTTGTGCTTCCAAGCACTTTACGTTTTGACTTAAGCGCTAAAGAAATTATGGAAGTGGTGGATGGCAATGCTTTTGTGAGCATTAATGGTGCTCCTGAACAGGAGTTCAAGGCAGGTCAGAGCTGGGAAGTGGAAAAGGGCGGATATTTTATTATTCGCGCCGAGTCACCAGTTCACTACGTTTGCCACTTTGAGTAAAGCTGAGTTGTTGCTCGCCACTGTATCGCTGGCGCAAACAAAATGCAGACCAAGGTCTGCATTTTTTTATGACTTCTTTGCTTATTTCTTCGGTAAGCCTGTCACTGTCATTCCTGGAATGATCACGCGCTCTGCAAACCATTGCTTGTTCATCTCTAGAGCGTAACGAATGGGGGCTGTTGGGCAGTGGTTATTGGTGGTGTCAGCTTGCATTTCTTCAATATTCACAATCTTGCCGTCATCTGCAATAAATGCAATCGATAGGGGGATCTTGGTGTTTTTCATCCAAAAGCAATTTCCTGCTTTCTGTTCAAAAACAAATAACATTCCTGAGTTAGTGGGCATGCTCGTGCGATTCATCAGCCCAACTTCTCTTGCTTGAGGGGTATCCGCTAACTCTGCTTGAATACGATAAATTCCTGTTTTCAGTTCAATAGTCGGCAGGCCAGTGTTCACTTGCGCGATGGTGCTGATGGAGATCAGGAAGGAAGCGGCGCCCGCTAAGGTCAGGAGGATGGGTTTGATATTCAGAAGGTGCATGATGCTCTCTAGCAAATAGGGTGTGCGTGCATTCTAAGGGAGAAGAAAATATAGGCGAAAAAAACCCAGGAACAAGTCCTGGGTTTTAGTAATGATCTAAGAGCGATTAAGCTGCTTGGATATTGGTAGCTTGTTTGCCTTTAGGACCTTGGGTAATGTCAAACGTTACCTTTTGGTTTTCCTTGAGGGTTTTAAACCCAGGCATTGTAATTGCGCTGAAATGCGCAAACAACTCTTCTTCACCATCATCAGGTTTGATAAAACCAAAACCTTTTGCATCATTGAACCACTTAACAATTCCGGTCGCCATGCGAACTCCATTACATAAACTTAAAACAACCGTGATGAGGGTGAATACTTTTTAATCAGTCTCGCTCTACAACACGCCTAAATAGGACTTTAAATAAAGCCTATACCCTGATTGTTTGCCCTTTATGGTGAGGTGTCAAGGGGTTATATGCATATAGTTGGGGTGAAGTACCCCTTTTTTTATGAAAAAATGCCCCAATATGGGGTAAGTGGGCTTTATTAATGGTTTTTTCACAACAGGACCCCTGTAAATTTAAGTTTATGTATCTGTGTTTAGAATGTTTCTCATGAGTCGCACAACGAAAAATCCCACGGTTGGTAGTCCCAACAACCCCTACATCGAAGACACCGTCCTTCTCGAAAAGCAGGCCGAGAAAGTAAAGGAGCCCTCGATGTATAAAGTTTTACTATTGAATGACGATTACACCCCAATGGAGTTTGTGGTGATGGTCATTCAGGAGTATTTTAGGAAGGATCATGAAACGGCAACTCGGATCATGCTCCAGGTTCATTTGGTAGGCAAAGGCGTTTGTGGAATTTTTACCCGCGATGTGGCTGCCACCAAAGTGCATCAGGTTTTAGAGCTCTCCCGCGAAGCGGGCCACCCACTACAGTGCACGATGGAGGAAGCATGATTGCCCAAGAATTAGAAGTGAGTTTGCATATGGCGTTTGTTGACGCTCGGGCTGCTCGACATGAGTTCATTACGGTCGAGCACTTATTGGCCTCTCTATTGGATAACGCAACAGCGGTTGAGGTTCTCAAAGCTTGCGCAGTTAATATTGCGGAGCTGCGTGCGCAACTCAAAAATTTTATTAATGACAATACTCCGGTAGTGCCTGGTAACGAAGAGGTCGATACTCAGCCAACTCTAGGCTTTCAGCGGGTCATTCAGCGCGCCATTATGCACGTGCAGTCAACCTCTAGTGGCAAGAAAGAAGTCACTGGCGCAAATGTCTTGGTGGCTATTTTTGGCGAGAAAGACTCCCATGCGGTGTATTTCTTGCAGCAACAGGGTGTTACCCGCTTAGATGTAGTGAACTTTATTAGTCATGGCGTTCGTAAGGATCAGGCTGAACATGTGAAACCTGTAGATCCTGCACAAGAGACAGAAGAATCTGCCTCAGGTGGAAAAGAAAGTCCGCTAGAGCAGTTCACGCAAAATCTTAATGCTATGGCGCGCCAAGGCAAGATTGACCCCTTAATTGGTCGTGACAGCGAAGTG
This sequence comes from Polynucleobacter sphagniphilus, assembly GCF_029892205.1. Lineage (NCBI taxonomy): Bacteria > Pseudomonadati > Pseudomonadota > Betaproteobacteria > Burkholderiales > Burkholderiaceae > Polynucleobacter > Polynucleobacter sphagniphilus. The sequence goes on from NZ_JARXVX010000003.1 coordinate 323,587, forward strand.
GAGCGTGTCATTCAGGTCTTGTGCCGTCGTCGCAAAAATAATCCTTTGTTGGTTGGTGAGGCTGGCGTTGGAAAAACAGCGATTGCCGAAGGCCTGGCCTGGAGAATTGTGAAGGGGGATGTCCCTGATATCTTGGCTGATGCTACCGTCTACTCCTTAGATATGGGCGCACTTTTAGCTGGCACTAAATATCGTGGTGATTTTGAACAGCGTCTTAAAAGCGTTCTCAAATCCCTTAAAGACAGCCCACATGGCGTTCTCTTTATTGATGAGATCCATACCTTGATTGGGGCTGGTGCTGCATCTGGGGGTACTCTCGATGCAAGCAATTTGCTCAAACCCGCTCTATCAAATGGGCAGCTCAAGTGTATCGGCGCAACCACCTTTACTGAGTATCGTGGCATCTTTGAAAAAGATGCAGCATTATCTCGCCGCTTCCAGAAGGTGGATGTTGTTGAGCCTACTGTAGATCAAACCGTCCAGATTCTGCGTGGACTCAAGTCCCGTTTTGAAGAACATCATAGTGTGAAATACGCTGCTGCGGCTTTAGTAGCTGCCGCTGAACTTTCTTCACGCTACATTAATGACCGTCATTTGCCAGATAAGGCAATCGATGTGATTGATGAGGCTGGCGCTGCGCAGCGTATCTTGCCAAAGTCTAAGCAGAAGAAAACGATTGGTCGCCCCGAGATTGAAGAAATTGTGGCAAAGATTGCGCGCATCCCCCCACAGTCAGTCACGGTGGATGACCGTAGCAAATTACAGACCTTAGATCGTGATATCAAGAGTGTCGTCTTCGGTCAGGACCCAGCAATTGAGGCGCTAGCAAGTGCCATCAAAATGACGCGTGCGGGCCTTGGGAAGATTGATCGCCCGATCGGTTCATTCTTGTTTTCGGGCCCTACGGGCGTTGGTAAAACTGAAGTTGCCAAACAGCTTGCCTACATTCTTGGCATTGAGTTGTTGCGTTTTGATATGTCTGAGTACATGGAGCGCCATGCCGTTAGCCGTTTAATTGGCGCGCCTCCGGGCTATGTTGGTTTTGACCAAGGCGGCTTATTAACTGAGGCAGTGAATAAGAAGCCGCATTGCGTACTCTTGCTTGATGAGATTGAGAAAGCCCACCCAGATATTTTCAATATCTTGCTGCAAGTAATGGATCACGGTACTTTGACAGATAACAATGGCCGTAAAACTGACTTCCGCAATGTCATCATCATCATGACTACGAATGCTGGTGCAGAGGCAATGCAGAAATCAACCATCGGCTTTACTAATGCTCGTGAGTCTGGTGATGAGATGGCTGATATTAAAAAGTATTTCACGCCAGAATTCCGCAATCGCTTGGATGCTATCGTCTCCTTCAAGGCGCTTGATGAAACCATCATCATGCGGGTTGTGGATAAATTCTTAATGCAGTTAGAGGAGCAATTGCATGAGAAGAAGGTGGATGCCACTTTTAGCCCTGCATTACGCGCCCACCTTGCTAAGCATGGTTTCGATCCTTTAATGGGGGCTCGGCCAATGCAGCGGATTATTCAAGATACCGTTCGCAAGGCTTTGGCAGATGAACTACTCTTTGGTAAGTTAGCACAGGGTGGTGCGGTAGCGGTTGATATTGATGCTGACGGTAAGGTGTTACTGGATTTTCAGGCACCTGCATTGCCGCGCAAGCTACCCAAGGCTGATGTGGCTCCGGCCGAAGAAATCTGATCCAAATTCAGAAACTAGTTTTTGTATGCAAACAAGACCACCTTCGGGTGGTTTTTGTTTATTTAGCAATAATGTCAACTCGCTATTTTGAATGAGCGTTATATGAGTAGGGATCAGAATTCAAATAAATACCCAGGAGGTAAAGATGAAAAAAATCCTAATTTCTGTAATGACAGCGCTCGCTTTATGCAGTTTTGTTGCTCCTGCCAATGCTTATGGTTGGCATGGCGGTGGATGGCACGGTGCTTGGCGTGGAGGTGGTTATGGGTATGGTTGGGCACCATTTGCAGTAGGTGCGGTGGCCGGAGCAGTAGTTGCTAGTACTTACTATCGTCCTGCACCCGTCTACTATGCAACGCCATACTATCAAGTGGCCCATAGAACAGCGGCATTTTGTCCTGAGAATGGACTCTACTACCCTCAAACCCAAGCTTGCCCAAGTGGCTGGCAGCAGGTTCCAGTTCAGTAATTTTAGGAAAAAATAAACCGCCCAAATAGAGAGGGGCGGTTTATTCAATTGCCGAGGCGTGATGCTTTAGCTGCGACCGGTGCTGCCAAAGCCCCCAGCACCGCGGCTGCTTTCAGTGAACTCCTCTACCACTTTGAGCTCAACTTGTTGAACGGGCATGACGACCAATTGAGCTAAGCGCTCCATTGGTTCGAGCTTGAAGGCTGTGTCACCACGATTCCAGGTGCTCACCATTAATTGACCTTGGTAGTCTGAGTCGATCAAGCCAACTAGATTTCCTAAGACGATGCCATGCTTATGACCCAAGCCAGAGCGCGGCAGAATAAAAGCAGCATAGCGAGGATCTTCAACGTAAATCGCTAAACCGGTTGGTATCAGTACGGTTTGTCCTGGTTCGATGTCGATTGTTTGATCAATACATGCGCGTAAGTCCAGGCCTGCACTACCTGGTGTCCCATATGCGGGTAATTGGGAGCGCATGCGCTCATCTAAAATTTTGACTTGGAGTGATTGCATGAAGATTCCTAAAGCAAATAAATGGATGAATTGCGCATGATTACAATTTTTTAGCCACTAACTGAATGAGTTGACGTGCTAAAACGAGTTTTTCAGCTTGAGCGAGTTTCTTGCTACCACGATCATCAATCACTAGTAATTGATTGAGATTGCTGCCAAAGGTATCGGGCCCAATATTGCCCACAATCATTGGAATGCCTTTACGAATTCTTTTCGCCTTTGCATGCTCGGCAAGTGTAGTGGATTCGGCGGCAAAGCCGACACAGTATGGATAAGGTTTGCCAGCTTTCTTTTTTACCGCCTTTGCAACGTCTAGCAAAATATCGGGGTTCGCAATCAATTCAATGGCAGGGGCTTTAGTTCCCTGGCGCTTCATCTTTTCTTTAGAAGGCTTGGCGATACCCCAGTCAGCCACGGCAGCGACAGCAAAGAAAATATCGCAGTCGGTCGATGCCATGGTTGCAGCATGCATCTCTTTAGCGCTAATGACATTGGTACGAGTAATGCGACCAGTTGCTTGAAGCGGTGTGTTCAGATCGCAGGGGCCTGCAATCAGATGCACTTGCGCACCAGCCTCAATGGCGGCCCGCGCAATCGCAAAGCCCATCTTGCCGGAGCTGTGATTGGTGATACCGCGCACTGGATCAATTGCTTCAAATGTGGGACCCGCAGTAATCAGTACGCGTTTGCCGGACAATACTTTCTTCTGAAAGAAGGCAATCACCTGTTCTGTAATTTCAGCGGGCTCTAACATTCTGCCCATGCCAATTTCACCGCATGCCTGAAATCCGCTAGCAGGGCCTAACAAAGTAACCCCATCAGCCTCTAAACGCGCAACGCTGCGAGTGGTGGCGCTGTACTCCCACATTTGGCGATTCATGGCTGGTGCAAGCAGGAGAGGGCAGTCACGCGCTAGACATAGCGTTGAGAGTAAATCATCGGCTAGACCCAGTGAAAGTTTGGCCATGAGGTCTGCGCTTGCGGGTGCAATGACAATAGCATCGGCTGCTCTGGAAAGCTCAATATGTGCCATATTGTTTGCAATACGCTCATCCCATTGATTGATATAAACCGGGTTGCCCGTTAAAGCTTGCATAGTTACGGGAGTAACAAATTGCTGGGCTGCTTGCGTCATGACAACTTGAACCGATGCACCCTCTTGCATGAGCAAGCGAGCAAGTTCCGGAGCTTTATAGGCGGCAATTCCCCCGGAAATACCTAGGACGATTTTCTTGTTTAAAAGTGATTGCATGGTGCCAGCTTAATTGGGTTAGGCAGTTTTGCCAAATGCCTTGCGCAACTCACCCCAAACTATCAGGGCGGCGCCGATGCAGATTGCGCTATCAGCTACATTGAATGCTGGCCAATGCCAAGTAGCGTAGTGAAGGTCAATGAAATCAACTACAGCACCAAAACGGATGCGATCCAATACGTTTCCTAGTGCACCCCCCAGAATCAAACTCAGAGCCCATGAGAGGGTTTTATCGCTCTGGCTCTTGCGCAATAGCAGCACGATATAAAGCGATGCTCCTAGACCCAAGGCGGTAAATAACCAACGCTGCCAGCCTGACCCTTGGGCTAGAAAAGAAAATGCCGCTCCAGGGTTAAAGAGCAAGAGCCAGTTCATGAAGGGCAATACTGCTTCAGGTTGGCCAAATTGCAAATGGGTCAATGCGAGCAGTTTGCTCACCTGATCAAGCAATATGACAAATATTGCGATCGCCAACGCCTTCTTAAAAGGCAGCTCTTGCTTGGTTTGCATTATGCGAATGAGCGACTTTCGCCGCTTCCAAAAAGATTACCAATACAGCGGCCACATAAATCTGGATGTTCTGAGTTCGAGCCCACATCATCTGTATGGTGCCAGCAACGACCACATTTTTTGAATTGGCTGGCGCGCACCAGAACCTCCAAGCCATCCTTAGAGTGCTCTACTGCAGCACTAGAAGTAATTGTGACGAAACGTAAATCATTTCCGAGGGAGTGGATTAAAGCAAAATCTGCCTCGGGCACTTTAATGGTGAGTTCTGCCTGAAGTGATGAACCAACATTGCCAGCCTCTCGTTCAACTTCAATGGCTTTGGTGACTTCAGAGCGAATCTCGCGAATGCGGTTCCATTTAGAAACCAAGTCATTTGCATCTTTGATTGCTGGGAAAGCGCCAAATTCTTCCATGAAGATCGATTCACTGGCCTGCTCTTGAGCGCCATGAGGAAATGATTTCCATGCCTCTTCTGCCGTAAAGGAGAGGAAGGGTGCCAACCATTTCAAGAGGTTGCGCGTGATATGGAAAAGCGCATTTTGCGCAGCACGGCGATCTTGTGAGTGGGGTGCACTCGTATACAGACGATCTTTCAGAATGTCCAGATAGAAGCCACCTAAATCCTCGGAGCAGAAAGTCAACATGCGTGCAACCGCTGGTTGGAATTCGTATGCTTTGTAGTGGGTTTCCACTTCGCCTTGCAATTGCTCAGCAAGTGCGACAGCATAACGATCAATCTCAAGCCATTGCTCTGTTGGTAAGACATGCTGGGTGGGATCAAAGTCAGAGAGATTGGCAAGCAAGAAGCGCAGGGTGTTACGAATGCGGCGATAACTTTCAGTTACTCGCTTGAGGATCTCATCAGAAATTGTCATTTCACCCGAGTAATCTGTTGAGGCAACCCAAAGGCGGATGATTTCTGCTCCTAATTTATCGGCGACTTGTTGTGGAGCAATCACGTTGCCGACCGACTTACTCATCTTGCGACCCTGACCATCAACAGTGAAGCCATGGGTTAATAGCGCTTTGTAAGGCGGCTTGCCATCGAGCATGGAGCCTGTCAGCAAAGATGAGTGGAACCAGCCGCGGTGTTGATCTGAACCTTCTAAATAGAGATCAGCCAAGCGACCTTCTGGTAATTCGGATTCAGGTCTAAAGAGTTCATTGCGATGGGAACCACGAATCACGTGCCAATGCGTTGTTCCAGAATCAAACCAAACATCTAGGGTGTCGCGATTCTTTTCGTATTGGGATGCTTCATCGCCAAGTAGTTCGCTCACTTCGAGTTTTTGCCAGGCCTCAATTCCGCCTTGTTCAACACGTTTTGCAACTTCTTCAAGAAGTTCGATGGTGCGAGGATGTGGTTCACCACTTTCCTTATGAACGAAGAAAGCCATTGGTACGCCCCATTGGCGTTGGCGTGAGAGCGTCCAATCTGGACGATTGGCAATCATGCTGTGAAGGCGTTGCTTGCCCCATGCTGGAAAGAATTCTGTTCCTTCAATACCGGCCAATGCAGTCTCACGCAAACTGGCTTTACCATCAGATGGTTTTTTATCCATACTCGCGAACCATTGAGAGGTGGCACGATAAATAATTGGGGTTTTATGACGCCAGCAATGCATGTATGAATGGGTATAGCTTTTCTCTCTCACCAAGCTACCGGCCTCTCGGAGTGCCTCAACAATTTTTGGATTGGCCTTCCAGATAAATTCATTGGCAAAGAGAGGGAGCCAGGAGGCGTAGACGCCATTGCCCATTACCGGGCTCAGAATATCTCTATCGGCTATCTGATGCTTTTTGCAAGACTTAAAGTCTTCCTCACCATAGGCTGGTGAGCAATGAACAATTCCAGTGCCGGTATCGAGGCTGACATATTCAGCTGCATAGATAGGGGATAAACGACGATAACCTGCATCGAGTTTTGCTAAGGGATGCCAGAACGAAATATTTTCTAATTGGCTACCCAAGCAGGTGCCGATAATTTCACCTGCCAGACCATATTCCTGAAGGCAGGTCTCCACACGATCTTTTGCAAGAATGAATAATTTGTCACCCACATCTACCAAGGCATAGATGAGTTCGGGGTTGACATTCAAGGCTTGATTGGCTGGAATCGTCCAAGGTGTCGTTGTCCAGATGACCGCCATACCAGGCTTTGCTGGTAAGTCATTTAAACCAAACGCTTTTGCTAATTGTGGGCGCTGAGCATCATCAAAAGCAAAGCCAACATCAATCGTTGGATCCGTCTTATCTTGGTATTCAACCTCGGCTTCGGCTAGTGCAGATCCACAATCAAAGCACCAATTGACCGGTTTGAGGCCGCGGAACACATAACCCTTTTTCCAAATATTGCCAAGCGCACGAATCTCATCTGCCTCGTTACGGAAGTTCATGGTGAGATACGGGTTATTCCAGTCGCCCAGAACGCCCAAGCGCTCAAAATCCTTCTTTTGTTTATCGATTTGCACTTGTGCATAAGCCCGTGCCTTTGCTTGCACCTCTGCAGTCGGTAAATTCTTACCGAATTGTTTTTCAATTTGGATTTCAATCGGCATGCCATGGCAATCCCAGCCAGGTACATAGGCTGAATCAAAACCCATCAACCAGCGTGACTTTACGATCATGTCTTTGAGAATCTTGTTAACTGCATGCCCAATATGAATATCACCATTGGCATATGGAGGGCCATCATGCAAAATAAATTTCGGTTGATTGGCATGTGCCGCACGAATCTTTTCGTAGAGCTTATTTTTTTGCCATTGCTCAACCCATTGTGGTTCGCGCTTCGCAAGATCTCCGCGCATCGGAAATGGCGTTTCTAAAAGATTAACGGGATATGAGTTTGCTTTTTCAGACATAGACTTTTTTCTGGAAATAATTTCTGGCGTGCTTTGCATCTGCTGCAATAGCTTGTGTGAGTGTGTCGAGGTCGGCGTACTTTTCCTCGTCACGAATTTTTTCTAAAAGCTCAACGGTCACAATTTTTCCGTAAGCATCTTGTTGGTAATCAAAGATATGCGTTTCAAGTAACACCCGCCCTTCATCCTCTACTGTGGGCCGTACACCCAAGCTAGCTACTGCTGGCAGAGGCTTATCACTCAAGCCAATAACCTGTGCTGTAAAGATGCCGCTCGTTGCAGGCTTACGATGATGAAGATGATTTGCAACTGCTAAATTTAAGGTGGGAAAGCCCAGTTCGCGCCCAAGCTTTTGTCCATGAATGACATGACCTGAAATACCATAAGGGCGCCCGAGTAATTTGGCGGCGAGTGTCATATCACCATTGGCTAATGTGGCGCGCAAAGCCGAACTAGAAATGCGCTCGCCATCTTCAAGAATAGTGTCGATGCTTGAAACGGTGAAGCCAAATTTTTCACCAGCTGCTTTGAGGCTTGCAAAATTTCCGGCACGTTTTGCGCCGTAGCAAAAATCATCCCCGATTAAAATCCATTTTGCATTGAGCCGCTTGACTAGAATTTCTGAAACAAACTCTTCTGGACTTAGGCTCGCAAAAGCCTTGTTGAAATGCTCAACCACCACTCGATCGATTCCCATTTGCGCAAACGCAGCTAATTTGTCACGCAGATTCAAGATGCGTGGTGGCGCTGCCTCCGGCGAAAAGAATTCCTTTGGATGCGGCTCAAAAGTCATGACGCAACTTATCAGCCCTCTTTCGTCGGCTCCTTCTTTTAGTTCTTTGAGCAGGGCGCGATGACCCCTGTGCACGCCATCGAAATTACCAATGGTTAAGGCACAAGCAGGTCCTGCAGAAAACTGGGTCGGGCCACGGAATACGTTCACAAAATCGCTTTCAGGGTAGCCTTCAATTATATTGTGGGCATGCAATCAATCGTTACCTTAATCTCAGGCCGCGGATCAAACTTCGAGGCAATCGTTAAAACAGCCCAAAAAGAGGCTTGGCCCGTTCAATTTTCGGGGGTCATTTCCAACCGATCTAGCGCTTTGGGGCTTGATTTTGCTCGTTCTCATGGAATTCCAGCCTTTGCCATTGAGCATCAAGAGCATCCCTCTAGAGAGTCTTTTGATGCCGCCCTCATCGAGCAAATTGATGCTTTAGGGGCTGATTTAGTGGTTTTAGCTGGATTTATGCGTATTTTGACTCCGGGCTTTATTCGCCACTATGAAGGGCGTTTGATCAATATTCATCCTGCTTTATTACCTGCTTTTCCTGGATTGCATACCCATGAGCGTGCTTTGGAGGCTAAAGTGACAACACACGGAGCTACTGTGCACTTTGTAAATGAAGGCGTTGATGAGGGTCCCATCATCTGCCAGGCCTCTGTTCCAGTGCTTCCCGGGGACGATGCAGCGACCTTGGGGGCTCGTGTTTTGGCTGCTGAGCATCAAATCTATCCACGGGCCGTAAAATGGTTCCTCGATGGACGATTGCGAATAGAAGGTAATCAAGTGAAGTTACAACCCCCGGAGTCGCAATTTTTTAAATTATGAGTAAAGAACGTTCATCCAGAAATGCCAGCCCAAGAGCCAGGGCTAGATCCAGCGATAGTAAAAACTACGCTACTAAATCAAAAGATCCTTTGCGTAACCCTGAGCGACGCAATGCGAGCGGCAATCTCATTGGGCCTGTCGGTCAAAAGAATTTTTCGAATGCCAAGGCATTGCCTCAGCATGCCATTCATTTAGAGCGCCTGTTGCCAGAGATGCTCAGTTTTGAGCAGCCTGCAGATCGAGTCGTCAGTCGCTACTTTCGGGCTGAGCCGCAACTTGGTAACCGTGATCGCGCCTTGATCGCAGAAAGTGCTTTTGCTATCTTGCGTCGTAAAAATGAGTTCTCACAATTGGCAGTGAGTGGTGAAGGCTCTCAGGCCAGACGCTTAGCTCTATTGGGTTTGATGTCCGCCTTGTCTGAAGGTGGCCTAGGCACATCGAATCGTGCAGAAAGCGCGATTGCCGATCTGGCGCACGTGCTCAAGCCGGGAGAGTACGAGTGGCTCGTTCATGTTTCTAAGATTGACCCGGAGACTTTAAACCCCCTGGTTCGCAATAATCTGCCGGAGTGGCTTTGGGATGCTTTTGGAAAGTATCCGGGTGAAGAGTCTCGTGAAGCCTTGGCTAAATCACTCATGCATCCAGCCCTATTGGATCTGCGCGCAAATACGATGAAGACTACGCGCGAGCAATTGCTCCTTGAGATGAATGCCCTGGGCGGTCGTTATCAAGCGATCCCAACGCCTTATGCGCCAGATGGCGTGCGCATCATGGGCAAGCCTGCGCTACAAAATACGGTTGGCTTTAAGGCCGGCATGTTTGAGGTTCAAGATGAAGGCAGCCAGCTGTTGGCTTACCTGTTGGCGCCTAAGCGCGGTGAGATGGTGGTTGATTTTTGCGCAGGTGCTGGTGGCAAGACTTTAGCAATAGGAGCCCTGATGCGCTCTACAGGCCGTTTATATGCCTTAGATACATCCGAGCGTCGCTTGGCAAATCTAAAGCCTAGGCAGGCCCGTAGCGGCTTATCCAATGTCCATCCTGTTTGGATCGATAGTGAGAATGACACCAAGATTAAGCGTTTGGCTGGAAAAATTGATCGTGTCTTAGTGGATGCGCCATGTAGCGGGATGGGTACCTTGCGCCGCAATCCTGATCTAAAGTGGCGTCAAACTCCTGAGGGAGTGCTCGAATTAAATGTTAAACAAGCCAATATTCTGGCTTCTGCAAGTCGCTTGCTAAAACCCGGCGGCCGTTTGGTTTATGCCACTTGCAGTCTCTTGCCGCAAGAAAACCAAGGGATTGCAGAAGACTTTTTAGCAAAACACCCTGAATTTGAAGTGGTGCCTGCTGCAGAAGTGCTTAAACCCCTGTTCCCAAATCAGATGCCGATTGGATGCAGTCCAGATAATCCTTGGTGGCAGTTGTGGCCCCATATTCATGGGACGGATGGATTTTTTGGAGCCGTCTTCCAAAAAAAGATAGTCGTTAAAGCGCCAAAAGAAGAAGCCTAAAAAGCTGGGAAAGCTTTAAAATAGGGGCTTACCATATCTTTAGGGACTCCCTTTTGAATACTGCTTCTTATTCTGGTTTTGATCTATTTCTCAATTGGCTTGCGCATGGCTATCTTCAATGGTCTTGGTGGGAGATCGTTGTTTACACTTTGCTCGTGACGCACATCACTATTGCTGCTGTGACTATCTTTCTGCACCGTTGCCAAGCCCATCGCGCCTTAGATTTGCATCCCATCATGTCGCATTTTTTCCGCTTCTGGTTGTGGCTTACAACCGGAATGGTGACCAAGGAGTGGGCTGCGATTCATCGCAAACACCACGCTAAGTGCGAAACCATCGATGATCCACATAGCCCACAAATTTTAGGAATCAATACCGTCTTGTCACGTGGTGCAGAGCTCTATAAAAAAGAGGCTGCCAATCAAGAGACCTTAAACAAGTTCGGACACGGCACCCCTAATGACTGGATAGAACATCATCTCTATTCTAAATTTTCATGGCAAGGCGTTGCTTTGATGTTAATCATCGACGTATTTTTATTTGGCGGTATTGGTTTGACAGTGTGGGCAGTGCAAATGCTTTGGATTCCAATTACGGCAGCTGGTGTGATTAACGGCATTGGACATTTCTGGGGTTATCGTAATTACGATTGCGAAGATGCATCCAGAAACATCCTTCCTTGGGGTATCTTGATCGGTGGCGAGGAGTTACACAACAACCATCACACCTACGCTACTAGCGCCAAGCTCTCTAACAAGTGGTATGAGTTTGATATTGGTTGGCTTTACATACAGATGATGAGTGCGCTTGGTTTGGCGACAGTAAAGAAGACTCCCCCCAAGCCTATTCTGAGTAACTTACGCCCTGCGGACCAGGGCACACTGGAAGCCATCATTGCCAATCGTTATGAAATCATGGCGCGTTATAGCAAGACGCTACGCAGCTTCTTTAGTAATGAAGTCCAGCATATGCAGGTATTGGCTGCGCATCTGAAGGATGCGCGCACATGGTTGGGCAAAGATGAATCTCGCCTGAGTGATGAAGAAAAATCCAAACTGGAAGAGTTAATTGCAAGCAATGCCCAGTTGCGCAAAATGATTGAAATGCGTCGTGATTTACAAGCCATCTGGGGCCGCTCTAATGCTACTGGCGATCAATTGCTAGCCCAACTCCATTCTTGGTGTCAGCGTGCCGAGGAGAGTGGTTTATCGAGCTTGCGCGAGTTCTCTTTGCGTTTGCGACGTTATGCATAAGCCAACGATGAGTTGGGTCTGCGCTCTCGAAGTTCAGATAATAAAAAACCCGCTGTATTAGCGGGTTTTTTATTTGTGAAGTAAAGAAATTACTTCAGCTTGGTTTCTTTGTAAGCAACGTGCTTGCGAATGGTTGGATCGAATTTCATGATCTCCATTTTCTCAGGCTTTGTACGCTTGTTTTTTGAAGTAGTGTAGAAGTGACCAGTACCTGCTGATGACTCTAACTTGATTTTTTCTCTGCCGCCTTTAGCCATTTGTGCGCTCCTTAAATTTCGCCACGTGCACGAAGATCAGACAAAACAGCATCGATGCCATTTTTGTCGATCACGCGCAAACCAGCGTTGGTTAAGCGCAAGCTGACCCAACGGTTTTCAGATTCTACCCAGAAACGACGATTTTGCAGATTAGGCAAAAAGCGACGCTTTGTTTTGTTATTTGCATGGGATACATTGTTGCCAACCATCGGCTTCTTCCCAGTGACTTGGCAAACTTTTGCCATGACGGACTCCATAATTGCGAAAAAAGAAGATTGTATCAGGCATAGAGGGTTTTGATCTACCCCTAATTGGCTTTAGTTTGAACGATTGGTGTAATAAATGGATCTAGACATTCTGAATTACCATTAAAGTTAGTAATTACTATCTTTAAAAGTCAATCTACATAAGGCCTGAGTCTGAAAATGAGAAAAAACCACTCCCGCTCACGATACAGTGATCAAGTAGTGGAATATCGACTAGTTGCAGGGCTTTTGTGAGGATGTTGGTTAAATCTTGATCAGCCTGGCTTGGTAGCGGACTCCCACTCGGGTGATTATGGGCCACGATGATGGCGCTGGCATTGCGGGTGAGGGCCTCCTTGAGGATTTCTCGTGGATAGACAGCTGTATGGGTGATCGACCCCCGAAAGAGCTCCTGGCACTCAATCAGACGATATCTGGAGTCTAAATAAAGACATAAAAAGACTTCATGGGGTAGTTTGCCTATTTTTGCCTGTAAAAACTCCCTGACATGGGTTGGCGAAGAAAAGATCGAGTCGTATGCCAGCCCTTCCTCCAGGCTACGCTTGACTAGTTCATAGGCGGCTTGGATTTGTGACCATTTTGAGAGTCCCATGCCGTGAATGCGCGTTAGCTCGTCAGGGCTAGCACTCAAAAGGCGAGGTAGGCTGCCAAATTGATGGAGAAGATCTTGGGCCAAGGCCACGGCGCTTTTGCCTTTAACTCCAACCCGCAAGAAGATGGCTAAGAGCTCAGCATCATTTAATGACTGAGCGCCTCGGGCGCGTAATTTCTCTCTAGGCTGATCCTCTCTTGGCCAATCTGGGATCGGAGAGTGTTCCTTGGTCGGCTGCCTAGATACAATTACCTTATGACTAAGCTTATTGTTCTGCCTAATTCCTATCTCACCCTCAACTATCGGCTGACTTTGCCCAATGGGGAGGATTACATCAATACGTTTATTGACCGTCCCGCGACGGTTTTGATGGGTTCTGGACAATTTGCGCCTTGTTTTGAAAAAGTGTTGTTGGGTTTAGAGGTGGGCGAGAAAAAAAGTGCCTTACTCCCGCCGGAAGAAAGTTTTGGCGAACGTAAAGATGAGTTGGTGCAGTGGGTTTCTTTGGGGGCGCTTAAAGAAGGCCGGGATGAGGACGCAGAATTTAATCCGGGTGATGTGATTGAGTTCAATGCCCCGGGTGGTGCTCAATATGCTGGTGTATTGCAATCGATTAACGAAGAGGGTGCTTGGTTTGATTTCAATCACCCCTTGGCTGGTCGCCCCGTTACCTTTGAAGCGCAAATTGTTGCGATTCTGTAGAACATATTTAAAGCAGCCATGAATCCGATAGATAGCCCTGAAATTTTGATGGCCCAGCCCCGCGGCTTTTGTGCTGGCGTAGACCGCGCAATCAATATCGTTAATGAAGCGCTCAATCGCTTTGGTGCCCCAATCTATGTGCGCCATGAAATTGTGCATAACGCATACGTGGTCAATGAGCTCCGTGAAAAAGGCGCGGTCTTTGTTGATGAATTGCACGAAGTACCCAAGGGTGGCATTGTGGTGTTTAGTGCGCACGGCGTTTCTAAAGAGGTACGACAAGATGCCGAACAACGTGGATTGCAGGTGTATGACGCGACTTGTCCATTGGTAACCAAAGTACATCTTGAGGTCGTTAAGATGTGCAAAGAAGGCTATACCGTATTGATGATTGGCCATGCTGGCCACCCTGAGGTTGAGGGCACTATGGGGCAGGTGAAAGAGGGCGTCTTCTTGATTGAGAAAATCGGCGATGTTGAGAAATTGACTTTCCCAAGTGATACCAAGATTGCCTTTGTAACTCAAACAACGCTCTCCGTTGATGAGACCAAAGAAATTGTTGATGCATTAACGAGCAAGTTCCCCAAGATTGTTCAACCTCGCAAGCAAGATATTTGTTACGCTACTCAAAATCGTCAAGACGCCGTTAAGTTGATGGCGCCTCAAGTTGAGGTCGTTATTGTGGTGGGTAGTAAGGCAAGCTCGAACTCGAATCGTTTGCGTGAACTATCTGAAAAGTTAGGTGTACCGTCTTACATGGTGGACGCACCGGAGCAACTCAAGGCCGAATGGTTTGCAGGTAAAAAGCGCGTGGGTTTGACTGCTGGCGCATCAGCGCCAGAGAGTTTGGCGCAGTCAATCGTTGCAAAGATCCAAGAATTTGGTCCGCGGCAAGTGCGAGCACTGCCGGGGGTGGTTGAAGATGTTACCTTTTCACTACCTAAAAATTTAGTTGATTAGGTAGTCAGTTTCAAAAGTTCGCGCAAGATGCCACACATCTGACGGATTTCATCATCAGATACATTGAGGGCTGGCATAAAGCGCAATAGATTGGGTCTAGGAGAGTTAATCAGAAGACCCTCCGGTGCGCGATCACGCGCTAGTTCCACTAATTTTCCGCCGATATCTTTTCCTAAAATCAGGGCGCGCAATAAACCCTCACCACGTTCACCGCCCAGATTAAATTCATGAGAAAGTGCCAGTAGTTCTGAGCGCAGAAGTTCGCCTTTTGCTTTAACTGAATCCAAGAAGCCAGGTGCCAGCAACTGTTCAATTACGCTGATGCCAACCGCAGTCATGAGTGGGTTGCCGTTATAGGTGCCACCTTGGTCACCCGGTACAAAACAAGCCACTGCATCGGTAGCTAACAAGGCGGCCAAAGGAACGCCACCACCAATACCTTTCCCCAAAGTCATGATGTCAGGCTCGATACCATAGTGCTGATAAGCAAACAAAGTACCTGTGCGGCCACAGCCAGCTTGCACTTCATCCACTATGAGGAGAATGCTGTTCTCTTTAGTAAATTGGCGCAGGTCTTTCATAAAAGTGGCATCAGCAGGAATGACGCCGCCTTCGCCTTGAACGGGCTCAAGCATCACCGCTACGGTTTTATCTGTCACCAGTTTTTTAACGGAATCTAAATCGTTGAGGTCTGCTTTCGGAAATCCAGGCACTTGTGGTGCATATAAGGTATCCCAACCTGGTTTACCAGAGGCGCTCATGGTGGCTAATGTGCGTCCATGAAAGCTATGGTCAAAGGTAATGATTTCAAAGGCGCCTGGCTTATTGAGTTGCCCCCATTTGCGGGCTAATTTAATGGCACCCTCATTGGCTTCAGCACCGCTGTTTGCAAAAAATACTTTGTTAAAGCAGCTATTTGCCGTCAATAGATTGGATAAGCCAATCATTGGCTCGTTATAAAAAGCTGGACTGGGGTTGATGAGTTTTTTTGCTTGCGCATTGAGCGCCTCAATCATGCCGGGGTTGCCATGACCCAAACAGTTGACAGCCCATCCTTGCAAAAAATCTAAATAGCGTTTGCCATTGTTATCGACTAGCCATGAGCCCTTACCCTCCACCATGATGACTTCTGGTCTAGGGGTAATGAACATGACGGAATGCGCATCAACAGTCTGGGCAGGATTATTCATTTGGATAGGTGATTGGTTGGGGTGGCAAATTGGAATCTATTATCGCGCTTTGAATCAAAAATGGTGGGGCTCCTGGCCATCAGCTCGCTAGATCAGCAGCGCTGGTAAAGGAATCTGCAAAGAATTCTTCCTCAGGTAGATGACATTGAGATGAAAAGTCAGTCCGCGCCGAATTGACCATGATGGGGGCACCACAGGCGTAAACCTGAAAGTCTTTCATATCTGGATGGTCTTGCATGACGGTTTGATGAACAAAGCCAGTGCGGCCTTGCCACTGATCTTCTGGCTGGGCATCCGATATAACGGGGATATATTTAAAGTTGGCAATCTCTTTTTCCCATGAGGCGCACAGTTCAGGCAAGTAAAGGTCGCCTGGACGACGACCGCCCCAATAGAGATGAACGGGCCGCGCTATTTTCTTAAGCTGCATTTGCTCGATGATCGATTTAATGGGGGCAAAGCCTGTGCCTGCAGCAACAAAAATAATGGGTTTTTTAGAATCTTCTCTTAAAAAGAAGCTACCCAAAGGACCTTCAAAGCGCAAAATATCTTTTTCTTTGAGGGCTGGATCTTTCACCCCAAATACAAAATCAGTAAAAAGACCGCCAGGCAAATGGCGAATATGTAACTCAAGTGGCCCTTCTTGCTCTGGGGCATTGGCTATCGAATAGGCACGACGTTGACCATCTTTCAGTAAAAATTCTAAATATTGACCAGCTAAAAACTGAAAGCGTTCAGCCGCCGGTAGTTGCAATTTCAAGATGGCTACATCGGCGCTGGGCTTGGTGATGGTGTTGACCCGGCATGGAATTTTCCGAATGGCAATATCACCGCTTCCTTGGACTTCACGAGCCTCAATCAGTAAGTCAGACTGTGGGTGTGCGCAGCAAAACAAAATCGATCCCGCAGTTTCTTCAGCCCGGCTCAGCGCACCTTCACTATGTTGACCATGGCTGAGCTGACCTTCTAATACCTTACCTTTGCATGAACCGCAGGCACCATTCTTGCAACCATAAGGCAAGTTAATGCCCTGTCTTAGGGCCGCCTCAAGGATGCTTTCTTCTGAATCAACTGTAAATTGCTTACCGCTCGTTTTGAGCGTGACTTGATACGACACTCTCATTCCTTTCAATAAATCGTTACGATGTCACTTATGAAATCGTTTGGTAAACCCCGAATCCTGATTATTGGCTGCGGAGACATTGGTCTGCGCGTTGCCAAACAGCTATCGAAGCACTATCGTGTTTTTGCCTTAACTTCTCAGAAAAGTCGCTTTAGCGAGTTAATACAGTCGGGCGCCCTACCTATTTTGGGAAATTTAGATCAGCCAGAAAGTTTATGGCGGTTAAGCGATTTAGCTCAAACGATCATTCATTTGGCACCTCCCCAAAGTGTTGGTGTCCGCGACAACCGAACCCGCAACCTCCTCCGAATTTTAGCCCAAGGGTCAAAGACTGTCCGCCGCCTCATTTATGTCAGCACCACAGGGGTATACGGTGACCACCAAGGGGCTCAGGTAAGTGAAGTGACCCCGGTTAATCCGCAAAGCGAGCGAGCCAAGCGCAGAGTGGATGCTGAGCGCACACTTCGTTTATGGGGGCCAGCCCATGGTGTAGGGGTAACTATTTTGCGGGTGCCGGGTATTTATGCCGCCGATCGTTTGCCGCTTGAGCGCTTGCATGCCAAAACTCCAGCATTACTTCCACATGAAGATGCATACTCCAATCATATACATAGCGATGATCTGGCGAATTTAGTGTGCGCAGCGGTTTATCACGGTAAACCACAAAGAGTCATTAACGCCTGTGATGGCGGCCAAACAAAGATGGGTGATTACTTTGATCAGGTAGCCGATGCGTTTGCATTAGAGCGACCACCACGCTTGCCTGCTGAGCAGTTGCAAAAAATAGTTAGCCCCATGCTATGGTCTTTTATGCGTGAATCTCGGCGTGTAACAAATACACGCTTAGCAGAATTAAAAACACCGCTGCGCTATCCGAGCGTTGCTGCATTCTTAAAAACTATTTCCAAGAATCCTTCAGGCCAACAGTCCGATTAAAGACGGGTTTGCCTGCTTGTGAATCGATTCGATCGGCAACAAAATAGCCATGACGTTCAAACTGAAAACGCTCTTCCGGTTTGGCATCTTTCATACAGGGTTCTAAGTAAGCGGTAATGGTTTCTTTGGAGTTTGGATTGATTGCTTCTAGGAAGTTTTTATCCCCACTGTCTGGGTGGGGGTCGCTAAATAAGTGGTCATAGAGACGCACTTCAGCTGGAATCGCCTCGGCTGCGCTAACCCAGTGAATGTTCCCTTTTACTTTGTAATTATTGGATCCGGGCGTCCCACTTTTACTATCTGGAAAATGAGTTGCGTTCACCTGGATGACATTGCCATCTGCATCTACTTCAAACCCAGTGCATTCAATCACAAATCCATGACGCAAGCGAACGCGTCCACCAGCCTGATCGCCAATGGGTGGATAAAGTCTGAAGAAGCCCTTAGTGGGCTCTTTCATAAAGTCATCTGCCTCGATCCAAAGCTCGCGCGTGAAATTAAATTCACGATGACCCCACTCTGGATGATGGGGGTGGCGTGGTGCTGAGCAAGACTCACTTACGTTGGCATCCAAGTTTTGGATGACTAGCTTGAGTGGTTTTAAGACAGCTGTGGCACGAGGTGCTCTGGCTTCTAAGTCATCGCGTAAAGCCTGGCCTAGCGTACTCATATCAATCCAGCTATCCGCTTTTGAAACGCCAATGCGTTCGCAGAAAAGGCGAATGCTCTCAGGCGTATAACCCCTACGACGTATCCCCACAATCGTTGGCATACGTGGATCATCCCAACCTTCAACATGGTTTTCTTCTACCAATTGCAATAACTTGCGCTTACTGGTGATGGTGTAGGTGAGATTGAGGCGAGCAAACTCATACTGATGCGGTAGGGGGTCTTTAAAGACCCCCACTTCTTTGAGTGCATTGAGTACCCAGTCATACAAAGGGCGGTTGTTCTCAAACTCCAGAGTGCAAATGGAATGAGAAACATTTTCTAATGCATCAGAAATGCAATGTGTGTAGTCGTATAAAGGGTAGATGCACCACTTGCTGCCAGTGCGATGGTGATCGGTATGGCGAATACGGTACACCACTGGATCGCGCATCACAATGTTTGGATGCGCCATATCAATTTTTAAGCGCAGGACATGTTCGCCGTCTTTGAATTTGCCATCACGCATCTGACGAAAGAGCTGCAGGTTATCTGCTGGACTACGCTCACGATACGGACTATTTTTACCAGGTTGACCAAAGTTACCCCGATTCGCATGAATGTCATCAGCGCTTTGGCTATCCACGTAGGCCTTGCCATTTTGAATCAAAATTTCTGCAAATTCATACAATCGATCAAAGTAATCACTGGCGTGATAAAGGTGAGTGCCCCAGTCAAAGCCTAGCCATTTCACCGCATCCAAAATGCTATCGGCGTACTCCACATCCTCTTTAACAGGGTTGGTATCATCCAGGCGCATATTGCAACGCGCACCACCAGCTTGCGTGTTGTAGTCCTTGGCTAAGCCAAAGTTCAGGCAAATACTTTTCGCATGACCAATATGTAAATAGCCATTGGGCTCAGGTGGAAAACGCGTAATGATTGAAGGTATTGCTTGACCAGCGCTATTGCTGCGATGCTGATATGCGCCACTAGTCAAATCATGATCGATGATTTGGCGTAAAAAATTAGAGGGCTCTGCAAGAGCAGGGGAGGCTGGTTTGGAGGGCTTGCTATCTTGGGACATATTCCCATTGTAGAGAAAAGTGCGCTCCCAAGATCAAGGCGCAAAGGGTATAAGCACCCTTATTCCTCTACAAAGGCATCTTCACGGGTTTTTTTGACTGCCGGCAAGGTAACCGCAACCACCAGGAGGGCTGCCGCGATCAGCAAGCTCAGGGAGAGTGGACGTGTTACAAAAGTACTTAAGTCCCCGCGAGACAAAAGGAGGGCGCGTAGGAAATGCTCCTCCATCATCGGACCCAAAATAAATCCTAAAAGGAGGGGCGCGGGTTCGCAGCCTAATTTTGTAAAGAGATAACCTGCAATACCAAAGGCCGCGGTGATGTAAACATCAAACACGGTGTTGTTGACGGTATAGACGCCGATACAGCAAAAAACCAGAATCGCGGGGTACATATAGCGATAGGGGATTTTCAATAATTGGACCCAGACGCCAATTAAGGGGAGATTGAGAACAATCAACATCATGTTGCCAATCCACATGGAGGCAATTAAGCCCCAAAATAATGCCGGATTACTGGTCATTACCATGGGTCCTGGCTGAATTTCGTGAATGGTCATGGCGCCCACCATCAAAGCCATCACAGCGTTTGGCGGGATACCGAGCGTCAGCAGTGGAATAAAGGAAGTTTGGGCGGCCGCGTTATTGGCAGACTCCGGGCCGGCGACGCCTTCAATGGCCCCCTTGCCAAACTCATGACTATATTTAGAAGTCTTTTTTTCAACTGAGTAGGCTCCAAAAGACGCTAGAGCAGCCCCGCCACCAGGCAAAATTCCCAAGATGGACCCAATCACGGTGCCACGCAAGATCGCAGGGACCATGCGCTTGGCATCTGTTTTGGTGGGAATCATGGTGCTCATCTTGTTCAAAAAGCCCTCGTCTTGCCCTTTCTTTTCAAGGTTGGTCATGATTTCGGCAAAACCAAAGACGCCCATGGCTACCGCAACAAAACCAATCCCGTCATTGAGTTCTGGCAAATCAAAGGCGTAACGAGAAACCCCTGAATTCACATCAGTGCCTATGAGGCCAAGTAAGAGGCCAAGGACAATCATCCCAATGGCTTTAATTAGGGAGCCAGAAGCTAACACGACTGCCCCAATCAATCCGAGAACCATGAGAGAAAAATATTCTGCAGAACCAAACTGAAATGCCATTTGAGATAAGGGTTTTGCAAAAGCAGCCAATACTAGGGTTGCCACACAACCTGCAAAGAATGAGCCCATCCCTGCCGTAAAGAGGGCCACCCCTGCACGGCCATTACGCGCCATTTGGTAGCCATCAATCGCTGTCACAACCGAGGAGGTTTCCCCTGGAATATTGAGCAATATCGCAGTAGTGGAGCCACCATACTGTGAGCCGTAATAAATCCCAGCCAACATAATGAGCGCCGCGGTGGGGGGCAGCGCATAGGTTGCTGGCAGTAGCATTGCAATCGTGGCAATCGGCCCCAGTCCTGGCAGAACACCAATTAATGTGCCCAATATGCATCCCAGAAAGCAGTAAAACATATTCTGGAGAGTGAAGGCGGTATCAAAACCAAGTGCTAGATTGCTAAATAAATCCATTTTTTTAATATCTCTTTTTGGGCTTTACTGCAAAAAGTAAGGCAACAATGGGAATTGCAATTTGAGGCCAAAAACGAAGATGAGGTAGGAGCCCAATGCAAGCACGAGCGCGTTGATCAAGGTTCCCTTCCAGCCGAATTCATGACTTGCCTTTGAAGATGTAAATACCAACACCATAATGGCCAGTCCAAAGCCGAAGATGGGTAGCAATACCCCATATAGGACTACGGAGCCCGTAATGAGACCGATGATTTTCCAATCAAAAGGCGGAATTTTTTCAAGTGCTGTTTTGGCTTGAAGGGACTTCACTAAAACCACTAGCCCAAGGGCGGTTAAGAGCAGCCCCAGCCAAAATGGAAAATACCAAGGACCCATTTTGGGTGCGCTATACATAGACTGTCGGGCGGCAATAAAGGTAAAAAAGAGGCCGGTGACCACGTACATTAGGCCAGCCCCAAAGTCCTTCTGATTGCGGATTTCCACTAAATACTCCTTTGTAGCCGTGATGAGGGATTGTAAGACAGCATGCCAGTGGGTTTTGGTGCGTTTGCCCTTGATGGGTGCCAATGCGATAATTATTCCTATGAAAGTCTCTCAAATTCGCCAGGCATACCTGGATTTCTTCGCCGCAAAAGGCCACCAAATTGTTCCATCTAGCCCAGTTGTTCCTGGGGATGACCCAACCTTGCTATTTACCAACGCAGGCATGAATCAATTTAAGGACGTCTTTTTAGGCTTTGATAAGCGTCCTTACACCCGTGCCACTACTGCACAAAAGTGTATTCGTGCTGGCGGTAAACATAACGATTTAGATAACGTTGGTTATACCGCGCGTCACCATACCTTTTTTGAGATGCTGGGTAATTTCTCATTTGGAGATTACTTTAAGAAAGATGCGATTCAATTTGCATGGGATTTATTGACCCAGGTCTTTGAGTTGCCCAAGGATAAATTGTTGGTCACTGTGTATGCTGAAGATGATGAGGCCTACGCGATTTGGAAAGACCAAATTGGGGTTCCTGCCAATCGCATCATTCGTATTGGGGATAACAAAGGCGCGCGTTATGCGTCTGATAACTTTTGGATGATGGGTGATACCGGCCCATGCGGTCCTTGCACCGAGATTTTTTATGATCATGGTGAGCATATTCCTGGCGGCCCTCCTGGCAGTCCTGATGAGGATGGTGATCGCTTCATTGAGATCTGGAATAACGTCTTCATGCAATTTAATCGTGATGAAGCCGGCAACATGCATCCATTACCGAAGCCGAGTGTAGATACGGGTATGGGTTTAGAGCGCATTGCAGCAGTCTTGCAGCACGTACATTCCAATTATGAAATTGATCTTTTCGTGAATTTATTAAAAGCAGCCAAAGATGTGGTGGATGCTGCTGGCGGTGAGAACTGCGATCCAGCGAGCCCGTCATTAAAGGTGATTGCAGATCATATTCGGGCCTGTAGTTTTATCGTAGTTGATGGCGTTATTCCTGGTAATGCGGGCCGTGGCTACGTATTGCGGCGTATTACTCGTCGCGCTATTCGCCATGGCTATAAATTAGGTGCGCGTAAACCATTCTTCTATCAGTTGGTACCGGCTTTAGTGAAAGAAATGGGTGATGCATACCCCGAATTGCGTGCGGCGCAAGACAAGGTGGGCGAAGTCATCAAGCAAGAAGAAGAGCGTTTCTTCCAAACGATTGCCAATGGGATGGAAATTTTGGAGGGCGCTTTATCTAATGGCTCAACTACCGTTGATGGTGAAACGGCCTTCCGTTTGCATGACACCTTTGGTTTCCCATTAGATTTAACGGCTGACGTTTGCCGTGAGCGTGGTGTTGCTGTGGATGCTGCTGGCTTTGAAGTGGCAATGCAGAAGCAGCGCGATCAAGCTAGGGCGGCAGGTAAGTTCAAGGTTGCACAGGGTCTCGAATACTCTGGCAAGCCTACCCAATTTCATGGGTATGACACTCTTAAACATGATGGTGCAAAGGTTACTGCCCTGTATTTAGATGGTTCATCCGTTCAATCTATCAAAGCGGGGGATGCAGCCGTAGTGGTTTTGGATCACACCCCTTTCTACGCTGAATCTGGTGGTCAAGTAGGTGACCGCGGCGAGTTACGTAATGAATCCATGCGTTTTGCAGTCGATGATACTTTTAAGATTCAAGCAGATGTGTTTGGTCATCAAGGTGAGCTTATCGAAGGTAATCTTCAAGTGGGTGACTCTTTAAATGCTCTGGTAGATGCTGAGCAGAGAACAGAGACGATGCGCAATCACAGCGCTACGCATATTTTGCATAAAGCCTTGCGTGAAGTATTGGGTGATCATGTGCAGCAAAAAGGTTCTTTGGTTGATGCTAGCAAAACCCGTTTTGACTTTACACACAATGCTCCGATTAGCGCTGCGCAAATTCGTCAAGTGGAAGATATTGTTAACCGTGAAGTGTTAGCGAATACTGCCACCTCAGGCAAAGTTATGTCTTTAGAGGATGCGCAAAAAACGGGCGCGATGATGTTGTTTGGCGAAAAGTACGGCGATGAAGTGCGTGTACTGGAGATCGGCAGCTCTAAAGAATTATGCGGTGGTACGCACGTCGCTCGTACGGGCGATATTGGTAGCTTGAAGATTGTTTCTGAAAGTGGTGTTGCTGCCGGTATTCGCCGGATTGAGGCGGTTACTGGTAATACTGCCTTGCGCTTCTTGCAAGATTTGGAAGACAAAATCAATGACGCTGCGAGTGTTTTAAAAACACATCCCGCTGATTTGGTTAATCGCGTGACGCAGTTACAAGAGAGCTTGCGCCAAGCTGAGCGCGAGCTCGAGAAGGTGAATTCAAAACTAGCGGCCAGTCAAGGTGATGAATTAGCCACCCAGGCGGTAGATGTCAATGGCATGAAGGTCTTGGCTGCTCGCTTAGATGGAGCTGATGCTCAGGTTCTACGTGAAACCATGGATGCTCTCAAGGCGAAGTTGAAAACTGCCGCGATTGTGCTGGCATCTGTCCAAGGTGATAAGGTAAGTCTGATCGCCGGTGTTACTGCTGATTCCATTGCTAAAGTGAAGGCCGGCGACTTGGTCAATTTCGTAGCGCTGCAAGTTGGTGGTAAGGGCGGCGGCAAGCCTGAAATGGCGATGGCTGGAGGTAATAATCCAGCAGCATTAGCAGCAGCCTTGGCTGGTGTGCAAGCTTGGGTTGCCAGTAAATGAGCGAGCCGATTATATTTAATGCAGAGGTAGATGCCATTGGCATGAATTGCCCACTACCAATTTTGCGCACTAAGAAGGCCCTGGCAACCATGCAAACAGGGGAGGTATTAAAGGTCAAGGCAACGGATGCTGGTGCTGCTCATGACTTTCCTGCTTTTGCAAAGCAAACCGGTAATGAGTTACTAGCTACTACTCAAGAGGGGAATGTGCTTATCTTCTTTTTAAAGAGAAGGTAAGCTGCAAACCAAACAATGGGATTAGCCTAAATGGCGATCCTTGAGGTACTGGGCGAAACTAGCTCCGACCTCAGGATGGCGCAAAGCAAATTCCACTGAGGCTTTGAGGTAACCTAACTTACTGCCGCAATCGTAGCGCACTCCTTCATACTCATAGCCAAATACAGGCTCTTCTTTGAGGAGAGAGGCGATTGCGTCGGTGAGTTGAATTTCACCACCGGCACCAGGCTTTAAATTACGAATATGATCGAAGATGTTTGATGAGAGAACATATCGGCCAACTACCGCCAAATCAGATGGCGCATCTTGAGGCTGGGGCTTTTCTACAATTCCATCTAAGCGGTAAATGCCTTTAGAAACCTCGGCACCGGAAATAATTCCGTATGAGCTACTTCTTGCAGGGTCAATTTTTTCAACAGCCAATACAGAGCCCTGCTCTCTCTCGTGAACGTCGAGCATTTGCTTGAGGACGGGCGGCTGACCATCCAATAAGTCATCAGCCAAAATAATGGCGAATGGCTCATCACGAACTAGTTTTTCTGCGCACAAGACTGCATGACCCAAGCCAAGAGCCTCGGGCTGGCGAACGTATACACAATCCACATGACTTGGTTTGACGCTACGCAGAATCTCTAGAAGGGCATGTTTGTTTTTAGCTTCAAGTTCTGCTTCAAGCTCATAAGCTTTATCAAAGTGATCCTCAATCGCGCGTTTACTTCGGCCGGTAACAAAAATCATTTGAGTAATACCGGCTGCAATAGCTTCTTCTACAGCATATTGAATCAATGGCTTATCCACTACATTGAGCATCTCCTTAGGGCTAGCTTTAGTAGCAGGTAAAAATCGAGTACCTAATCCCGCTACTGGGAAAACCGCTTTAGTAACTGCTTTGGTAGTAGTAGCCATCTTCAATCCGATCAATATTTTTTATTTGAGACGCTCTAATTGCGCTACAAGCTTCTCATGATTTTGTTCAAAGCCAGCTAAACGTTGCTTTTCTTGGGCCACAACTTCTTCTGGAGCTCTTGCTACAAAGCTTTCATTCCCTAGTTTGTTGCGCGCTTTATTGATTTCATTAGCTAGACGCTCGATTTCTTTACTCAGACGAATACGCTCGGCCGCAACATCCACTTCAATTTTTAGCAGTAGTTTGATATTCCCAACTAAAGCCATTGGAGCACCTGGAGCATCTTGTTCAAGCGCGGACTCAATAAGGTAGATCTTGACTTCAGATAGCTTGGCCAGTGCAACAAGATAAGGGCTGGCTTGCTTTAAAAAGTTTTCTGGTCCGCTAATCCAAAGTGGTACACGTAGTGCTGGAGAGACTTGCATCTCACCACGGAGATTTCTGCAGGCATCAACGATGGCTTTGATCTGCGCTACCCACGCTTCGCTTTGCTCATCAATTTTTTCAAGCTGAGCAACTGGATAAGCCTGAAGTGCAATGGTCTGCTTATCTTGTTTGGCTAACTCTTTACCGCTCTTGGGGCCTACCGTTTGCCACAAGGTCTCAGTAATGAATGGAATGAGTGGATGAGCCATACGCAAAATCGTTTCCAACACTCGCAAGAGCGTACGGCGGGTGGCTCTTTGTTGTGCTGGAGTACCAGTTTGCAATTGCACTTTGGCAAGCTCGAGATACCAGTCACAATATTCATCCCAGACAAACTGGTAAATACTGTTGGCGATGTTATCAAAGCGATAGTTTTTAAATCCCCTATCTACATCTGCTTCAGTTCTTTGTAGCAAGGAAACAATCCATCTGTCTGCTGGCGAAAAGTCTAAATAACCTTCTGGACCACATTGATTGTCGCAGGGAGTAAAACCATTTTCTTCATCATTGCCTGGGCAATTCATCAGAACAAAGCGGGTAGCATTCCACAATTTATTGCAGAAGTTACGATAGCCTTCGCAGCGCTTTTGGTCGAAATTAATATTGCGACCCAAGGAAGCCAGTGATGCAAAAGTAAAGCGCAAGGCATCTGTCCCAAATGCAGGAATGCCATCAGGAAATTCTTTTTTGGTTTTCTTACTAATACTTTCTGCTTGCTTTGGATTCATGAGGCCAGTGGTGCGCTTGCCAACCAGCTCTTCTAATTTGATGCCGTCAATCAGATCAATTGGGTCTAAGGTATTGCCTTTGGACTTGCTCATCTTCTGGCCTTCGGCGTCACGTACCAAGCCATGAACATAGACCGTATGAAAGGGCACCTTGCCAGTGAAGTGGCAGGTCATCATGACCATGCGTGCTACCCAGAAGAAGATAATGTCAAAACCAGTTACCAATACCGACGACGGCAGGAAGTGATTGAGCGCAGGGGTTTCTTCGGGCCAACCAAGTGAGCTAAATGGTACTAAGGCCGAGCTAAACCAGGTATCCAATACATCGGGGTCACGATTGAGTTTGCCTGTATATCCAGCTGCAATAGCCTTTGCTTGAGCTTCTTCTTCAGAGCGCGCTACAAAGATTTGACCCTCTTCTCCATACCAAGCTGGGATCTGATGACCCCACCAGAGTTGACGAGAAATACACCAATCCTGAATATTCTCTAACCATTGAGTGTAGGTGCTGATCCAATTCTCCGGAACGAGCTTGATATCACCTTTGGTGACGGCATCAAGAGCGGCGCCTGCAATCGATGAGCCGGGCTGATACTGATTGTCAGGGCTTGGTTTTGAAACTGCTACGAACCATTGGTCAGTGAGCATGGGTTCAATAATGGTTTGCGTACGATCACCGCGCGGTACCATCAATTTGTGGGGCTGTGCTTTTTCTAGTAGACCAGCAGAATCTAAATCTGCTACCACTTGTTTTCGTGCTGCAAAGCGTTCCATGCCTTGGTAAGCGGCAGGGGCATTCTCATTTATCTTGGCATCTAGAGTCAAAATATTAATAAGCGGCAACTGATGACGTTGACCCACGGCATAGTCATTAAAGTCATGGGCAGGTGTGACCTTCACTACACCGGTGCCAAAGTTCAAGTCAACATAATCATCAGCAATAATTGGAATCTGACGATTGCATAGCGGCAAGAGAACGAACTGGCCAATGAGATGCCGATAGCGTTCATCTTCGGGGTTCACCATCACTGCCACGTCACCTAAGAGCGTTTCAGGTCGAGTAGTTGCCACGGTGAGATAGCCGGATCCATCAGCGAGAGGGTAGCGAATGTGCCACATCGAGCCATCTTCTTCTTCGCTGACGACTTCCAGGTCAGATACAGCAGTACCTAAAACAGGATCCCAATTGACTAAGCGCTTACCGCGATAGATCAAACCTTGTTCATGTAGTCGAACAAAAACCTCAACCACTGCTTTGGACATCTTGCTGTCCATCGTGAAATATTCTTTGCCCCAATCAATTGAAGCACCAAGGCGGCGGATTTGTCTGGTGATGGTCGAGCCGGAGGTTTCTTTCCACTCCCATACTTTTTCTAAAAACTTCTCACGCCCTAAGTCGTGCCGAGAAATCTGTTGGGCATCGAGTTGGCGTTCGACCACGATTTGGGTCGCAATGCCAGCATGGTCTGTGCCGGGTACCCAGAGGGTATTTTTGCCGGACATGCGGGCGTGGCGAACCAAGCCATCCATGATGGTTTGGTTAAAGGCATGACCCATATGCAAGGTGCCAGTCACATTGGGGGGTGGCAGCTGAACACTGAAATCACCCTTGTTTTCCGCTAGCGTGGCATCTGCAATCCCCCGGCGTTCCCATTCAGGGCCCCAATAAGCCTCAATGGGGGCGGGTTCATAGGATTTGGCGAGCTCATCAACTGAGCTGTTCACAGGAGAATTGGGGGTATTCGAAGCATTTGGCATAAGAGGCAAATTATAATTGGGACGATGTACTCAGATTTGCTCGCGAACCTCAATCCAGAACAGCGCGAGGCAGTGACCCTCCCGCCCCTCAATGAACACGGTCAAGCCCAGTCAGGCTTGATTTTGGCTGGTGCGGGGAGCGGCAAGACCCGCGTGCTCACTACCCGTATAGCTTGGCTGATCCAAACCGGCCAGGTATCCCCTATAGGCGTCATGGCGGTTACCTTTACCAATAAGGCTGCAAAAGAGATGTTGGTGCGTTTGGGAGCCATGTTGCCCATTAATACCCGCGGTATGTGGATCGGCACCTTCCACGGTCTTTGTAACCGCTTATTGCGCGCGCACCATAAAGAGGCCGGTTTGCCATCCACTTTCCAGATTTTGGATACCCAGGATCAGCTTTCTGCTATCAAACGGCTTTTAAAAGGCTTGAAGGTTGATGATGAGAAATATCCAGCCAAGCAATTGCAATACTTTATAGGGCATGCAAAAGAACGCGGCCAGCGGGCTCGGGACTTATCAGTGGGTGATGATTTCCAGGCCAAGATGGCCCAACTCTACGAAGCCTACGATGAGCAGTGTCAGCGTGAGGGGGTGGTTGATTTTGCCGAGCTCTTATTACGTAGCTACGAACTCTTAAAGCATAACGAAGCACTTAGAACGCATTATCAAGAGCGCTTTCGCCATATTTTGATCGATGAGTTTCAAGATACGAATGCCTTGCAATACGCCTGGTTGAAATTACTCTCTGGCCATTCGCAAATTCCCGTGAATGTCAGCGGCGCAGGAAGTAGTGCGGTGTTTGCTGTTGGTGATGACGATCAAAGTATTTATGCTTTCCGTGGGGCTGATGTGGAAAACATGCGTCTTTATGAAAAGCAGTTTCATCCTCTGATGGTGAAGCTAGAGCAAAACTATCGCTCGCATGGCCACATTCTCGATGCTGCCAATCACATTATTGCGAATAATTCAGAGCGTCTTGGAAAGAATTTGCGAACTGATGCGGGGCATGGAGAGCTAGTACGTGTTTACGATGCGCCGAGCGATCATGCCGAAGCCGCTTGGCTTGTTGATGAAATCAAGGCTCTAGTCAATAGCGGTATAAAGCGAACTGAAATTGCTTTGCTCTACCGTAGCAATGCCCAGTCACGCATTATTGAGCATGCCTTATTCTCTGCGGCGATTCCTTACCGCGTATATGGTGGCCTGCGCTTCTTTGAGCGTGCCGAGATTAAACATGCTTTAGCTTATTTGCGTTTGCTTGAAAATCCCAACGACGACACCTCATTTTCTCGGGTGGTGAATTTCCCAACCCGTGGCATTGGTGCGAGGTCCATTGAGGCCTTGCAAGATGAGGCCAGAGCCCAGCAATGCTCTTTGTATTTAGCAGCTACCACTTTGACTGGAAAAGCAGGTGCATCACTCAGTGGCTTTGTGCGCTTGGTTGATCATATGCGTGAGGCTACACGCCATAACACCTTGCCAGAAACAGTAGAGTTTGTGATTCAACATAGCGGATTAATTCAGCATTACCTTGGCGAGCGAGAAGGTCAGGATCGCGTAGAGAACTTGCAAGAATTAATTAATGCTGCCACCGCTTTCATTGCTGAAGAGGGATTTGGGCAGGATGCTCCTGCTGCCATGCTGCCTGGTGAGAATGCACCTGGAGTAGTGGAGGTGTCTCCACTGGCCGCTTTCTTATCCCATGCTTCATTAGAGGCTGGTGATAATCAAGCGCAGGCTGGCCAAGATGCTGTGCAGTTAATGACAGTCCACTCCGCGAAAGGTCTTGAGTTCACGGCGGTATTTATTACTGGGCTGGAGGAGGGATTATTTCCTCATGAGAATAGTGTGAACGAACAAAATGGCCTGGAAGAAGAAAGACGCTTGATGTATGTAGCGATTACCCGGGCCAAAGAGCGCTTGTATTTGTCGCATACTCAATCACGCATGCTCCATGGTCAGGTGCGCTACAACATGCCTTCACGCTTTTTGGAAGAGTTGCCATCAGACTCCTTAAAGTGGCTTACACCCAAAGCTAAAGATGCGCGTTGGGGTGGAGCTAGTAGAAGCTCGGGCTCCACTTGGCAGGATGGCTACACCCGTCAGCGCGAATATGAATCCAATGATTTCTTTGACTCTGGTAGTGCCCGACAATTGCCGCCTAAACGAGTAGGCTCAGCATCTACTGCGGTTACCAGAATGGCTGCGCCACCTCGTGGAAACTATCCATTCAAAATTGGTCAAAACGTATTTCACACTAAGTTTGGTGAAGGACGGGTTACTGGCTTAGAGGGTAATGACGCAGATGCGCGTGCGCAAGTGAATTTCAAGCGGCATGGAGTGAAGTGGCTGCAATTGAGCATTGCAAAACTTGCCGCAATTGATTGATTTGTATCGTAAAAAATTAAGCGAAATAGCTTGGTGCTGCGTCTTCTACAAAGCAGGCTTTCCATGTGGCATAGAAGGAGCAGTGCATTACTGTTAAGCCCGCCATTGAAATCGGAGCAACGATGAATGAGGCTACCTGCTCTAGATTCAGTGCATTCAATCCTGCACCAATTGCCATTGGAATAATGATCAATACAACAATCCAAATGGCGATGTACACCAAAAAAGCGCCGCGATTTCTCCAGCATGCAATAAAACTGGAGAAGAGGGCTTGAGCTAATGGCATATTAGTCCAGGCAATCAAGATAGGGGAGAACCACATTAGCATCGCTACCGGAATGTAAAGTAAGCCGCCGATCGCTAACAGCTCATAAATTTGGTGAAGCGTCTCAGCCGTCAGAGGCTGATCGCTAGTGACCAAGGGAAGCAGGGCTTCAAAGTCAACTAAGGCGCTGAGTGCAATGCTCAGAACAAGAATCAGGATGGTATAGATCAAACCAAGCTGCAAAATGCGTTTGCGAATAATGGGGCCTGAGCGCAAGGCAATGAGGTAGACCATTGGACGCAAAGGCTCTTTAACAATAGCCTGACGGCATGCGGTCAAAAAACCAACAGATAAGGTCGGGGTTAAAATGAGTACCGCAAAGACACCAAGGATAGGTACCAATACAGCGAGCTGTGCCACAAAAACATAAATAAATACCAGCATGAAAAATCCCAAAGGATTTTGTTTAAATAGCCAAATACCTTGCTGTATCCAGGTATAACCCTCCCTAGCAATTACCGAATTGAGTTTCATAAGGTGCGACGACTTTCCAGAATGCGCTCAAAATGTTTTGGGTCATGCGGCGTCAGCATGTGAGCATCTCGCGGCAAGTAAAAATCCCATAAACGAGAGATCCAAAAGCGTAATGCTGCTGCACGCAACATCATAGGCCAACTGGCTTGTTCATCTTTTGTAAGTGGGCGCACTGATTGATAGGCCTCTAATAATGCATTTAAACGAGTCGGCTCAAAGTCTTGTTTATTGTCTGCTAGACACCAATCATTTGCTGTGACTGCTAAATCAAATAACCACTTATCAGTACCAGCAAAGTAAAAGTCAAAGAAGCCGCCCAATTGATCCTGGGAGGGATCATGAGATGCCTGGGGATCAAACAGTACGTTATCTCTGAAGAGGTCGCAATGACTTGCACCTTGCGGCAGAGCAGCGTAACTCTCTGAGTGAAAGAAGTTTTCTTGGGCGTATAACTCGCTTGTTAGTAATTGCGCTTGAGTTACATCTAAATGGCCAACTACTTGCGGAACTGTTTTTTGCCACCAGGATAAGCTACGTAAATTGGCTTGGACTTTTGGAAAATGAGCGCCCGCTAAATGCATTTTGGCTAGCATCTCGCCAACTTGAGCGCAGTGATTGGCTGCAGGCTCTAATCTAGATAGCCCGGGAAGTTTGGTGACAATCGCTGCTGGCTTACCTTTGATCTCAAAAAGAATGAGTCCTTGATTATTTTCAATGGGCCTTGGAACTGGAATTCCTTGATTGGCCAGATGACGCATCAGCTCTAGGTAGTAGGGCAACTGCTCTGCGGTCAGTCTTTCAAACAGGGTTAAAACGTATTCGTGTTTTTGCCCATCGCGGCTAGTATCTAAAAAAAAGTTCGAGTTTTCGATCCCACCATGAATCCCGCGAATCTCCAGGGCCTGGCCAATATCAAAATCTTGTTCTATCCATTGGGAGATATCACCAAGCTCAAGTGGGGTAAAAACAGCCATATGAAATCAGGCTTAAAAAGGGATGCTAATGCTAGGAACGCTTAACAAGTCACCTTCGCCAGATTGGGCACCAGGCTTGACTGATTCAGGTGGCGACATTTCATAGGTGGTGTACTTGGTTTTAACCTGTACTTCAGTAGGTCCATTGGGATTTTTGTATTCAGTTACTTCAGTACCGGTGGCTTCTTTGTGCTGGAAGCTGGGTTTGCGAATTTCTGGAGCGCTAGTCAGGCCATTTGCGCTTACGGCAGGAGCGAGTGGCTGATTATTGATCCGTGCAAGTTCATCTTGGCTAAGGGCTTCGCCAGCAGGCTGCTGCGCTAAAACCAGGCTTGAAAATAGGAAAAGACCTGTTAAAACAAGGGCTTGGCGCAATAATTGTTTCAATAAATTTGTATTTAAATGCATCATATTTCACCTTTTTAAGCCTGCTCTGGGATGGTTCTTTGGCCATACCTGACAGAAGTTCGCAACTAGATTGTACGATTGCGGTATGACTAAACATAGACTCTTGTTGGTAGACGGTTCTAGCTACCTGTATCGCGCCTTTCATGCCATGCCTGACCTGAGAAACGGGGCCGGCGAACCCACTGGGGCCATTTACGGCATGGTCAATATGATGCGCCGCGCCCGCTCAGAGCTTAATACCGATCATATTGCCTGTGTTTTTGATGCTAAGGGTAAGACTTTTCGAGATGAAATGTACTCCGAGTACAAGGCTCACCGCTCTCCTATGCCAGAAGACCTGGTCAAACAAATTGAGCCAATTCATGCGATGGTAAAGGCTTTGGGTTGGCCGGTACTGATGGTTTCAGGGGTGGAGGCAGATGATGTGATTGGTACCTTAGCGTGCCAGGCTACCCAAGCGGGCTGGGAAACGATTATCTCTACCGGGGA
This sequence comes from Polynucleobacter sphagniphilus, assembly GCF_029892205.1. Classification (NCBI taxonomy): domain Bacteria; kingdom Pseudomonadati; phylum Pseudomonadota; class Betaproteobacteria; order Burkholderiales; family Burkholderiaceae; genus Polynucleobacter; species Polynucleobacter sphagniphilus. Next base: position 356,931 of record NZ_JARXVX010000003.1, read on the forward strand.
CAAAGATCTAGCACAGCTAGTTAATTCATCCGTCACTTTAATCAACACAATGACTGATGAGAGGTTAGATATTGATGGGGTGATTGCAAAATTCGGCGTACCCCCTGAGCGGATTGTGGATTATCTTTCCATCATTGGAGATACGGTAGATAACGTACCGGGTGTGCCTAAGGCTGGCCCTAAGACAGCAAATAAATGGCTGGCTGAATTTGGCGATTTAGATAACTTGATGGCAAACGCAGATCAAGTAAAGGGTGTAGTCGGAGAAAACTTACGAGCGACCTTGCCATGGCTCCCGCAGGCACGTCAACTGATTACCGTAAAGACCGATTGCGATTTATCTCCACATTTACCTAATTTAGATCACCTGCTGGCAAAGCCGGAAGATGCCCCCTTACTGCGCGAGTTATTTGAACGCTATGCGTTTAAAACTTGGTTGCGCGATGTTGAAAAAAAGCTCACTGGTGATCAGACTGAGGTATCAACCCGTTTGGATTTGGCGGGCAGTCCATTGCCGCAGGAAGTCGGTAGAGGTGATGCAAATCTGGCCTCAAGTCAAGCTGGCGCAATAGCAAGTAGCCCTACTAAAACCCTATCTCAAGAAACCACCGACATTCAAGCCTCTATCAGTAAGCGCTACGAGTGCGTGGTCAAAGAAGAGGATCTCGATCGTTGGATCAAAAAAATTGAGCAAGCATCTCTTACGGCAGTCGATACTGAGACCACTAGCTTAGATGCGCTTGCTGCTGAATTGGTGGGAATTTCTTTAGCGGTAACGCCAGGCGAGGCTTGTTATATTCCGCTTGCTCATCGCAATGGTGAGACCCAGCTCAATAGAGACTTGGTGCTTGCTCGGCTGCGCCCTTGGCTAGAGAGTGTAGCGCATGCAAAGGTGGGTCAAAACTTAAAATACGACACCCATATTTTTGCAAATTACGGAATTACTTTGCAAGGTATTGCATTTGATACCTTGCTTGAATCCTATGTTCTTGAATCGCATCTGCCACACAATATGGATAGCCTGGCTGAGCGGCATTTGGGAATGGAAACGATTCGATACGAAGAGGTCTGCGGCAAAGGTGCTCACCAAATTGGTTTTGATCAAGTGGACCTGCAAATTGCTACTGACTATGCGGCTGAAGATGCCGACATCACATTGCGTTTGCATCTGGAGTTATGGCCACAAATCCAGGCTAATCCTGGCTTAGTTTATGTGTATCAAAATATTGAAATGCCAGCGATGCGGGTACTGGGCATTATGGAGCGCAATGGCATTCGAATTGATTCGGCTTTGTTGGCAAAGCAGGGTCAACAAATTGGCAAACGTCTGCTTGAGTTAGAAGGTGAAATACATCAATTAGCAGGACAGCCTTTTAATATTCAATCGCCCAAGCAAATTGCTGAGATTTTGTTTGGCAAGTTAGAGTTACCAGTTGTTAAGAAAACCCCATCGGGCGCGCCATCTACCGATGAAGAGGTTTTGCAAAAACTAGCAGAAGATTATCCATTGCCGGCACGCATTCTGGATTACCGCAGTTTGGCTAAGTTGATGTCTACCTATATTGAAAAATTACCCCGTATGGCTGACCCTAAGACTGGGCGCGTGCATACGAATTTTTCTCAGGCGACTGCAGTTACTGGTCGTTTGGCTTCGAGTGATCCTAATTTACAAAACATTCCGGTGCGTACAGAAGAGGGGCGTCGCATTCGAGAGGCCTTTATTCCAGCTGAAGGTTGTAAATTGCTTTCTGCTGACTATTCTCAAATAGAGTTACGCATCATGGCGCACATTGCAGAAGATGAGAATCTCATGGCTGCTTTTGCAGCCGGCAAGGATGTGCATCAAGCAACCGCATCTGAAATTTTTGGTATTCCTTTAGACCAAGTCAATTCAGAGCAGCGACGCTATGCCAAGGTTATTAACTTTGGTCTGATTTATGGCATGAGTGCTTTCGGCTTAGCGGGGAACTTGGGTATTGAACGCTCCGCGGCACAAAACTATATTGCCAAATACTTTGATCGCTACCCAGGTGTAGCCCAATATATGGAGCGGACTCGTCTCGCTGCTCGAGAGCATGGTTATGTAGAAACTGTGTTTGGTAGAAGATTGTGGTTGCCTGAGATTAAAGGATCAAATGGCCCAAGGCGCCAAGGTGCCGAGCGCGCTGCCATTAATGCGCCAATGCAGGGTACTGCCGCTGATTTGATTAAATTGGCAATGATTGCTGTAGAAGCTTGGCTAGAAAAGGAACAACTTAAGACGCGCATGCTCTTACAAGTGCACGATGAGCTAGTGTTTGATGTGCCCATAGATGAAATTGAATTGCTCAAAGCCAAACTCCCAGACCTTATGTGTAATGTCGCACAATTGAAGGTGCCATTGCTTGTGAGCATTGGTATTGGCGATAATTGGGAGGAGGCCCATTAATTTGGGTAAAGAATGATGAAAAACAATCGGAGAGATTTTATTAAGGCATCTGCTATCGCTGCTACCGGCGTCAGTGTAGGTTATGTGGCAGCATCCACACCAGTACTCGCTGAAACGATTCAGACCGATTTTGTGGGTTTGACTGCTGGCGAGCAAATGATTCCTGTTGGAAGTTTTCAATTGCCATGCTATGTCTCACGACCAGAAAAGTCGCACGGCCAGTTGCCGATCGTGATCGTCGTCAGTGAAATTTTTGGGGTACATGAGTATGTAGCCGATGTCACGCGACGGTTTGCCAAGCTAGGTTACCTGGCAATTGCCCCAGAATTTTTTATCCGTGCTGGTGACCCCAATGATTACGGCACGATTGCCGACATTTTGACCAATATCGTGGCTAAAACCCCCGATGCGCAAGTGATTGCAGACTTCGAGGCAACACTTGCCTGGGCCGTTAAGAATGGCGGTGATATACAGCGCGTTGGTGTCACTGGCTTCTGTTGGGGTGGCCGCATTACTTGGTTGGCAGCCACCCTTCCTACTGTCAGAGCGGGTGTAGCTTGGTATGGGCGCCTCGTTGGTGAAAATACCCCTACTAATCCGAAGCAGCCAATTGATATCGTTAGCAACTTGCATGCGCCGGTATTGGGTTTATATGGCGGTACCGATATGGGTATTCCGCTCGAGACCGTGGAGCAAATGCGTGCCGCCTTAGCTAAAGCGGCACCTCATAATGCGGCCGCGAGAGCATCTCGCATTGAGGTCTACCCAGATGCCCCGCATGCATTTCATGCTGACTATCGAGAATCTTATCGCGAGGGTCCTGCCAAGGATGCCTGGAATAAATGCATCGCTTGGTTTAAGCAGTATGGAGTAGTGTGATCACCATGTCTGTACTACAAAGCATTATTTTCATCACTGCACTCGCTGGTACTGTGAGCGTGTTGATTGCTGCAAGTTGCTCACTGTCATTGCTTTCGAAGATGGTGGAGAACATGGTGAGTGTCTCCGTTGGCATTCTGTTATCTACTGCTTTGTTGCATTCGCTACCCGAAGCATTTAGCTTTCCCGGAAGTGAGCCCCGTCTTCTATTTGCCACTTTATTGGCGGGCTTATTGGGCTTTTTCTTGCTAGAGAAAATCTCCCTATTGCGCCATAGTCATCACCACGAAGGTGATGGACATGATCACCATCATGGTCATGATGCTGAGGTGGCTGGACGCAGTGGTTGGATGATTTTGGTTGGTGATGGCTTGCATAACTTTGTTGATGGTGTTTTGATAGCCGCTGCCTTTATGGCTGATTATCATGTTGGATTTTTTACTGCCTTGGCAATCATTGCGCATGAGATTCCTCAAGAAATCGGTGATTTCATGGTGCTGCTCAACGCTGGATTTACACGTTCTCGCGCCTTGCTCTACAACCTGATCTGTGGCTTAGCCGCAGTTTTGGGGGGTGTGCTGGCTTACTTCTTTTTGGCGCAGGCGCATTCCATCATGCCATATCTTTTGGTGATTGCCTCAAGTAGTTTTATTTATATTGCGGTCAGTGATCTGATTCCGCAAATGCATCGTCGCCCACACTGGGTAGAATCATTGCGCCAAACTGTTTTGATTGCGTGTGGTGTTGGTTTTGTATTGTTGCTATCCGTTTTGCACTAGCACCAATTTATTTTTCGATTGGGCGGCTCGGATCAGCGCACCATTCACTCCAGCTCCCCGCATACAGGCGTGAACCCTTGAGGCCAGCTACTTCCATTGCTAAGAGGTTGTGACAAGCAGTTACTCCTGAGCCGCATTGATGAATAACTTGGGCAGCTTTGCGGTTGCCGAGTAAAGCTAAAAAATCCTTAAAGAGTAAGTCAGACGCTTTAAATGAAGTGGCTGATAAATTTTCTTTAAAGCAATGATTTATCGCTCCAGGAATATGTCCACCCACTGGATCCAAGGTTTCATTTTGTCCATGAAAGCGATCATTGGCGCGGGCATCAATCACCAAATATTGTTGACTAGTAATGTTCTGAAGAACTTCCTTTGCGTGTACGAGGCCCACATAGGGTCTTGCCTCAAGCGCTTGAGCTGTGGGGGTGGCAGGACGGGGAATGGTGCCCATTGGCCCGTTCCAGGCATCTAGGCCGCCATCCAATACTTGGACATGAGCATGTCCAGTGGCCTTTAGCATCCACCAAAGGCGACTGGCATACATTGAACCTTGCTTGTCATAAGCGACCACCAAGGTATTGGGGTCGATGCCGAGGCGGGATTTGGTTTTTGCCCAAGATTCTGGTGTAGGTAGTGGGTGTCTGCCGTTTAGACCATTTTTTTCACCAGATAAATCTTGATCAAGGTCGACATAAATAGCGCCGGGAATATGATTTTCTAAATACGCTTTTTTACCGGCAGTCGGATCGTTTAAGTCAAAGCGACAATCGCAGAGTAAAACATTCTCCCCGCTGTTAATAATCTCTTCTAATTGATTGGCGGTAATGAGGGGAGTCACTTGCGTATCCTTTGTCTTTTAGAGGCCTTCAAATTGCATGACACGACGATACCATTCATGGAAGTGTTGCATACCATCTTCCATTGGGCTTTGGTAAGGGCCAACCTCATTAATACCGCGAGCTAGTAAAGCTGCTCTCCCGGCATCCATACGTTCACCGATTTCATCATCCTCGATACACGTTTCCATGTAAGCCGCACGCTCAGCTTCTACATATTCACGCTCAAAGAGGGCAATTTCTTCAGGGTAGTAAAACTCAACAATATTGCGTGTTTTGTTTGGGCCCATCGGATGCAAGGTGGAAACGCACAGAACACCTGGGTACCACTCAACCATGACGTTGGGGTAATAGGTTAGCCAAATGGCGCCGTGGCGGGGCATCTTGCCACCGTGATGGCGCAGGACTGCTTCGTGCCAATTGCGATACGTCGCCGAACCTGGAGTGCTCAGGTTCTTGTGAATGCCAACGGTCTGTACACTATGCCAATCACCGAATTCCCAGTGGAGATCTTCGCAAGAAACAAATTTCCCCAAACCTGGATGGAATGGCACTACGTGATAGTCCTCAAGGTAAACCTCAATAAAGGTTTTCCAGTTGTAATTGCACTCATGAACTTCAATGTGATCGAGGATATAACCTTCAAATTTGAGGTCATCAGCGACACCTAGCTTGGCAAGATCAGCACGCACATCACGCGGACCTTCAAATAAAAGCCCTTGCCAGTTTTGCAATGGCGATTTACCTAAATTAAGGCAAGGCTTATCTTCAAAATGAGGTGCGCCTAATAATTTGCCCTCGAGATCATAGGTCCAGCGGTGCAGTGGGCAAACGATATTGTCAGTTTTACCTGAGCCATTGAGCATTAAAGCTTGGCGATGACGGCATACATTGGAGAGTAATTCGATGCCCTGCTCATGGCGAACGAGTAGACGCCCTTCATTTTCTGCAGTAATAGTTTGATAGGAGCCAATTTCAGGCACCATTAATTCATGGCCTACATAGCCAGGACCCTGCTTAAAAAGCAGTTCAATCTCACGTTGATAAAGTTCAACGTCAAAATAGGCCGAAACCGGCAGTTGTAAATTGGACGGCGCAAGCTTCTGCGCGGTAGCCAGATTAGTCATTCTCCCCACCCCCGAAAACGTCAGCCGAAGCTAAGCGGAATAACCAATCCAACCATCGACGTATCGATATTGGAAAGGAAGGGGGTGATTATACCCATCGATATGGGTTCTCGCTTTAATATGTAGGGCTATTTGTGCCATTTAAACGAAAGAAATCAGCATATGCCAGCCAAAAAATCGGAAAACCCAAAGGCCGGGCTTGAGGTGCAAATCGACCCTGATTTGCGTTATGAACAGGCGGTTAAGGAGCTTGAAAAGCTGATTTCAGATATGGAATCAGGCAAATTTTCTTTGGAAGAGACACTTTTAGCTTATCAGCGCGGTGCAGCCTTGCTCAAACATTGCCAAGGGGTTTTGGCACAGGTTGAGCAACAAGTACGCATTTTCGAAGCTTAAAAGTTTTAAAAAAGACTGTATGACTGGCAATTCTTCATTTCAGGAGTGGCTCAAGCAGCATTCAGAGCAGTTCGAATCCGCCTTAGGGGATATGCTGGATAGTGCCCAAACCATTCCAAATCGTCTGCATGAGGCCATGCGCTATGCGGCTCAGGGCGGGGGTAAGCGGGTGCGCCCCTTATTGGTTTATGCAGCTGGTCAATTAGGTGATGCCAAACCAGAGATGCTCGATTGTGCTGCCGTGGCCATTGAGTGTATTCATGCCTATTCCTTGGTTCACGATGATTTGCCGTGCATGGACAATGATGACCTACGCCGCGGTCGCCCTACAGTGCATAAGGCCTTCGACGAGGCCACTGCCCTCTTGGTTGGAGATGCCTTGCAAACCCGCGCTTTTGAGATTCTGGCACTGGCTGATGACTCTGCACAGCTTCGTTTGCAAATGATTGCTGCTTTAGCTGCTGCCTCGGGGTCGCGCGGTATGGCTGGTGGTCAGGCAATTGACCTTGACAGTGTGGGCAAGAAGCTTGATCTGGCCGACTTAAAACACATGCATGCCTTAAAAACAGGCGCACTTCTATCGTGTGCTGTGCAAATGGGTGGCATTGCTGCCCACCTCAATGTGAGTCAAATGGACTCTTTAAGGGGTTATTCTGAGGCCTTGGGTTTGACCTTTCAAATTGTGGATGATGTCTTGGATGCAACTGCAGACAGTCAAACCTTGGGTAAGACTGCGGGTAAGGATGCGGCAAACGATAAGCCTACTTACGTTACCTTGATGGGTTTAGACTATGCACAGAAACAAGCTCAAACACTACAAGCGCAAGCCATCGGCCATTTAGAGGGCTTTGGCAGTGAGGCTGACCCCTTAAGGGAGTTAGCCCTCTTGGTAGTCAATCGAGGCAAATAAGTAAAGATTACCGATTCAATGACTTTAGATTCAATTAATACTCCGGCCGAATTAAAAAAACTCACGCGTGAAGAGTTGCCAGCGCTAGCTGAAGAGTTACGTCAATTTATCCTCGATTCCGTTTCAAAAACCGGCGGACATCTTTCCTCCAATTTGGGTACGGTTGAATTGTCGATTGCCTTGCACTATGTTTTTGATACCCCCGATGATCGGATTGTTTGGGATGTGGGTCATCAAAGTTATCCCCACAAAATTTTGACCGGCCGTCGTGAAAAAATGGCCTCGTTGCGCCAGTTCAATGGCCTTTCTGGTTTCCCCCGCCGCTCTGAAAGTGAGTACGACGCTTTTGGTACAGGCCACTCCTCCACTAGCATCTCTGCGGCCATGGGAATGGCCCGCGCTTTTCAAACCAAAGGCGAAAAGCATGTAGCTGTTGCAGTGATTGGCGATAGTGCGATGACCGGTGGCATGGCATTTGAAGCGATGAATAATGCGGGCGTCTATGACGACTTGCCATTGGTGGTGATCTTAAATGACAACGATATGTCTATTTCGCCAGCAGTGGGGGCGCTCAATCGTCATCTGGCTAGACTGCTCAGTGGCAATATTTATTCCGCCACTAAAAAAGGTATTGATAGTGTTCTATCGATTGCACCACCATTGCGTGAGTTTGCAAAACGCTTAGAGGATCATGCTAAAGGTATGGTTTCTCCATCCACTATTTTTCAAGAATTTGGCTTTAATTATTTTGGGCCGATTGATGGTCATGATTTAGATGCCCTCATTCCGATGCTGCAGAACGTTCGTCGTTTGGCGATCGAAGGGCGTGGACCTCAGTTTTTGCATGTGGTTACCCGTAAGGGCCAAGGCTATGAATTAGCGGAAGCAGATCCGGTTTTGTATCATGGCCCGAGTAAGTTTGATCCCGAGGAGGGAGTGAAATCCAAGCCCTCAAGCAAAAAAACTTTTACCCAGGTATTTGGTGAATGGTTATGCGACATGGCGCAAGTAGACCCACTCTTGGTGGGTATTACTCCAGCAATGCGCGAAGGCTCTGGCCTGGTTGAATTTGAAAAAAGATTTCCTAAGCGTTATTACGACGTTGGCATTGCAGAGCAGCATGCAGTTACCTTCGCAGCAGGTATGGCATGCGAGGGAATGAAGCCGGTAGTGGCAATTTATTCCACTTTTTTGCAGCGTGCATATGATCAGCTGATTCATGATGTAGCGATTCAGGATTTACCAGTTTTGTTTGCCTTAGATCGTGCCGGTTTAGTTGGCGCAGATGGAGCGACACATGCCGGTGTATACGACATTGCTTTCTTGCGCTGTATTCCGAATATGTTGGTGATGACGCCTGCTGATGAAGCTGAGTGCCGTGATTTATTAACAACTGCATTTCATCAGCCACATCCGAGTGCAGTTCGTTACCCACGTGGTTCTGGTGTAGGCACGATGCCTTCGACAGAATTACGCACTATTCCACTTGGTAAAGGTGAGATCCGCAGAAAATCGAACGCACCACTTGGAAAGCGTGTGGCAATCATCGCTTTCGGAACTTTGCTTTACCCCGCATTAGAAGTGGCAGAGCAAATCGATGCCACTGTAGCCAATATGCGTTTCGTAAAACCACTTGACGTTGATCTTGTAAAGTCTTTGGCGAACGACCATGATTACCTGGTGACTCTGGAGGATGGTGCAATCGAAGGCGGCGCTGGAAGTGCTTGCTTAGAGGTGCTTGCCAAAGCGGGCATGACTAAGCCTCTGTTGCAATTGGGTATTCCTGATGAATTTGTTGAACACGGTGATTACAGCATTCTCATGGCGCAGTGTGGCTTAGATGCCATTGGCATTGCTAAATCCATCACAGAGCGATTTCCAGACCTTCTAAATGTAAAAACTGCGGTGCTGGGCAAATAAGTCTCATTTGCTGGAAAATAGATCTATGAACGATATCAATACGGCTTTTTTGCAAACTCATGCCATGCCTGACGTGCAGTCATCTCACGATGAGCGTGCCTTACCAATTGAGCAAGTAGGAATTCGTGGCTTACGCCATCCCTTAATGATTCGCACTAAAGCTGGTACTTTCCCAGCGGTAGGTAATTTTGAGATGGATGTCGCATTGCCTGCCAATGTCAAAGGCACGCACATGTCGCGTTTTGTTGCGCTCTTGCAAAAGCAAACAGAAGCTATTGATAGTGAGGTTGTAGTCAAGATGGTGCGTGAGATGTTGCCACTACTTAACGCAACTGAAGGCCGTATTCAATTCTCATATACACACTTTGTGAAAAAAGCCGCCCCCGTGTCAAGCGTTGAAAGCTTGATGGATTATGAGGTGACCTGGATTGCTAAGGGTAAGTTACTGGCGACAGGCAATGTAGATGTTGAGTTGAACTTACGCGCACTGGTACCGGTAATGAGTTTGTGTCCTTGTTCTAAAGAGATTTCTGAGTACGGTGCCCATAACCAACGCTCACACGTCACGATGTCGGTAGCGCTCGATTCGCAGACAAAAATGACTGTCGAAGATTTGGTGCAGGCCGCTGAAAGCCAGGCATCTAGTGAGCTCTGGGGCATGCTCAAGCGCTCTGATGAGAAGTGGGTTACTGAGCGCGCTTATGACAATCCGAAGTTTGTGGAAGACTTGGTGCGCGATGTGGCTGGCCAACTAAAAAAAGATGAGCGAATTCTATCCTTGGTGGTGGAGGCGGAAAACTTTGAATCCATCCACAACCACAGTGCATACGCAAAAATTAGTTTAAGCAAATAAGCAATTTAGCTTTTTGCTTAGGTCAGATTATTGCTGGCCAAATCCCAACGGGGTTTGATATCAAAAGCACCCGATTTACTCAGTCCCTTGCTGTCGGCAAGCATACGAAGTGCGCCTGCAAAAGCAATCATGACACCGTTGTCAGTGCATAGCTCTAAAGGTGGGTAGTGCACCTCGAAACCACCTTTTTTTGCTTTTTCATTCAAAGCGCTACGCAGTTGTTGATTGGCTCCTACGCCACCAGCTAGTACCAGGTGTTTACAGCCAGTTTGCTTGAGCGCTTTTTCAGACTTGCTCACCAGTACTGCCACCAGGGAATCAACAAAGCTTCTTGCAAGATCAGCATGAAATTGCGCCATTTGTTCGGGGCTTTTTAATTCACCTGCATCCCATTTTTTAACCTGATTTAACACTGCAGTCTTTAGTCCTGAGAACGAAAAATCTAAATCTTTGGAATGCAGCATCGGTTTTGGTAAATCAAAACGGCCTACCTGACCTTTTTCTGCCAGTTTGGAGATGGCAGCGCCACCTGGGTAGTCCAGGCCAAGTAATTTGGCGGTTTTATCAAAAGCTTCCCCGGCGGCGTCATCTAAGGTCTCCCCAAGGAGTTCGTAATGACCCACCTTGCTCACCAGCATCAGCTGGGTATGTCCACCGGATACCAGCAGGGCAATGAAGGGAAAAGACGGTGCAGAAGTGCCCAAAAGAGGTGAAAGGAGGTGTCCTTCGAGGTGATGAACTCCAATGGAGGGTAAATTGAGGCCTTGAGCGAGGGATTTGGCAAAGGCGCTGCCTACCAGAAGGGCGCCAGCAAGGCCAGGCCCTTGGGTAAAGGCCACGGCATCAATTTGCCCTAAGGTGAGCTTGGCTTGGGCTAAGGACTCGTCTAGGAGGGGTAAAACCCGCCTAATATGGTCTCTAGAGGCTAATTCTGGGACAACACCCCCATACTCTCGGTGCATGGCGATCTGGGAGTGCAAGCCTTGCCCTAGGATGCCTTTTGCGGCTAAATCGCCATTTTCCCAGGCAGCAGTGTCATATAGGGCCACGCCGGTCTCGTCACAAGAAGTTTCTATGCCTAAAACAATCATTTTTTACTTAGCCGTGCTAGAATCCGTGATTCAGATTAATTTTCGATAATTTTCGAGCATATACGAGTTAAACAAGTATGACTACAGTCCGCCTACGTGAGAACGAACCTTTTGAAGTGGCATTGCGCCGTTTCAAGCGCACCATTGAGAAAAATGGCCTTTTGACAGACTTGCGTGCCCGCGAGTTTTACGAGAAGCCAACGGCTGAGCGTAAGCGTAAAAAGGCTGCAGCTGCTAAGCGCCATTACAAGCGCATTCGCAGCCAAATGTTGCCTAAGAAGCTCTACTAATCAAATTTAAAGCGCTCTTCACCGAGCAGCTTTGAAGCCCGCTGACGGTGAAACGCAGCGGGTTTTTGCTTTCTAATCTACCGAATATTGACGATATCAGGGAATTCTTATGAGCCTTAAAGATCAAATTACTGAAGACATGAAAAGTGCCATGCGCGCCAAAGAAGTGGCCCGCTTGGGAACGATTCGTCTTTTATTGGCCGCGATTAAACAACGCGAAGTAGATGAGCGCATTGTGCTCGACGATGCCGCTGTGATTGCCACGATTGAAAAGATGATTAAGCAGCGCAAAGATTCTATTTCTCAGTTTGAAAAAGCACAGCGTGATGATCTGGTGGCAATTGAAGCTGCCGAGATGGAAGTATTGCAAGTCTATTTGCCGGCGCAATTATCAGATGCTGAAGTAGCGGCAGCCGTTACTGCCGCAGTTGCTGCAACGGGTGCAACTGGTCCGCAAGACATGGGTAAAGTAATTGGCGCCTTAAAAGCCCAGTTGGCTGGCAAAGCCGATATGGGTAAGGTATCTGGTTTGGTGAAGGCTGCACTTGCAAAATAAAGTCATCATCAATCCTTTTCGATAGCCGATACTGGCGTTTATGGCTCTCATCCCCCAATCTTTCATTGCCGATTTACTGAATCGGATCGACATCGTCGATGTGGTGGGGCAGCATGTCAAACTCAAAAAAGCGGGCGCGAACTATCAAGGTTTGTGCCCCTTTCATCAAGAAAAATCACCATCATTTTCGGTTTCGCCTACCAAACAGTTCTATCATTGCTTTGGTTGTGGCGCGCATGGCTCTGCTATCAGCTTCATGATGGAATATGCTGGCCTTGGCTATGTCGACACCATTGAAGAGTTAGCGCGCTCAGCCGGTCTAACTGTGCCGCGTGAAGAACGCACTGCAAATGATGTTGCTAGATTGCAGCAGACCATGGCCTTAAGTGAGGTAATGAGTTCTGCAGCCGATTGGTATCGACAACAATTAAAGCAAGCACCGCGGGCTGTAGAGTATCTAAAGGGTCGCGGCCTCACTGGCGAAATTGCCAAGCGTTATTCCCTAGGTTATGCGCCTGATGGTTGGCAGGGACTCGAAGCTGTCTTTGGCACCTATGCCAATGATGAGATTGCAAAGACCTTGCTCGAAGGCGGTTTGCTGATTCAGGGCGAGCAAACGGATAATCAACAGACTGCTCGTCGTTACGATCGTTTTCGTGATCGCATCATGTTCCCCATCCGTAATCCAAAGGGTCAAGTGATTGGTTTTGGTGGACGTATTCTGGATCAGGGCGAGCCGAAATATTTAAATTCACCTGAAACACCATTATTTTCTAAGGGCAATACGCTCTATGGCTTGTTTGAAGCAAGACAAGCGATTCGTGCGCAAGAGTATGTTTTGGTGTGCGAAGGCTATATGGACGTTGTGGCTCTGGCGCAACTGGGTTTCCCGAATGCAGTTGCTACTCTAGGTACGGCTTGCACTGCAAATCACGTTCGGATGTTATTGCGTCAAACCGATCGGATCGTATTTTCCTTTGATGGAGATGCGGCTGGGCAAAGGGCTGCACAGCGCGCGCTAGAGGCCTGCCTGCCATTAATGTCAGACGATAAAGAAATTCGCTTCTTATTTTTACCAACCGAGCACGATCCCGATAGTTATGTCCGTGCCTATGGTGCCCCTGCTTTTGAAAAAGTAATTAAAGAGGCAATGTCTTTATCCAGCTTCTTTTTTAAGATTGTGAGTCAAGAACATGAGCTCACTACACCAGAGGGTAGGGCGCATACCCACCATGCTGCCAAGCCATTACTTTTATCCATGCCTCCGATTGCATTGCGTACACAAATTCTGCGGGAGGTAGCGATTCGCACGAATTCCACTCCCGCTGAGTTGGAGTCATTTTGTGGGTTGACGGTGGCACCTGCTCCGGTACAGAGTAATGCGTATGTTAGTCATCCTCAACGCTCAAATACAAACCCCCATTTTGGCAATACCAATCGCACACCAGGTGCGCCATGGCAAAGTGCTAAAGGTGCTGCTAAGCGGGTTCAGCCAATAGCGCCACCTCAAGCACCAACCGATTTGGCTGAGCAACTATTGCGAGTCTTAATTCAGTTTCCACATCTAGGTAAAAGCTTGGATGCTAATAAACGTACGCTCGCATTAAAAGCTTCGAAGTTACGCTCAGAAAAGGCATTTGCCTTGATGCAAGATTTATTGGCGCAATGTGATTTAGTTGAGCTAATCCCGGGTGAGGCTGGTAAGCCACCCAGTGTTGGCGCCGGATCTTTTGCTTTATTTCAGGAGCAGCTATCACGTAGTGAATTTGCCCCCTTGTATGAAGTACTGCGTAAGCGGGTGATGGGGTCGGATTTGGACCTTGAGGGTGCTATGGCTGATTTAGAGGGCAGCTTTAAAAAGCTGGAATTGACCGATCTCAAGCAGGAAATGACCGACATCACCCAAAAGATTTCTGGGGGGACTGCTACTGACCAAGATCGGGCGCGCTATCGTGAGTTAGGCGAAAGACTGAAATTTAACTAAGTATTTTCTGATTACCCTCTAGAAAAATACTTAAATTGCCCCTTATTTAAGGTAAGGGCGGGGGTAAAAAAGTCGTAATCGACTATAATCCTCTATTCCCAGAAAAAAACCGATTTAATTCAGCCACTTGCGCTTTATTTTGATTAAATTTGGGGCAAGTGGATGATGTGACTGCCTGTAATGAGTCGACACCGATAACAGTAACGAAAATAAGCGCTTATAAATGCCAACTACCAAGACTAAAAAACCTGCAGCCAAGCCAGCAGCAAAAGCAAAGGCACCTGCAAAACCAGCGTCAAAAGCAAGCGCCAAAGCAAAAGCACCCGCCAAGCCAGCGCCAAAAGCGAAGACACTAGCTAAGCCAGCACCTAAAGCAAAAGCACCTGTAAAGCCGGTCAAGCCTGCAGCTAAACCTGCGGCTAAGGCACCAGCCAAGCCAGTGAAGGCGGTTGCTAAGCCAGCACCTAAAGCAAAAGCACCTGCCAAGCCAGCCCCAAAAGCAAAAACTCCTGTAAAGCCGGTCAAGCCAGCAGCTAAACCTGCGGCTAAGGCACCAGTCAAGCCAGCAGCTAAAGCGCCTGCCAAGACGGTAGCGAAGCCAGCAGTTGTTACTAAAGTAGCCAAGCCCGCAGTCAAAGTTGAGGTGCCTACAAAAGGCAAAGCAGTTAAGGTGGAAGAGCCTAAGGTAGAGAAAGAAGTTAAAGGCAAAAAAACGCCGGTAACAGAAGAGCAGGTTGAAGTTGTTGAAGAAGTTAAAAAAGCACGCAAAACAAAAGCGGATGCTCCAGCCGAAGGTGCCGAGCCTGTCCTAACGGATCGTCAAAAGGCGCGTGAGCGTAAGGCCAAGGAAAAAGCCTTGTTAAAAGAATTTGCGGCACAGCAGTTGGGCTCTGAAGAGCAACAAGAGCTGCGTCGTACCCGCTTGAAGACTTTGATCAAGATGGGTAAATCCAAGGGTTACTTAACCCATGGCGAAATGAATGACGTGATGTCCGACGAGTTATCTGATGCGGATGCCTTGGATACATTGATCAGCCTCTTAAGCGATATCAACATTACCGTTTATGAGCAGGCGCCTGATGCTGAAACACTGTTGCTCAACGAAAATGCATCAGCAGCCACTACAGAAGAAGAAGCCGAAGAAGAGGCCGAAGCTGCCTTATCAACAGTGGATTCAGAGTTTGGACGTACAACTGATCCGGTTCGTATGTATATGCGCGAAATGGGTACAGTTGACTTGCTGACTCGCGAAGGCGAGATCGTTATTGCTAAGAAGATTGAGGCAGGCCTCAAAGACATGGTGATGGCTTTGGCTGCATGTCCGGTCACTATTGCTGAAATGCTGGCTAACGTTGACAAAATTGCCAGCGGTGAAATGGAAATTGACCAGTTTGTTGATGGATTGGTTGATCCCAACGCAGAAGATATCAAGTTAGGACCTGAAGAGCCTGAAGAAGATCCAGATGCTGAAGAGGGCGAAGATGTTGGTGACGATGAAGGGGGCGGCGGTGGCGGCGGTGCTGCTACTGCAAATGCAAAGCAGCTTGAAGAGTTGAAGCAGATCTCTTTAGAGAAATTTGCCATTGTTCGTGCTCAAGCAGAAAAGATGCGTCGTGCGTTTGAAAAGGAGGGCTATAACTGCCCAGCTTGGATTAAAGCGCAAGAACTCATTCGTGCTGAATTGCTTGGTTTCCGTCTGACTGCTAAGAGTGTTGAGAAGCTTTGCGACACCATGCGCTCGCAAGTAGATCAAGTATGGAAGTTGGAGCGCGGCATTGTGAGCCTCTTGGTCGATAAAGTGGGCGTCAATCGTGGTGAGGTCTTGAAAGACTTCCCTAAGATGTCAATGGATTTAATTTGGACAGACAAGTTACTGAAAGAGAACAAGCCATACAGCGCACTCTTGGAGCGCAATGTTCCGGCTATTCAAGAGTTGCAACAGAAGTTGATCGATATTCAGAAGAATGTAGTGATTCCACTTCCGGAATTAAAAGAAGTAAACAAGCAAATGATTGCTGGCGAGAAGCGTGCACGTGAAGCAAAACGTGAAATGACGGTTGCCAACTTGCGTTTGGTTATTTCGATTGCTAAGAAATACACTAACCGTGGCTTGCAATTCTTGGATCTGATTCAAGAGGGCAATATTGGTTTGATGAAGGCGGTAGATAAGTTTGAGTACCGTCGTGGTTACAAGTTCTCTACCTATGCAACTTGGTGGATTCGTCAGGCAATTACGCGCTCGATCGCTGACCAAGCCCGTACGATCCGTATTCCAGTGCATATGATTGAGACCATCAATAAGATGAATCGTATTAGCCGTCAAATCTTGCAAGAAACTGGTCATGAACCAGATGCGGCAACCTTGGCTCTCAAGATGGAAATTCCTGAAGACAAGATCCGCAAGATTATGAAGATTGCTAAAGAGCCAATTTCGATGGAAACACCGATTGGTGACGATGCCGATTCGAATTTGGGCGACTTTATTGAAGATAACAATACATTAGCTCCAGCTGAAGCTGCATTGCATGATTCTATGCGCGATGTAGTGAAGGATGTTTTGGATTCATTAACACCACGTGAAGCAAAAGTATTGCGTATGCGTTTTGGTGTTGAGATGAGCACAGACCACACCCTCGAAGAAGTGGGTAAGCAGTTTGATGTGACACGTGAACGTATTCGCCAAATTGAAGCAAAGGCCTTGCGTAAAATGCGTCATCCAAGCCGCAGCGACAAACTCAAGACCTTCCTGGAAGAGGATTGAGTCAAAGACTAACGGGCCTATAGCTCAGTTGGTTAGAGCAGAGGCCTCATAAGAAAGAAGCCCTAGGGGTCTTGTAGCAAAGACCTCAATAGATTCAAGAGGTTAGTGGTGGTTAAGACATATAAAATTCACTACACACCGACTACACACCGGGGCATTTTTCATGGTGTGTAGTAAATGCGGTTTTAGTGTGGTTTTTGAAGTAAAAAACACCAGCAGTAAGGTGTGTAGTAAAAACAGTTTTAGGGCCCATAGCTCAGTTGGTTAGAGCAGAGGACTCATAGCGAAAGTTGTGCCTTATGCGTGGAAACTGCATAAGGGATGGTGTCAAATTCGGAGAAAGCTAAATGTAGCCAAAAGCTGCACAAGCTAACGCCGAGCCAAGCTTCAGTATGAAAGTGCTGTTGAAGGTGTAGAGACTAGACGGCACCCATCTAAGTCGAGCAATCGATATGATGAAGGCATAGTCCAGGGAGTTAGGAAACTAACACAAACCGGAATCCTTTGGTCCCAGGTTCAAGTCCTGGTGGGCCCACCAGAAAAGCAAACCCTCATCAGCGATGGTGGGGGTTTTGTCTTTTTAAGTATGCTATGCGTATGAGTAATTCAAAGCCTCTCACTAAGCATGAGCGTATAAGACGCGTAACTATACTGTGTTGCCACGCCATGAGAAATATTGCATTTTATCGAGCCGGCTGGAGAGGGAAGCAAATCAGAGTAAAAGAGCAATATGACGTAGCAGCCAACAGTAATTTTTTGGATGTAGCTATATTGGATTGGTGCAAACTCTTTGCCGATAAAGATGGAAAACACCATTGGAAAAAAGTAGTTGAGGATAGGGCAGGATTTGAGGTGGGTTTATATAGCCACTTAAAAATTAGTAAAAAAGAATTTAAGGTATATGTTCGTGATGTACTGAAATATAGAAATAAATTCTTAGCTCACTTAGATGATGAGAGGGTTATGTATCCTCCAAAGCTTAGACTTGCAAGAAATGCAGCTTTGTATCTTTATGATTATTTACGCTGTGATCCAGTTGCATCTGGAAGTATTGTGAATGTTGAATTAACTGGAAAACGATTTTATGCCGCCCTTTATGCGCATGCATTATTTGTTGGTGTAAAAAAATGACTAAAGCGAAAATGACTGTAGGAGATTATGTTAATGATTCTTATGCCCTACATGCCTGGATTTTAGATAATCTCAATGAATTAGATATTTCAAAGGATAAGCGGTCGTTATTATCAGTTTGCGCATTTGATACCGTTATTGAACACTTCTTGGGAGCAATTACTTTAATAAAAAGCAAGATATATGGATCTGCTTTTAGTTTAGTGCGACCTATTTTCGAAACCTTCGTTAGAGGTGTTTGGTTAAAGAATTGTGCCGAAGACGCTGAGTTGGTTAATTTCCAAAAAGATAGGGTAAAGAAAGAATTTGGGGAAATATTGAAGCTGGTTGAAGGTCTTGAGGCATTCAAAAGCGGATCGCTATCTTCTTTAAAAAAGCAGGCATGGTCAGCAATGAGCAGCTATACCCACGGTGGATTTCAACAAATCTCAAGAAGGGTTAAATCCGGAAATTTGTATCCAGATTTTGAGGATGAGGAAATTATTGAAGTATTAAAAATTTCTCAGATGTTTGCTCTGTTGGCTTTTATTCAAGTGGCGATTGAGGTTAAGCGAGATGACTTGGTGCAAGTTGCTATAGGTAAACTATATTCAATGGGCCTATTTAAAAAGAAGAATTGAATCCCAAGCGTTACTTAAAGTAACGCTCATTCCTTCACATCTCTCCATTAACCGCCACACTTTGCCACAAGTTCTTTTGGCTAAATTGCCCCAAGTAATTCATCCAATTAGGTTGCTCTAGCCTGACTCTATAAGCTATTAACAAACTCGATTTGAATTGATTGTTTATCCGAAAAGTAGGTCAAAACGCCTATCGTACGTATATGAGTTATCGATATTGATAGCTCCATATATACGGGAGAGGCAAATGAATCAAAGTAATCTAGCTGTTAATCAAGTGATCTCTTTTGACACTTTAAAAACGTCAGCATATGCCAGTGCCAAGATTAACCTTGGTGATGAATTAAACATGGACGACTTGGGTGCGTTGTTCGCTGTAAATGACTATTTCCAGCAAAGATTGGGGCATTCAGTGTTTTCTAGCATTGAAATGGCAGCTATTGGCGATGCACTAGAAGAGCACGGGATTATGTATTTGGAGGCGCAATGAGTGCTTGCATAGATCAGACGTTACTTCAAGTAACGCCGCGATTACCAAGAGAACACCATGAGATTCCAAGAATTGCCATTAATCAGTCAGTCTGCTTTGGGCGTATTGACCAGGTAATTTTCCCAATACCGGTTGTCCTAAGCCGCCATCAGAAACTAAAGTACATATATGTCAATTAAAAGAAAAGATACCCATCAACTGATACACCGTAATTTAACTCTCTATCAGCGTGAGCGTAGTGCCGTATGGCAATGTCGCTATAAGGTGGACAACAAGTGGATACGCTCTACTACAAAAGAAACTAACTACGACTTAGCAGTTAATAAAGCTAAAGAGCTATTGGTAGAAGCAGAAATACGTAAGCGCTCCGGCATCCCAGTAGTAACCAAACGCTTTAAAGATATCGCTATGCTGGCTATCGATCGCATGGAGCGAGACTTAAAGGGTGGTTTGGGCAAGTCAATCTACAAAGACTACATCCGCATTATTAATGAACATTTCATTCCCAGTCTTGGGCAACGACTCATTACCAATATTGACTATGATGCCTTGCAGCAGTACTACGATGACCGTGAAGCTAGATATGGCTTGGCAATATCCAATAGCAACCGTAAGACTCAAAATGCTGCGTTTAATAGAGTTTTTGACGAAGCCATTGTTCGTGGCTACTTGACTGAAAGTAATCGTCCTAAGTTAGATGGCAAGACTAAAGAAAGTGTTCGTCGCCCAGCGTTTGAATTGCATGAGCTTAGAGCCTTGCTAAAGCAACTGAGTCCTTACATTGACTCTAGTAGAACTCGGGATGTACGTGAACGTCGTGAGATCTTGAGAGACTATGTAGAGATGCTGGTCGATACAGGAGCAAGGCCAGGCATTGAGCTATTAGATATGAAGTGGAAGCAAATCCGTTTCATGGTGAACCCCATTAGTACGGTCACAGATCAATTGGATGAAGATGGAGAAGTTATTGAAGTGCATAGCCTAAACCGTAGTTGCGAGATGACGGTTAAAGGTAAAACTGGGCAAAGGCAAATCATTGGACGCTTACCAAGCGTCAGAGTTTTGGAGCGCATTGCGCTTAGAAACTATGGAGTAGCTAGTTCTATTAAGGATCCATTAGTTGAACTGATTAAACCTACCAATGATGACTACATCTTTAGAACAAAAGAGGGTAGAGACTTAAGTGATGTTCTTAACCATATGTTTGATGGCTTCTTGGCTGACCATGGCTTGCTCATAGATCCCAAGACCAATCAAAAGCGAGTGTTCTATAGCTTGCGTCATACCTATGCCACGTTAGCACTTACTCACGATATGGTGCCTATACATACACTAGCTAAGCAGATGGGTACGAGTGTCTTAATGATTGAGCGGCACTACAGCCATTTACAGGTAATACAGGCTATTGAGCAATTGCGTGGGACTACGACTAGAAAGCTTATTGAGGCAGATAGTAAAGCTGCTGATAACTATCCCAGTAAGAAGCGGGCAGAACGGGAGTTACGGGTAGCTTAGGTTGGGACAAGCGTTACTTTAAGTAACGCTTAGAATAGCAATATGAGCGCGAATGACCTTGAATACGTCGGTAAAATGAATCCCCAAAAACAAACCTCATTGGCAGAAGACTCTAAAAGTGAGCTGGAAGAGATTCATGCCGATCAAGCGCACTGGGCAAAGTACGGGACTAATCGCTCTACTAAGTCAGCCAAGAGTAAGCGTGAAATCATGGAGGAGTTAAGTCGTGAACGATTCCCTTGGGAAGAGTAAGCCTACGCTAGAGTCTCTCCTAAATGATCAGCAAGTGATTACAGGCAAGAAACTAATTGAGCGCGATAGATTAGCCAAGCAAGAGGCCGATAGACAGAAAGCTATCTTAGAAGAGGCAATTGAGTTTGAGCAGAGAAATCGTAGAGTTAGATCTTAAGCTTCCAAAGCTTTCCGTTAATAGAGAACAATATCCGCTTAAGTATTTAGCCGCTAGTTCTTAGGATGAATAAACCACCATCTTAGCGCTATCTTGTATCTGCACTGCAATCGAGCCTTCTTTCTTCTTTCTTATTACCGCAGCTAGCGCATCATTAAATGAGCCATAGGTTCCAATACCAATCCAAGCGGAGTAGGGGTTATTGGGTTTATGTAATGCTCTAAAGGTTTTTGACATTGAATGACTTTCTAATTGATTGAGGATGGTTTGAGCAGCCTGTATCTTTTGCCTGGCTCGCTCGGCTTTAACTGCTGCTTGTTCTCGCTTGGCCTGATCTTTCAGAGCTTTGATTCGCGCCTGTGCTGGGCTTAATGGTTTAGTTGGGCTAGATTTAAATTCATAAAATCGCATACTGATATTTAGCTACTAGCTTTTGGTTATCAATACTCAGTGGGCAGCATTAAGATCCAACGCTCACTGTCCCAGCAGCTGACAGTTCTGCGGGAGAATAAGTTAGTAAAAACCCGCAGAGAAGGTAGACAAATTTATTACACACTCTCAAGTGAGATCGCTGCTGCAGTCATGGAGTTGCTGGCAAAGCACTTTTGTAAAGTTTGAATTTTTATTTGATCATTAGGGCAGATATAAACTGAGTTAATTGATTGGCAGGTAGTGCGCCGCTTACTCGTTTAAGTTTAATTTCACCTCTAAAGCCTACCAAGGTCGGTATCGAGCGAATATTGAATTGCTGCCCTGCAATAGGGTTTGCTTCAGTACCTACTTTAACGTGAATGACTTAATTTAGGTGTTGCCGAGCGCTTGCCTTAAGAGTAGGGTCAAATATCCGGCATGGACCATACCATGGTGTCCAAAAATCAACAATGATCGGTTTTTTAGAGTGAATCAATAACTCATTTAAAGAATTGACATTCACCCCTATGGGTTTGGTCTGAAAATCCCAGGACAGGTCAATGAAATCAAGCTAATTAATTAAGTCCAAGTAATTTTATTAACACAAAGCTGATTACAAATAGAGTCACGAGCGATAAGACCACTACGGCTGTAACCCTATATCCTGCGCGTGCTACAGATCGAACATCAACACCTAGACCCAAAGCTGCCATTGACATTACGGTTAGAAGATTACTAAAAATATGAGCGGGCTCTATGAAAAATTGTGGAATAAGGTTAAAAGAGCGCATTGTTATTAATGATAAAAATCCAACGATAAACCAGGGCGCCATATGCGAAAGGGTGAGACGCTTCCCACTATTTCTACTATTTAGCATCGAAAGTGTTAAAACCACTGGGCCTAACATCAGTACACGTACCAATTTGACCAGTGTGCCGATATGGGCGCTTATTAAAGAGACAGAAGTGGTGGCTGCTAATACTTGTGGTACTGCATATACAGTAAGGCCAGCAAATACGCCATATTGCAATACGGTCAAATTTAATAGAGGAATCATGATTGGCAGAATTAAAACAACCGCGATCCCCAGGACGGCAGTAAAGGCGATGGAAGAGGCTACATCATTTCCATCTGCATCAATGATGGGTGCAACTGCTGCAATCGCTGAATTGCCACAAATGGAGTTACCGCAAGCAATTAGAATTGCCATTTTTTTGGGGAGCCTAGCAAGTCTGCCAATGCTGTAGCTTGCAATAATCGCAATTACAACTACTAGCGCAATACCTCCAATAAGACTGGCACCTTGCGCCATGATTGCAGAAGCGCTAACTGATGCACCAAGTAAAACGACTGCTATTTCAAGTAATGTCTTAGCTCCAAAATGGATTCCTGTATCGAAACGAGAATTGGGGCGGTAAAAGGTACGCACTGCACTGCCTAGCAATATTGCCATGACCAGCGTTTCTAGCCACGCGCGCTCGAATAGATAAATTTCAAGGTATTCCAAATAATAAGAGGAGAGGGTAATCAGCCCGCAAAGTGAAAGCCCTGGTGTTAATTGATTTATCGCTTTTCTCATTTTGCTCTCGGTTTTGCATTGATGAGCAAGTATCTCCGTAATTAATCATTAAATATATCTATAAATAATTGATGTAATGTTTATTAAAAACGAATAATATAAGTAGTATTTAAATTGACATACATAAATGAAGGAAAAATATGACGCTTGAACAATTGCGCATATTTGTAGAGGTAGCAGAGCGTGGGCATCTAACACAGGCAGCAAATATTCTTGCGCTCACACCTTCTGCGGTGAGTGCGGCAATTCGCGTACTGGAGGATCGATATGGAACCCAGTTATTTGATCGAGTGGGAAGGGGTATAGAGCTCAATCCAAATGGTCGAATATTTTTGATTGAAGCTCGGGCGGTGCTCGCTCAAGCCTGGGCTGCTGAATTAACGCTTTTAGAGCTTGGCGGTGAAATACGTGGAAGCCTAAGCGTTCAGGCAAGTCAAACTATCGCTAGTTACTGGTTGCCGCCCCTCTTAATTAAATTTAAGCAGAAATACCCCTCTATTGATATTCACCTTGGGATTGGTAATACAGAGCAAGTAGCAAGGTCGGTTTTAAATGGTTTGGTAGATATTGGATTCGTTGAGGGAGGTATTGAAGACTCGAGTCTAGATATTAGAAAGATTGCTCAAGATAACATTGTCGCGGTAGTTGCATCCAATCATCCATGGGCAAAAAAAAGACGTATCAATCCCAAAGATCTTCTGAGTGGTCGATGGGTATTGCGCGAATCTGGCTCCGGAACTAGAGCGGCTTTTTTCGCTATGCTCAATGAAAATAACATTGATTCAAAAGCATTGGATATTGAGATCACGCTCCCATCTAATGAGGCGGTTAGGTCGGCAGTATTGGCTGGACCCTACGCTAGCGTATTGTCAGAAATGGTTGTAATGTCTTATCTGAGTGCGGGATTGCTAAGTAAAGTCAATATTGCATTACCCCAACGTGCTTTTTTCTTGCTCAGACATAAAGAGCGTTTTAAAACTAAAGCGTCTGTTGCGCTTGAGCAAGTTATTGCGAGTAGTTAACTTATGGGCCTATCCTTGTGTAACCCACTATTTCCGGTATGAATTATTTTAAAGATGTTTCACTTATTTCATTTATTGCGTTTAGTAGTGAACTGACCTGATTTTTAGTACCACTCCAGAAGAGAGGATTTTTGATAATCTTCACCTTAAAGGAGTGGGTGGATTCAACTACGAAGTGCAACTTTGAACAACTAGTTAAGGAGGCTAAGGATGTTTTAGTATCCAAAGCTTCTAGACCTGCAAGTCAAAGTAGCCATGACCTATCAACACCTTAGCCAAACTGAACGATATCAGATTTATATCCTCATGAAAGACGGAAAAACCCAAACTCAAATAGCCCAACTGATGGATCGGCATAAGTCGACCATTAGCCGAGAGCTTGCTCGCAATACGGGGCTCAAAGGTTACCGTCCCAAGCAAGCCTGCCTGTTGGCAGAAGAACGCTCATTAGGCTGCCGTAATGCCGCCCAAATAACAGCCGATCAATGGAATCAGACAGTCGATTGCCTCTTAGCTCAGTGGAGCCCCGTCCAAATTGCCAATCAGGTTGGCATTAGTCATGAGACCATCTACCGCCATGTCTACGCCGATAAAGCCGCTGGCGGCAATCTTTACCAGCAGCTGCGTTGCCAAAAAAAGCGCAAGAAACGCTATGCCAGCGGCCGTGATCGCAGAGGCCAAATAGTAGGTAGGCGGCCGATCAGTGAGCGCCCAGCGCACATTGAGACAAGATCCCAAGTCGGCCACTGGGAAGGCGATACTGTAATTGGAGCGGCCCACAAGCAAGCTGTTGTGACCTTGGTTGAGCGCAAGAGTGGCTATGCCGTTTTGGCTAAGGTCAAGAACAAGACGTCGGATTTAGTCAGTAGCGCCATCATCACTAAATTAAACGCCGTGACCCCACTCGTTAAAACCCTGACTTTTGACAACGGCAAGGAATTTGCCGAGCACGCCAGGATTGATACAGCTCTTCAATCAACGACGTACTTTGCGGATCCGTTTGCTAGTTGGCAACGTGGATCAAATGAAAACTTCAATGGTCTATTGCGGCAATACACCCCCAAAAAGAGACCGCTATCTACTGTGACCGATAAGGAGCTTAGAATGATCCAAGATCGTTTAAACAACCGACCTAGAAAACGATTAGGATTTAAAACCCCCAATGAAGTATTTATGCAGTCCTTAAACCGTGTTGCACTTCGTGTTTGAATCTACGAAAAACTAGAGTTTGATTAAAGCCGCTTAATAGCGGCTTTTTTACTTGCTTATAGGTGGTATTAAATTTATGGGCTAAAGGTTTTAGGACTCATGCCCCCAAAGCCTTCCGTAGGTATGGATCGATATCCCCTTGAGTCAGTAGCCACTGCTTGTAGTCGCTGGGAACATCCGTCAGCATCATGCCTTTATGTTTACCAAAGGGCATCGTTGTTGGAGTTCTAGCTTTCTCAGATTCAGTATATAAACCTCCAATAGTTTTGATGTCTAGCTCTTGGCATATGTGATCTAGGATCACAGCACAAATACCCACATCTGCAATTGCTGAATGGGCATTACGTAATTGCTCACGTGCTGTAGCTCGTTCTAGGTAATACATCAGTGCGCTTTGGTTATGACTATCCAAATTAGGCCAAAGCTTGCGAGCTAGGGCTAGAGTGCAGATGCGTTTGATTTCAGGTTTACCAATTACTTCCCAGTCAAAGTCCACGTTGTGCCCAATGATGTAGTCCACGTGTCCGGGTAAGGTAAAGCTAGCCGCTGGCGGGCAATCAACCAATTCCTCATCCATGATGTGATGGGTAGCAAGTGCACCAAATGCAATCGGTTTGCCAGGGTTATACCGCTGTACAAATGGGTTGGTAACAGTAAAGGGCTCAATGGATTCGAGCTCAACCCAAGCAGCTTCTATTAATACGGGTTCTTTAATGCCTGTAGCTTCGGTATCGAAAATAATGGTTTTGGACATGGAATTTTTTAAAAATATTTCTGTATTTGTATTTACTTTTATAACCATTCAAGATAGAAATAAGCCATACATGCAAAGTTAAATGGGTTTATATGTCAAATTTAAAAGTAATAGATTTAATTGTAGATGCATATTCGATAATATTTTTTCAGATGTCACTAAATTCAATAAAGGCTGATAGTAGTGGTTATAGCTATTCAGAGCCATATGAAGAGGAGGGCCTATGGATGCTTAAAGATCAAGTGAAGTTTTATGAACAAATATTTGATCACTATACATCTATAAAGTTTGTTGAGAAAAATATTTCAGGTGAAGTAGTAATTATTCTTCCGGTCGATTTTTCTAAAGCAGATGAGTTCGATGTTCTTAAAGTTGTAAATAGAATGAATAGATCTGCTGGGCCATTTTCTACGTCATATAACAATAAAACAGATAAAGTTGAGATTTATTCGTATCTCTCGTATGTAGGCTCTCCGGCAATATTTGGAAAAGAGTCAGGGGTAAGTTACGAATACGAGGTGCAAGCATTTGCGAATATTCTTGCAGGAGCTCTAGGACAAGCTAGCTACTGGATTGATAAGTTAGCCCTTCTAGAGGATCCTAATAATTCAGCTTTAGATGTATTTAGACTCGTTAAGTAGAGTTAATATTGACTAACTGTAGTTGCCCAGATTTAATTTTCTGCCTAGCTCGCTCTGCTTTTATAGCCTCTTGGTCTCGCTTTACACGATCCTTCATTGATTTAAGTCTCGCTTGCTCAGGGCTTAATGGCCTTTGAGGTGCTATTTCATCAAATCTCATAGTTAACCAATCTGTAGCGGTTGATGTGGCACGTTATTGGCGCCAAAGATAGCTTGAAACAGCTTATATGCCTGGGCCGGATTTTGGGCGTAGAGAATAGTTTCTACCCACATTCCCGCAGCATTGACTGTTGCCTTATATCGCTTCATAAAGTATTTAGCTTTTCTTATCAACTTCCAATAAATCAAGCGTTACTTTAAGTAACGGTTATATTCCTAACTATCTGTTTCTATTGAAGTTCAATTTCAACGCCCCGCTAGCTGCCTCAATAGCTGTATCCAGGCTGCCAGCCTCCGTTTCAGACTTAAGAAGCTCTAATGTCTTTATTAAATCGTTCATATTTTTTACCGAAATAAAGGTTTTGCCTGGCACAAGCTCTAAGCGTTTGCTGCCATAAAAAACAGATAGACATAAGGTGCCATCTGCAGCCATAAACCACCAGAGTCTAATGCGTTTAGGGCGTTCAATGCTCTTGTAGTTACCCTCTAAGTCTTTAACGGTAACCCTGCGTTTCACGACAAAGTGGGTATGTTCAAGTTGGCTTTTGGCTAGTTGGATCTGCTCCCAAAGCTTATTAATTAATTTATTACGTCTTTGCTGTACTGCTGGCATGGATCTTGGTCTTGCAGCGTCTACAAATCGCAGGGTATTTAATGCATTTGGTGCGCCCATAGTGTTCTCCTGTCTAAAGTGGGTTACACATGCAATTTATGGCTGATCAAGGATTTAGGGCGACCTCTATTTGGTTATTCACCTAAAGCAGAGCATTTTGGACAGAAAAAATATGGTATTTCTTATCAAGAGATAAATATTTTTGTGAGTCGCTCGGTTGCAACTAGAGTAGGTTGCAAAGAAGAAAAAGAAGTTACTGCGTAGTTGAGTTAGTAACTACGTAACTCCAGTAGCAAATGGCAAACTCTGACCAGTAAACCAAAGCAACTAGAAAAGAAACTTCCCTCTCTTGAGGGAAGTAACTAACTCGTAGTAACGGATCTTTTGAGATCTCTTCTTCTTGCAACTAACTCAAACTGCGCGACTTGCAACACTACTCATCAAAAAGGAGATAAAAATGAGAGAAATTGCAGTCAGATTGTTTATTAATGAAAAGTATATGGATTCTTATGGCAAAGGTGTTTTCAATCGCGCTACCTATAACGGCTCTATTGAGTTGCATAACCCCAATCAAAAGTATTTAGTTGATTTCTATGACTATGCGCATTGGGAATTTAGGGCTAAATCAGACGCTCAAATCAAAGTGCTCAAATACCTGGAGCAAACCGATTTACCAAAAGCGCCCAATTTGCTCATGTCCTGGATCTTGCATTACGATCCGCTAGCTAAAACTAAAACGCAGGTGCCAGGCTTTTGCGCTTACTTGCAGGATAGCAAGGAATTGCACTTGCATATTGATGACTCTGAGCATTCTGTAGGAGAAGAGTGGGATCTGCAGGTTAGGCAATGTAAAAACGCTGGAGCTAAATTACCAGTATTGTTAGCTACAAATGTGGCGCTAGATACTTGGCAGTGAAAATAATCTAAGTTAGGATGAAGCTCATAACTAATTTGGTGTTTATATGCAGAATGAAGAAAAGCTAAAGGTAATGTCTCATTTTCAAAAATATCTTGTATCAAGAGATATTTCAGAAATAGAGCAATATTCCTTAGAAGATCTTAGGCATACTGATGCTTCATTTGGTAATTTGGATCTAAATGCTGGATTCCGAATAGCCATGAGAAACCGAATCAAAGATTTGGGGGAAACTCAAGAGCGGAATAGACAAAGCGGAAATCAGAGACTTCTATATTTTGCGTACTTTATTAGTGGGGTAGTGGCAACCGTCCTAGCCCAGTGGATTATTAAGCAACTTGGATTGGCTTAATCAAGCAATAAAACCCCTCAAAAAGCCCTTTAAAACAGGGCTTTTTTGCATTCATAAGCTTGGGTAGCTGAGATTGCGTAAATGCAATACAGCGTGGATTTGAGGTGTTTTAATCGGCGTGTCAAAAACTCACAGTATTTGCATGCAAATACCCCAAATTCTTAGTCAATTTGTTGTCTAGATCTCACACAAAACAGCTAAATATTAAGCGTAGTGTGCACATAAGAAAAAAATGCTTTTCTTTTATGAATGACGCAAGTTGTTGATTCTTGGAAGATCTTGGAAACCTATGGTTTTACTGGAAAACCTAGTGCAAACATGACAAACCAAAAGAACTCAAAAGCGCCTCATGGCAAATAGAGGTCGACCTTTCCCACAAAAGAAAACACACTACACACATGCTTTTTATTAACTGCAAAGGAAAAACAAATGGCACAAGCTAAAACATTGACATCCCAAGAGCTAGATAAAGTATTGGCATACGTAAGTACTAAGAAGTACCCTGAGCGGGATAGGGCGCTGATATTGACTAGCTGTTATTCCGGGCTTCGCGTTGCCGAAATAGCCAGTTTAAAAATGCGGGACGTTGTGAATGAAGATGGCACGATTCGCAATGAAGTACGTTTAAGCGCAGCGCAGACTAAGGGTGGGCAACCTAGAACGGTATTTTTACCTAAGAAATTACAAGATGAACTGGCAATCTATTTGGCTACTCGTTATGCACGTTTCCCGGAGATACCATTTTTTCATACAGCCAATAGATTGGGATTCTCGGCAAACTCCTTATGTCAGTGGTTCTTTTGGGCTTACCGCAACGCTGGTATCGCCGGGGCTTCTAGTCATAGCGGGCGCAGAACCTTCATTACTACGCTGGCAAACAAAGGCATCTCAGTAAGGGTGTTAGCTGGATTAGCGGGACATAAATCAATTGCTGTTACTCAGAAATATATCGACGTCAATCCAGATCTTATGAGAAATGCAGTGGAATTAATTTAAGGGTTACTTAAGGGAGAGCTTGTACATTCCTTTGTAGTCCTTGGCCTTAAGCAACTTAACAATGCCAGGTTTAATTGCGTCTGCTATCTTTAAATGTCCAGATTTGTAGTCTTTTGCCTTAACTACATTTACTTTAGCGCCAAGATCTTCCAACATATTTAACTTCACCCGCTCATGTGTCGAAGGCTTCTCAACCTCGACATGATGATAGGTCAAACCACCGATATATTTAGGATATTTGCGTTGCATCCAAAACTTCTCTGTCATGAGCCACCATAAAATGGATTCGGAATAGTCCATCCCAAGCCCAACCATATGAATATGGTCACGCAAAAACAGATCCACCCAAGAATAAGGATCACCACTCTTTTCAAACTCAAAATCTGGGATTGGTCGATATAGCGGTGAATAAAGACCTTTTACTTTTGAGTATGAAATAGTGCTAAACAAGTAATTTGAGATATGGTTTTGATATCGGGCATATTGCCTAAGCCCCAAAGTGATGCTAGTTGACGTTGGAGAACTGCCATTAATATTCCAATACGTCTTGTTTCTCATTTTTCTTCCCCTAAATATCGAGAAAGTGTTTTCGGTGATATTGGGAAACAATGGTGTTGATATAGCAAAATCAAGATGGTCTGGACTAAATCCGCAACCATACATCGCAAAAGGGGCACAGAAATTGGTCGTTAAGATGTTTTTACT
This sequence comes from Polynucleobacter sphagniphilus, assembly GCF_029892205.1. Taxonomy (NCBI): domain Bacteria; kingdom Pseudomonadati; phylum Pseudomonadota; class Betaproteobacteria; order Burkholderiales; family Burkholderiaceae; genus Polynucleobacter; species Polynucleobacter sphagniphilus. The sequence goes on from NZ_JARXVX010000003.1 coordinate 387,264, forward strand.
AAGGCAAGAAAGTGCGTGATTTAGATCAAGTTCTCCATTGGTGAAAGTTTTCCCCATTGCAATATATTGCAAATCATTTCTTGATAAGTTTTGATTTTTGAGAAGCAGTTCGTCAAAGACTAAGGTCAGTGGCTTTTGATCAATATCACGAACCTTATGTTGTGCAGCGGCAGCCATCTGTTCTAAACAAGATTTCCATGAGATTTGTCTCTCATCTGGATTGTCTTTGATAATGCGATTTACACCATTGCCAATCAGTACCGTACTTTGAATAGTCATTTCTTATCCTTAACTGTAATAACACTTATTCAATTGATGGGAACTTCAGTCTTGCCGCGTTGTAAACCAATCTTTCTGCTTGCTCTTTATATCTACTGGCAGCCATTTGGCGTCTTTGCTTCTCTTGCTCTGCGCTATTAGATTCTTGAACTTTCCTACCAAGGTGGATTTCAGCTAGTTTTGCTCTTTGAGCCAGTTGATACAGTTGAATGCCGGGGTTGCGATGCAGGATTTCTGCAACATCCACTAAGATTGGGACGGTTTTGTGTTGTAGCTTAGTAGTTTCGAGTTGCACTAAAGCGGTACTTTGAGCTCTCACATCCAAGTTTTTGCCATCATGATGCTGATCTAAGAGCTTATTGATTTGCTCAAGAATGGTTACTCGACGCAGATGTAAAGGGATATCGAGGATTAAGAAATCCTTTGCCTCAACTTCCAACTTGCTTAATGCCTCTTCTTGCTCGATTGCGCGAACCTTAGGGTATTGACGCCTCTCACTAAAAATACGTTTGCCGACTTTGATCCACCATTGTGCCCATGAGACGTTTACATCCCCGAATAGTGCATAGGTATCGGCTAAAGGGTGGTTTTTACCGCCTTTTGCACAGCAATCAAGATATTCGTTGCTTGCATTTAAACATCGCCACCATTCGTAATATGCGTATTTCAGCGATCGTGACCGCCTGTTTCAGATTCAGCGTGACCGTCAAGGCTCTAGTATTTGAAGGCTCAGTTATTGTAGTTTAGCGGTCA